>JAAZAN010000135.1 GCA_012514315.1 Chloroflexota bacterium
CGGTATTCTGCCGAAGCGCCTCCAGTGCTGCTGACACACTCATTTTCATACTCCCTTCCCTGTCTGCCTCGGATTATACGGCGGGGTGTGCTCGGGGCAAGCTTGTCATCCCTGACGGTTTGGCGAAATCATCCGTTGACACACCTTCACCATCGTGATACTATGTGCATTCATACCTGGTGAGGAACCTTTCGTGATGATCGATCAAGCTTCAATAGATGCCGTCCTGTTCGATTTGGATGGAACACTGATGGACACGGACGACCAGGCTGTCGAGACGCTGGCCAAACTTCTGAAACGCTTGCGCATCCGTCAGCCGCTCCAGACCGCCCGCAGCTTGATCCTGGCGTCCGAACCTCCCGGCAACGCCCTGATAACACTGGTGGATATGGTGGGGCTGGACACGACATTGATCAGATTCACTGACCGTCTACGGCGTTGGCGCGGGTTGCGCACTCAGGCCAATTACCGCCTCATAGCAGGTGCGGAGGATATGCTGGCTCACTTGAGACAGCGCTACCGCCTGGGGATCGTGACCACCCGAAGCCTACGCGAGGCCAGAGCCTTCCTCACCCAGTATGATTTGCAGGACGCCTTCGAAGTGGTTGTCACTCGGGAAAGCACTTGGCGTCTCAAGCCGCATCCCTCACCGATACGTCTGGCGGCGCAGCTGATGGGCGTTCCGATCGAGCGGTGTGCTATGGTCGGGGATACTACGGTCGATATGAAATCCGCGCGTCGGGCAGGAGCCATAGCGGTCGGGGTATTGTGCGGGTTCGGGGATCGCGCGAGCCTAGAACAGGCCGGCGCGAACATCATCCTTGAGCATACCTCAGAGATAGTGTCCCTGCTGACATAGCCTACGAGGAGGCATCAGTGAGAAGGGCTATCCCGGTCAATTCTGTCACCTACACCCGTGCGGAGACTCGTTTGGGTCCGATCTGGCTGGCCGCCAGTGACCGCGGCCTATGCACAATCGGACTGGGTGACGGGCAACCCGAGTCGTTCCTATCCTGGCTTCATCGGCGTGCCGGCAGTGAAGTGGATTGTTCCATTTCGCCCCTTCTCTTGGTCTGCCTGACCCAGATCAGGGAGTATCTGGATGGCGTACGCCGCAAATTCGATCTTCCCCTGGACATCGTAGGGACTGCTTTCCAGAAAGAGGTCTGGGAGCAGGCTGCCCAGATCGGGTATGCACAGACTATCAGTTACGGAGATCTCGCCCGCCGCATCGACCGCCCGCGCGCTGTGCGGGCCGTTGGAGCTGCTTTGGGCGCGAATCCCCTGCCGATCGTCATTCCCTGTCATCGCATCATCGGTTCTGATGGATCACTTGTCGGGTATGCAGGCGGGCTTGAGATCAAGGAAGCTCTCTTGAGAATGGAGCGCGCCCGCGCTGTGTAGATCGTGCCGCCCCTGTGGCCCCAGACTCAAACGGGATCCACGAGAGGAGAGACCGCACATGAGGACAGACACCACGGATAGAAACAGGTGCACCGCCACCTGTCTGGCGCTCACCATACTCATTCTCGGAAGTCTAGCGTGCAATGCCCCAACGCCGATGCCATCACTGGAGACGCCGTCTCCGTCCATAACACCTTTTGACGTGGACACGCAGACATCCGAACATCCCGACACAGAGCCGTCGTCAGAGCAGGCGACAACACCCAGCGCTACACAGGGTGAGTCCGAGCCGAACGAGACAACCCTTCCATCTACCGATACGCAGTCGCCTCCCACAGAGACGACAACGCCGACGTCAACCGCTACACCCGGACCAACTGCCACCGCCACGTCTACACCCACCTTGACGGCGGCGCCAATGGGCGATCCCCTCGTGATCATCGGGCAAGGCTACGAGATCACCGACTGGCGTGAGGCGCCGGATAGCGATGATTGGGAAGGTCATCTGCACATCACCTTCACAGGCGGCGCGCCACCGTTCCTGTACGCTTTGGAGAACAGCGAACCACAGAGTGACAATCTCCTCTATCTGCGCTGGTTGAGATGCCATGACGCCCCACTGACGGTTCACATCTGGTCGGCCGATGGACAGGAGGCGCACAAGAGCGTATGGGTCGTCTCGCCCTATTGTCCGTGACAGAGGAGTGCAGGGAGGATGGCACATTCGGAACAGCGAAACACCGGTCGGACCATGGCCGTGTCTGAGGAGCTGCGTCGGAGGCTCCGTCAACTCGGTGTGGTCCACGGCGCACGCGAGCTGGCCAACCTACCCGCTTCAGGCCCCGGCCCGGCGCTCGAGGACCTGGTAACTGGGCGCTTCATCACCACGTCTCACGGGCGGTGCTTCGTGGCCGAGAGCACGTATCCCTGCGACTACGCCCACGGGGACATTCCACTTGGAGCGTTCCTTGGCGTGACGCCAGGTATGGCAGCCCATGTCAGTCAGGACGATGCATTCTGTGAGATAGACCTCAAGCGCGCGGGCTTCCTGGACACTGAAACCACGGGTCTATCAGCCGGCACAGGCACTATGGCCTTCGTGGTTGGTCTGGGACACTTCTGTGACACGGGGTTCCAGGTCCGCCAATACTTCCTGCGCGATCCGGGCGACGAACCCGCGATGATAGAGACCCTGAAGGAGGATCTGTGCCAGTTCGACGCGCTGGTCTCGTTTAACGGCAAGACGTTCGATGTGCCGATCATCGAGACACGCTTCACTCTGGCGCGGATGTCATCCCCAACGATCCACCTGCCCCACCTCGACCTACTCCATCCTGCCCGGCGTCTGTGGAGATACCATCTCGAATCGTGCAGACTCGGGATGCTCGAACAGGAGATATTGGGCGTAATCCGGGAACAGGCCGATGTACCCAGCGGCATCATTCCATTCCTCTACCGGGACTATCTGCGTACCGGGGACGCTCGTGAGATGCAGCGCGTGTTGTACCACAACGAGGTGGACATTCTCAGCCTGGTCACGCTCGCTGTGCGCATCTGCGCCGCACTGGGGGAAACAGCGTCTGAGTCCCAACTTAGCGGCGCCGAGTTGTACGGATTGGGTCGCTGGCGGGCAGCAACCGATAGCTTGTCTGAGGCGGAATGGGCCTACCGGGCAGCTCTGACTGGGAATCTTCACCCTGACCTCAGACTGAGGGCCATGCGCGACCTGGCCCAGATGCTGAAACAGACCAATCGCGGCGCCGAGGCATTTGCCTTCTGGCAGCAGTGTGCTATCGAGCACCCCGGCGAACACTTCGCCCAGGTAGAACTGGCCAAGTACCTCGAATGGCACGTGGGCAACATCGCGCTGGCCTCCGATTGGGTACGCCATGCGATATCGCAAGTGAGAAACCAACCCTCCGGATACGCTCGGGCCATTGCGCTAGAGGAACTGGAGCACCGATTGGCGCGACTGGAACGCAAACTTGCTCACACGATGAAGACTGATACCGGCAAGTAGGGCGTCCCGCTGAAATCACCAGATGCGCACGGTGATTCGGTATGTCCGCGCTCTCGGCCTCTCCATCTCCGGAGGGCGTGAAATACTGGACAGTGCCCCCATTCCGTGATAGAATGCATCCCAATGGAATGAGCAGGGAATGCGACTGGCCGGGCACGCCCTGTATTGGATGAATGCGTCTTCAGTGGTGTCTCTAGCTTGATGCACGACCCCGCTCAATCTTCCTACATCGTCCGGTTTAGATGGAGACATCCGTGCGTCGCTATTTGTTGATACTGATTATCTCGTTCGTCGCACTTGCGCTGGGTTCGGGCGCCACTCCCGCAGTTGCCAGTTCGCTTCAAGAATCCAGTTTCACACAGACTGGGGGGACCACCGGTCGGGGGTACGTCTGTGTCCCAAGCCTCCTGCGGCGCAATCCTGAGCTCTGTCCCGGGTATGGTCCAGGGACAACCGCGTTGCGCCTTGCCGCCATTCGGCTGCCCGATCCTTTGCCCGCGCTACCTGTGCTAGAGATGCCGGTTCAGGAGGGAGAGCCTGTTACATCGCGAACCTATGCGCATGTCATAACACTCCCACTTAACGTGTACCATCACCCAGTGGAGGCAGCCATGGGTCTGCCGCCTGTTCGAACGATGCTCTCAGGTGACTGGTGGCTCAGTGTCGACGAGCTCGTCGATCACGAAGGTCAGCCCTGGTATCGAATTAACGAGGACGAATATGTACCGGCGGAAGCATTGGCGCTCGCCCGCCCGTCGAGGTTTCAGGGAGTTTACCTCACCGAACAGCCTCAGCATCCATTCGCCTGGATTAACCGCTGGGTTCAGGCGTCCGCTGCGCCGCAAGGACCACCGAATGAGGCATCCGCTTTCGACCGGTATCAGATTGTCACGATCTTCGCCGAAGAACGGCGTGGCAGCGAGATCTGGTACCTGATCGGGACCGATCAGTGGGTCGAACAGAGCTACACATCCCGCGTGGACGTCAACGCGCGTCCGATAGAAGTGGGGCCCGAAGAGAAGTGGATCGAGGTCGATCTGTTCGAGCAGACCATCGCAGCGTACGAAGGCGATCGCATGGTCTACGCCACGCTCATATCCAGTGGGCGGTCGGGTACGGCTACCCCCCCAGGCTTGTATCGCGTCTGGTACAAAGTCCGGGAAGGGAAGATGAGCAACCCTGACGTCGAAGACGGAAATCCGACCTACTACTACATTGAGGACGTTGCCTGGACGCTCTACTTCCACGAGGGATACTCCATCCACACGGCATTCTGGCACGACGCCTTCGGGTTTCAGCGTAGTCACGGATGCGTCAATTTGGCCCCATCGGACGCCCATTGGTTCTACCATTGGAGCGAGCCGTACCTGCCCGACGAACAGAAGACAGCGTACATACCTGCCGGGGCTCCGAGCACGTGGGTCTGGGTGCATTTCAGCTCTCCGTTTGAGGATGAAGCACCGCAGCAGTAACGCCCAGCTGGCCCTATCCAGCGGGGGCGAACCATGAGACGATGGAGGATGACGGGAGGGCCGAATCGCCCTGTCCGCGAAGCCAGTCTATGAAACCTGAAACCCCGCTTCACCGTGCACTTCGGCTTATCTCGTTCGCTGCGCTTGGCCTGGCACTGGCCATCGTTGCCGCGTGCGCCACGGCCCTGCCCACGCCTGAGCTTACACCCACACCAACACGCACGCCACGCCCCACAGTCACGCCCGTGCCACCCACGCCATCGCCCAGTCCGACGCCCGCCTGGCCGGTCACCGTCTACATTCCCCAGGGATTACCCGCGCCTGTCGCCGATTCACTGAATGCAGCGATCGCGGCTCACCCCGACCTGTTCTCCGCGAGCAGTGCCGCGGACGGTGCAGAGGTAGAGGTGCACCATGCATCCGACCAGGCTGACGCCTCCATCGCAACGTGGACGTATGCGCTCGTTGCGCCGTTCCCTACCATAGTCGATGAAGTCGCCTGGGAGGACTTCACGGCAAGCTGGAGCGGCCAACCCAGCGGACCCTTTGCCGGGCAGCCACTACTCATGTCGGCGGAGACAGCCATTGCCCTGAACTCATTCTTGAACCAGGCAGCGGAGGGAAGCGTCGAGATCCTACCCGAAGACCAGATCGCGCAGCAGGCCTGGGATCTTCGCCCGAGTTGGGCAGTTGTGCCGTTTGAGCAACTCGATCCCCGCTGGAAAGTACTCCGCATCAGCGGAATGTCGCTACTCCATAAGGACCTGGACGCAGCAGCTTATCCCCTGGTCCTGCGCTTGGAGGTATCTGGTCTCGACCGGGGAGTATCCAAATTGCAGGAGATCCTCGCAGGGCCGATCGCAAATCGGGATCCTTCGAAGATGACAACCGTCCTGATGACCGGCGTCACCGCCCTGTCGCGAGCGACCGCGATCCGTATGGATCGGCACGGCGTGACATACCCGGCTCAGGATATCCGACATTGGCTGCTGGAAGCCGACATCACGCACACCAGCAATGAAGTCTCATTCGCCGAGGACTGTCCACCCCCGTCCGACTATACGACCATGGTATTCTGTTCAAATCCCAGCTACATCGGGCTGCTGGAGGACGCCGGATTCGACGTCATCGAGCTGACGGGCAATCACCTGCTTGACTGGGGAGTGGACGCGATGCGACTCACACTGCGGATGTACGAAGAACGGGGTATTCACTACTATGGAGGGGGGTGGAACAGGAGCCAGGCGCAGCAACCCCTGACCATCACTTCTGGGGTACATACGTTCGGGTTCATCGGCTGCAACCCGGCTGGTCCGAGGTCCGATTGGGCGACGGACGAGCTGCCCGGTTCTGCACCGTGCGACTACGAGCTAATGGCTGCAGAGATCGGGCAGATGCGTCAGCAGGGCATCATCCCCATCGTCACACTCCAGTACATCGAGTTCTACCAGTATGATCCCACCCCTCAGCAACGCGCCGACTTCCAGGCCCTTGCTCGCGCAGGAGCAACCATCGTAAGCGGCAGCCAGGCTCATCAGCCACAGGGTTGGGATTTGGTAGACGGCGCCTATATCCACTATGGGCTCGGCAACTTGTTCTTCGATCAGATGTGGTCATTGGAGACTCGTCAGGAGTTCCTCGATCGGCACGTGTTCTACGATGGCCGTCATGTCAGTACAGAGATCCTGACCGCCATACTCGAAGACTACGCACGGCCACGCCCTATGACGGCAGAGGAGCGGGAAGCCTTGCTGAGCGCCGCCTTCACCGCCAGCGGATGGTAGATACGACTCGACTTGGCGCATCAGCGTAGGAGCAGTACGTATGACAGAGGAGAGTACGACGCAAGAAGCGCCCATTCCACACCGGGTCACCGCTATGGAGATGGGCTCGATGCCGCTCGACCCCATCTACGCCTGGTCCATCGTGCTGGAGCCCGTCGATGTGCTGATCGAGCAAACGTCAGATTTCATCGAACGTCTCGCACGGGAGAAAGCTGAGCAAGAAGAAGACTGGTCGGACGAGGAACTGGAACGGCGTTTCCTGGGCTTTTTTAAACGTCTGGTGCAGGAAGGGACACTGAGACGGCTGCCCGACGCCGAGCCAGCCATGGGACGTCAGATCCTGGGACCGCACCGCTGGCTTCACGCTCAGCGGATCCGCATCGACCGCTTGGTCGCGCTCTGGCGTGAGGAGGACGGCGACCTAACTCAGACAGGCGAATCGCACTGATTCACACGACCCGGTTCAGCCAGCGAGCATCCGGAGATCGAGCACCTGTAGGCTAGCTCTGTCTTCCGTCCTCCCAGGCGATACGCTCTTGCCGGGCCCGCCACACCATGCGCAGGAAGCGCACGGTGTCGTGTACGGGGTGAAAGTAGCTGACCTTATCGATATTGTAGATCGTCTGGATATCGACCCAGCCAATGGGAATCCCGTTGCATACCGCCTGGACGATGACTTCGACCTCAAACTCGAACCCCGTCGTCGTCGGTTTGATCGACTCCATGCACCGGCGTGTGTAGAGACGATAGCCACTCTGATTGTCGTAAATCGGCTGCTTCAGCGCCATTGAGAGCAGCCACGTCCCCACGGGCGTCGTCACAGGACGTGGAAACGGCATCTTCCGGAAGGATCGCCGGCCGATAATCAGATCTCCCACTCCATTCTCATAGGCCGCGACAAACTTCGGAATCTCGTTCGGGTCATGCTGCCCATCAGCATCCAGTGTAAGCGCCGCCTCGTAGCCGTGGGCAAGCGCCCACTGAAAACCCGTTACCAGCGCCGCTCCCTTACCCCGGTTCTGCGAATGCCGCACCACGGCAGCCCCAACACTCTCTGCGACCGCCACAGTGTCATCGTGGGACCCGTCGTCAACCACCAAGACCAAGAGATGCGTTAGAATGCCCTCCAGCACCGGCTTGATCCTGACACCCTCGTTCCAGGCTGGGACAACCGCGATAATGTGATCATTCATCACTACGTCATCTCCAGTGTACCCAACATCTCCTTGCGTCTATGTATTACCTTCCCTCGCCTGCCAGCAGCCAGCGATTATACCATGGAATCACTATACTGGCTCGGTTCGCCCACTTCTAGACCACAGCGACCTTGACAACAGGCTCAAACTGTGGTATCTTGCCGCGCAATGTGTGGCTTGGATTGCGCTGCCTCTGCGACGCGGGCGCGTATCCAAGCCTCAAGTATGCTTGAGCGTGAGGAGGTAATGAAGTAAGATGGTCAGCAATGCGCGCACGACGGGGACTGTGCAGTGGTTCAGCCGGGTTAAGGGCTACGGTTTCATCCGACCCGACGACACTGAGGAGGACGTGTTCGTCCACTACTCAGCCATTCGCGGTGAGGGATACCGTAATCTCCGTCAAGGTCAGAAGGTCGAATCGACAGTCGAGGATAGCCCGAAAGGGCCGCAGGCAGCGGACGTCATTGGACTGGATGAAGGAGAGGAGGCCTAGTTACTGGCTTCGGACTTCGTCACGTCGGTACCAACCTACCGCAAGACAGAGCTCAATAGACCAAGTCCCGGATAATCATCCGGGACTTTTCTGTTTCCTGGCGCACATCGTTTGACTTTTGGGGTGTTTGACGGTATGTTTGTCCATACTGTGCAACAGACCATGAAGGAGACCGGCCATGGTAGAAGACCTGCGGGAGCAGATAGTCCAGAATGAGGATGAGTTTGCTCTGGAAGAAGAGGCCAGGAAATCGAGGCTGTCCAGGATGATCGACGAATTGGCTCCGTGGCAACGCTTCCTGCTGACGCTGCTCCTGTTCCTCAATGTGGCTCTGTGTGGTTGCATGGCATTGGTTATGGCTGGACGGATTATGCCGCCCTTCTGACTGAGTCCGTCGCCGGTCGAGGTGAGAGGCAGTGTTCATCGTGAGACGCCTTCCTCTACGGAACAGACACTAACCGGACGTACTATCGAAGCCAACTAAATCGCGGCCACAATAGGCCGCGATCAACTCTTAGGAAACAGAGACTGAACAATGAACCACAAAACTGACTCCTCAGTCTGGCCCGCTGAGCCGCGCCAGACAGTCCAAGTGACTTTTCTCGGTGGGAATACGTACGAAGCCCCGATCGGAACTTCGCTGAACGCCTTCATACAGACAGAACTGGGACAAAACGAGGTTCCAGTTGTCGCTGCCCTGGTCGATGGGGCCCTGCGTGAACTCAGCTTCCCGATCATCCGGGATGTCCAGGTGCAGCCGCTCTTGCTCTCCGACTCGGACGGCGTGCGAATCTATCGCCGCTCGCTCGCCTTTCTCCTTGTTGCCGCGGTGCGCGAGCTGTTTCCCGAGGCTCAGGTCTACATCGACCATACCATCCCATCGGGTGGATTCTTCTGCCATGTCCGGGATAGGGAGCCCTTCAGCATTGCGGAGTTGGAGCGCATTGAGACCAGAATGCGGGATATGGTCGACCAGGATCTGCCGATCACCCGCGAGAAGGTTCCCCTGGGCGAGGTCGTCCGAATTCTGACGGCGCGTCAGGAGACGGAGAAAGTCCGCCTGCTGGCCCATCGCAATAAGGATTATCTCACACTCTATGATCTCAATGGCGTACGGGATTACTTCCATGGCTACATGGTGCCTTCCACCGGGGCCCTGCGCTACTTCAGGGTTGAGAATTGGCCGCCCGGCTTCGTCCTCCGATATCCCCGCCGGCATCGTCCGACGGAGATTCTGGATCATGTGGATTCACCACAGCTCACAGCGACGTTCCGCCAGTACGGTGAATGGCTGCGCGTGCTGCACCTAGAGTCCGTCAGCGATCTGAACAGCGCCATGGCGAACGACCGGATCCGTGAGGTGATTCTGGTATCCGAAGCGCTGCACGAACAACAGGTTGCGCAGATCGCCAGACAGATCGTCGAGCGCAGGCCACGAGTACGCCTGGTGCTGATCGCTGGCCCATCCTCGGCGGGCAAGACCACATTCTCGAAGCGGCTGTCTATCCAGTTACTCTCTCACGGCGTCCGCCCGTTTCCGCTAGAGCTGGATAACTACTTCGTCGAAAGGGATCAGACACCTCGCGACGCAGAGGGCAACTACGATTTCGAGGCTCTGGAAGCACTGGACCTCCAGCTATTCAACGAGCATCTGATGGCGCTGATGCGCGGCGATGAGATCGAGCTCCCGCGCTTCAATTTCCACACAGGGCTCCGTGAGACCGGTTCCAGCGTCCACATCGGCCCCGATCATATCATCATCGTCGAGGGCATTCACGGACTCAACCCGAAACTGGTAACCTCGATACCCGCCGAGTACGCATTCCGCATCTTCGCCTCGGCGCTCACCCAGCTCAACATCGATCGTCACAACCGGGTACCGACGACGGACACCCGATTGCTCCGGCGCATCGTGAGAGATGCAACTTACCGTGGCTATACCGCCGAGGACACCCTGCAGCGCTGGGAGAGTGTGCGGCGCGGTGAGAAGAACCACATCATGCCCTACCAGGATCGGGCAGATGTCCTCTTCAACTCGGCGCTCGTGTACGAATTGTCGGTCCTTAAACCGCTGGCCGAACCTCTTCTGCTGCAGGTCGAGCCTGAGAGTCCGAGGCGAGTTGAGGCCAAGCGTCTACTTGCGTTTCTCAGTTGGTTTCAGGAATGTGGATCTGAACTGATCCCAGATAATTCCATCTTGCGCGAGTTCGTCGGCGGTTCGATACTGAGGGACTATACGCCCTAAGACAACGGACAGAATCAGTCAGCGATTCGGGATGCCAGAGACAAGACCCAGGCGTTGACACGTTTTGTCGAGGCCGGTTGTACACAGGAGTGTGAACCCATGTGTCGGGGCAGACGCCCAAGCAGCAAGAGATGGCTCATCGTTGGCAGCACGATAGTCATCCTGGGATTGGCGCTTTCCATAACATGGGTGTCCCGGCGACTCGTGGTCGACCTGCCATCGCCAGATCGCCTCTACGAACGAGCGGCCGCGCCATCGACGCACATCTACGACCGGCGCGGTCGACTGCTGTATGAGATCATCGATCCGCACGGCGGTTCACATGTTCCTGTGCCGCTGACGGACCTCCCCCCGGCGTGTGCACAGGCCGTCATCGCAACCGAGGACGCGACGTTCTACTCCAACCCAGGTGTTGACGCCCGCGCGATCATACGCGCTCTATGGATCAACATCCGGGGGGGCGAGGTGCTTTCCGGTGGCAGTACCATCACACAACAGCTTGCCCGCAACTTGTTGCTCTCACCCCAGGAAAGAACCGAGATCACACTCAAGCGGAAGCTGCGCGAGACGATCCTGGCGTGGCGCCTGGCGAGAGCATACACCAAGGATGAGATCCTCGCGCTGTACCTGAACGAGACGTACTACGGCAACCTGGCATATGGAATCGAAGCAGCGGCGCACACCTACTTCGCTAAGGGCGCCGCAGAACTCGACCTGGCGGAGTGTGCGTTCCTCGCCGGCCTGCCGCAATCTCCCGCCACCTACAACCCGTTCGAGAACCCTGGGTCGGCGCAGGCACGCCAGCAGACGGTGCTCGACTTGATGGTCAGGCGCGGGTTCATCACGCAGCAGGAAGCCGCCTCAGCGGCTGATGAACGCCTCGGATTCGCGTCCACGCAATTCGCCATTGAGGCGCCCCACCTTGTGATGTACGTTCGCGGTCTGTTGGAGCGTGAGTTCGGCACGGAGGCGCTCTACACCCAGGGCCTTCGAGTCCATACAACACTCGATCTGGACATGCAGCGCGCTGC
>JAAZAN010000136.1 GCA_012514315.1 Chloroflexota bacterium
CTGGTTCGGTACGCGGACCAGATCGACGAGATCGCTGGAGCTCGCGGTCGGATCGAAATGCCCCAGAGTCCACTCCACAGCGTCGTAGCCGAGATCGGCAAGACAGCGAACCACGTCTTCCACCGGCCACGATTGAAAGCCCAGGGAGGCCATAAACCCGAAACGTTCTGATACTACATCAGTGACCATCGTCCGACTCCATTCCAGAGCTCGCTTAGCGGCTCCGTTGATGATAAATGTGCCAAACGTCCCTCAGTTCGCTGATAGCGAACGTCACACCGCATGCGCACTTGGATGTGCCAAGCGCGCGTGTGAACCCCTCAGTGGTTCGCCAAGGTAGATAGCACACTAACGCACTATTGTCAACACTGTCTTACATGGAACGCCATCGCCACGGTGTCAATGCGTGTGACCTCGGCGCTAATACAGCACTGCTCCCTGGCTCGCCGGTCCAACGTGAGCAGCGTACATGCGCAGGAAACCCCGTGGGATATCCTTGATGGGTGGAGTCCACGCAGCCAGCCGCTCGTCTAGCGCCTCCTCGCTCAAGCGCACGTTGAGCGTGCGGTTGGCGATGTCGATCTCGATCACGTCACCATCCCGCAGGACGGCTAGCGGCCCGCCCTGTGCAGCTTCTGGGCAGACGTGCCCAACGCACGGGCCTCGTGTCGCGCCAGAAAAACGGCCATCGGTGATCATGGCCACCGACTCGGCCAACCCCATGCCAACCAAGATGGCTGCCGGCAGTGAGAGCTCGCGCATGCCTGGGCCACCGCGCGGTCCCTCGTAGCGCACGACGAGCACGTCCCCAGGATGGACACCACCGTCGAGCAAGCACCTCTGCACGTCTTCCTCGCTGTCGAACACGCGGGCAGGACCCACGTGCCGCATCATGCTCGGCGAGACGCCACTGGCCTTGACGACTGCTCCCTCAGGAGCCAGGTTGCCGCGCAGGACGACGATGCCGCCCGTGGGAGCCAGGGGGGCCTCTAGCGAGTGAATGATCTCAGGGAAACGGTTCTCAGCTTGCTCTATGACCTGGGTCAAAGGGATCCCATAGGCCGTGGGCGCACTGAGGTCCAGCAGGGGTGCCATTTCCTTGAGCAAAGCGGGGACACCACCCGCACGCCCGAAGTCGGACACGGTATACGACGATGCCGGCGTGAACTTTGCCAGAAGCGGCGTCTCCTGCCCGATGCGGTCCCAATCGTCGAGCGTGACAGGATAGCCCAGTTCTGTAGCGAGTGCGGCAAGGTGCAGCACCAGGTTGGTTGAGCCGCCAACTGCCTGCACGACAGCAATCAGGTTGCACAACGTGGCAGGCGTCACGATATCACCGAACGTCACATCGCTCCTGGATAACGTGACCGCTTGTCTGCCCGCTGCGGATGCAAGCGACCGCAAAGCAGAGCTGATTTGGCTCTGACCATCTGTCGCCGCGACTGTCGCATTGCCAGGTAGGCTCAGTCCAGCAGCCTCAACAACGGTGCACATCGTGTTCGCCGTGCCCATCATATTACAGACGCCTGGGCCCGGACAGGCAGCGAACTCGATCTCGTGCAGCTCATCCAGCGTAATCTCCCCACGGTTTGCTCGGCCTATGGCCTCCTTGACATCAGAGGTCACGACGCGCCCATCCCGCCACTCCCCCTCTGCCATCAAACCGCCGGTGACGAAGACCGTCGGCAGATCCAAGCGCGCGGCAGCCATCAGCATCCCGGGAACGATCTTGTCGCACGAGGCCAAGCAGACCAGAGCGTCAAAGCCGTAGGCGCGCGCCGTCAGCTCGACCGAAGCGGCGACCACCTCGCGACTCGGGAGGACCGCGTGCATTCCTCTCCCCTGGCAGATGCCATCGCAGAGCGCGATGGTGTTGAACTCCAGTGGGACGCCGCCGGCAGCGCGCACGCCGTCTTTGACCGCATCGGCGACGTGGTTGAGGTGAATGTGACCCGGCACCATGTCATTCCACGAGTTGGCAATCCCAATGCGTGGCTGACCCGCAGCCGCATCCACGCCACAAGCGTGATACAACCCTCGCACGTAGGCGCCAGTCAGTCTCGATTCTTTCATCAGTACCCTTGCCCTCAGTAATCGTTAAGGCCGTCTCCGAACACCGGCTGGAGCCATTGGACCGTCTGCTGCGGAATGCGGTTGGCTGGCTCCGCGCTGGCGTCCGGGCCACAGCCCGTTGAACACCGCACGCATCATAGGCCGCATCTCTCGGACGGGCAAACCGCCCTCGAGGCATCCCTGGATCCACGATGGCCGGGGTGACACCAAGCCCACGCCTGGAGGCGTAATCACATAGCCCATCATCGGGGTTGTCAGATCGCGCAGCGTGATGCTGGCCCCACATGTCTCTCACACACAAGAACCTGTCCAAAACAAAAAGAGCTCTTCGTTGAAGGAGAGCTCTTGATGTCCTATAGGATCTAGCTACAGGCGGGACCGACGGGACTCGATGCTGTGCCTGTATGCGGTCATTCGTCTTCATTTCGCCGATGGTTCACCCTCTCGCCCTAAGGAATACAGGGGCTCTGTGGTGTCTGAATGGCTAAAATGGCATCGACCCGTGTTGGCGGCAGTCGCACTAGCGTCAGCCATCGTTACATAGCCCAGCACGGCGCGCCAGAATTCGACACAAATCGCTTCGCGCAAGACCGGTGATCTTCGCAACTGCCACGGCTAACCGCGCGGCTTCGCCCAGCGACCCGACACAGGAATAGCCATCGGGCCCCCATACAGTACGACCCGGTCATCGGCACATCTCGGTTGAGAGGAGCTCCCAACCTTGTTCACTCATGTTGATCGATTCCAGTTTCGTCGTCCGCCCAACGTCCCGGATTAGGCGCGGCTATTTGCCGTCGCCTGCATCCGGCTGGTTGGGCACGTGTATCTGGTAGTCAAGAAGAACCTTGGATGACCGGCCGGACGAGAATCTCTCAAACGCAGCCCTAGCCTCTATGAATGGATAGCGATGCGAGATAAGGTCCACGACCGGCAATCCATTGCGGTAGAGTTCCAGCATCCGGCCAATCTCGGAGAAGTGGTAGAACCATGCACCCACTGCGGTGATGTCGCGTCGAATGAATTGGTCACTGGGCGAAATAGGGAGGGCTCCCTGTTCTCCGTTGAAAACAACTGTACCGGCCGTTCGCACTGCATGAAAGCACGCCCTGGCGGTTTCCGGGCGGCCTGCAGCCTCGATGCACACGTCTGCACCAGCACCGTCGCTTAGCATGCGAACATGCTCCACCGGATCGCATTCCCTCGCGTTCACGACGTTGCCGGCGCCCAGTTGCTTCGCCGCCTCCAGACGCTCAGGGATGATGTCGATGGCAATCACCCGGCGGCCAAGATGTGCCTGCATAAGCACGTTGCCTAGTCCAATGGGTCCAACCCCGAAGACTGCCACGATCCGTACGTCCGGCGATGCAATCTTGGTAGACGTGTGATAGGGCACCCCCAGACCATCACCAGTAATCAACACACCCGCTTCCCACGAAAGGTCGTCGGGTAGTGGATAGCATGCGTTGGCCGAGGCGAGAAAACGCTCCGCGTGCATACTTCCGTAAAACTTACGGTGCGGACACCACGTGTATTGCCCTTTCTCACAGTAGGAGCAATTGCCACAGCCGGCGATGGCGCTGACCCCAACCCTCTGGCCAACCTTCAAACGGGAAACACCCTCGCCAATCTCAATGACAGTACCGACCGCTTCATGACCGCTGTTTCCCTGCTGTGATCCGTCGCCGCGATAGGAATGCAGTTCGCTGCCGCAAATTGCTGAGACTGCCGTTTCAATGACAACTTCGCCGGGTCCAGGAATCGGTTCCGGCTGATCGACCACACTAACGATACTGTTACCCTCTAGCCTTAAAATGCGCATACGCTTCTATCCCGATATCTCAAGTGGGAATTCATCTTGTACATCCACCGGACGTTTCTGCTCAATCGAGCGCCGCAACGCGACCTCGAATTGAAGTTCTTCGAGCCCGGCAATGCCCGGTACCGGCGGCGGCTCATTGTGCCGGATTGAGTCTAGATAGGCAGCCAGGGACTTCTCAAAGGAGCTGTTGTACTGTTCCCATCGCGAATGGTTGCCGATGAGAGTGTGTGTCTCGCAGTAGCGAGAGGCCTTGTCAAAAACGTCCATAGGTCCATCGAGATCACTGAAGCGAATAGTGCCACGCTCAAAGTTCATAACTATCTGGTAGAGAGGAAGCTCAAACGGTGATCCGTTGGTCCCGAGAATTGTGCCGGTGGCTCCGTTTGCCAGACAGAATGAGCCGGACACGTCCACAGCATCCTTGTACCGGATACCGCCGGCGAGAGCAGAGATCTGAGATGCCCTCCCGCCAAAGCAATGCAGCAGGTCTATGCAATGACTCCAGCAAGCATAGTTCACGAACATAGACGCATGTATGAGCTTGCCGAAGCCGCGATCGTCGATAATGCGTCTCATGCGTACGGTCTGCTCGAAGAAACGATAGTTGAAAACCATGGCCGTTTGTGTGCCCGAGCTCTTGGCACGTTGCAGCAAGTCTGCGGCTTTGTTAAAATCATCTTCGCAGACTTTATCCTGACCGTTCTGGGCGACGAGTGGCTTCTCAAAGAAGAGACGTTTCGGCTTACCTTGAAGGAGAACTGCGGTAACTGCATACCTCTGTGTCTCCGGAGTGAGCACCAATATAGCATCGGGTTCGTTGGCGTGGATGTCGTCAATGGCTTCAACAACGCGACCACCGAACACCTTGGCGCATTCCTCGGCCTTCGACCGCGTTCGGGAGAAGTACGTCAGAACAACATCCTTCTCTTTCGACAGAAATGGAAGGTAATTGTTCCAGGCGACCCCGCCGGTACCTATTACGGCAATCGCGATGCTCATGTGCTGTCTCCTCCTTTTCTCCCTTCATACCGCCCAACGGCGCAGGCGTAACCTGCGCGGCGGGTGCGGCGCGTCCACCTTCAGCACCTGAGCTTACCCCCGTTTGTGATCTTGACAACGGGGGGCACCTTACCATTGCGGATCAAACACCATGCCCTGCGTACTGAGAAAGCTTACGTCAGCTGGATCAGGACCTGGGCCGCTCATCAACAGCCTGGTACCGGAGGAACGACAACACCATGTCGGGGAACTATGGGACTGCCGAGGTACTACCGAGAACTTGCCCGAGAACACAAAAAGAGCCCTCTATTGGTAGAGAGCCCTTTATGTCCTATAGGATCCAGCTATAGGCGGGAGCGATGGGAGCCGTTCGATCACGGGTATACAGACGGTATGGTTGTTGCCGGTACGAAGCAGAGCGTTTTCCTCTGCTGAGCCATCCTCAAACAGCAGATTTCCCAGCACCCAGCGACCGCCCGGTTTCAGTACGCGGACCATCTCACGCACGCTTTCATCTCTCAGGTGAGTAACCCCACTTGCACCGGGAGTTGCTCAGCCAGCCATCGAGATGCTATCGTAGGTCCGTGACAGCAACCTGGACCGAATGTACTCCGGGTGCGTGTTGCGCGTCCGGGGCTGGTACGTCTTCGCCCCAACCTCTGCCTTACCCTCTATCGGGAAGGGCAGATGAATCAAACACCTCAATCCATAAACGCACCATCAGGAGACAAACGTCCGATGAAGTCGCAGGGCTGGCCGCCCAATTCGGTGAACAAGCCCCCCACGACGATTTCGCCACCTTCCTGCAGCGCCAGCGCAAGCACGTAATCCTTCGCCCCCGGGTTGAAGGCGGTGTCCAGACTCCCATTGGCGTTCAGCCGCCCGATGTATCTGCGCGTCTCACCGCCCAAGGTGCTGAACATGCCACCTACCAGAAGCTTGCCATCCGGCTGTTCAACCAGGGAATACGGCCACAGGCTCGCACCGGGATCAAAGTCGAGATCGGGCGATCCGTCTGCGTTCAGCCGCCCGATGTTGTTGCGCGGCGCGCCTCCCAGCTCATCGAACAAACCGCCCACCACGATCTTGCCATCCGCCTGGATCGCCAGGGCGGTGACATCGGCGTGGTCACCGTCAGCCCCCGGGTTGAAGGTCGTATCCAGGCTTCCGTCAGCGTTCAGCCGTCCGATGTTGCTGCGCGGCTGCCCTCCCAGCTCCGTGAAGTAACCTCCCACGAGGATCTTGCCGTCCGCCTGGATCGCCAGCGCCGAGACCGAACCATCAGCTCCTGGGTTGAAGGTCGTATCCAGGCTTCCGTCAGCGTTCAGCCGCCCGATGCTGCTGCGCGGCTGCCCCCCCAGCTCCGTGAAGTCGCCTCCCACCAGGACCTTGCCGTCCGCCTGGATCGCCAGCGCCGAGACCGAACCATCAGCCCCCGGGTTGAAGGTCGTATCCAGGCTTCCGTCAGCGTTCAGCCGCCCGATGTTGCTGCGCGGCTGCCCCCCCAGCTCCGTGAAGGCGCCTCCCACCAAGATTTTGCCGTCCGACTGCACTGCCAGGGCACGGACGAGATCATCCGCACCCGGATCGAAATCCACATCGAGGGCTCCATTGGCGTTCAACCGCCCGATATAGGCACGCGGTTGCCCGCGCAACTCGGTGAACCATCCACCCACCAGGATCTTGTTGTCGTCTGACTGTATAGCTAATGCCCAGACGGGAGCATCGGCACCTTCCCGCCGGCCGGCGGTAAAGGCCCAACGTGACGCGCTGTCGTCGTCGGCGTAGGCAGTCCCCATCTGATTGACGGCGCGCGCCTGCCAGTGATAGGTTGTACCCGAGATCAACCCACTGACCGTGACCTGGGTCATCAAGCCGGTGCTGACCCAATCCGTGCAGTCTGCGGTGACGGCGTAACAGTATTCGTAACTCGTGGCCCCCAGGCTATCGCCCCATTCCAAGGTCACACTCAACCCTAGATCGTCTGCTCCATCGGCGGGGCTGATCTTGGCGAATGCGCCCGGGGCGCTGCCCGTTGTGAACGACCAATATGCCCCGCTGCCGCCGTCAGCGTAGATGGTCCCAAAACTGCTGACGGCGCGCACCTGCCAATAGTACGTTGTCGCCGGGTCCAGCCCGCTGATCTGGGCCTGGGTCACCACGCCCGTGGACGTCCAGGCAGCACAGGCATCGTCGTCGTCCGTGTCGTAGCAGTACTCGTAATATGCCGCCCCTGAACTCGCACCCCACTCCAGGTTGGAATCCGTCACCTCGGTCGCGCCATCTGCTGGATTGGCCTTGCCGAAATCGCCGGGGACAGAACCGGTCGTAAACGACCAATACGCTGTGCTGTCACCGTCAGCATAGGAGGTTCCGCCGAACTGATGAACAGCACGCACCTGCCAGTAGTAAGTCGTCGAAGGAAGCAGTCCGCTGATCTCGGCTTCGCGTGTTGTGCCCGTGTTGACCCAATCCGCACAGACGTTGTCATCGGTCGTATCGTAGCAGACCTCGTAGCTCGCTGCCCCTGCACTTGCCTCCCAGCTCAGCGTCAGGCTCGGCGGACGACCTGTTGCCCCATCCGCGGGGCCGTCTTTCCCAAAGGGGCCTGGCGGTAGGAGCTCTGCCGTCCAGGTACCGGAGGCGCTACAACCATCCTTGTTGGAGTAGAACGTGCCGCTTGCTGTAGTCTGAGACGTGAACTGACCTCGAATATGCCCAGATCCGTCACCAAATGTGAAGTCGAAGAGGCCGTTCTCAATGGGGATCTCATTCAGATTGACGAGGTTCCGCTCATCGCCGCAACTGTCCCAGAACCGTATCGCAATCCCAAACCTTCCTGCTAACAGCTCAGACTCGGGAATGCGGCAATATGGGACATCCGTGACGTCGAAACCAATCCTACTCTCCCCACCTTGGCTTGTCAGACCTGACCAAGTCCCTGTGGCGGGACAACCCGGCGAGGCGGTAACTTGCGTCGCTTCGACGTTGCTCCAGTCGCTGTCGGCGGTGGCGTTGGACGCGCGGACGCGGTAGTAGTATGTCCCCGGGAACCGACCACTGATATCCGTCGAGGTAGCCGCCCCCGCATAGGCCGTGGTCGGACTGGCGAAGCCGGCGTTGTCAGCCTCCTGTAGCGTGTACGTCGTCGCCCCAGGCGAGGCGCTCCAGCTGACGGCGTAATCGCCCAGCCCCTCCGGATTACTGATAGCATACAGCGTCGGCGCAGCGGGCGTAACGGGGAAGTTGCGTACCACCAGTGGCAAGTAGACAAAAACGTCATACGGCTCCTCGTCCGCGGGCAGTGCCCCCAGCACGTACCCGACATCGACAGGTTGGATGAGAGGACCCGAAACGGAAAGCGCGATGACGAACACCCAAAGGAACAACATAACCGCAAACCGGGCGTGAAACACGCCTTTCACAAACACATCACGTTTGTTCAACATGGCGTTCCCTTCCAGTCCACCTAACGGCGGACTTCAACTATGCCGCTGGCGACAGATACCAAGACCGCGCCTCTGGATAAAGTGAATCACAACGGGGACAACACGTCGACCGGACGACACGGGTGTATGACAAAGCGTGGAGAAAAGCTCGCGCCACTCTCTGCGCCAACTGCATTGGTTGCCTTGGAAGACGAGTCAGAGGTAGGGAATGCCAGTCCTACATCGTAGCGTGGGACGTTTTCTCATGTGGCTAGGCCACACCTTTACAGCCAGTATACACGGTTTGATTCAGGACCACAAATCCAGACGGCATTGTGGCAACAACGTCGCGACATTGAAGCTATAGGACTACCGAGGGGCCATAGGGTCAAGACTCGACAACACAAAAAGAGCCCTCTATTGCTAGAGAGCTCTTGATGTCCAATAAGCACTCACTATAGGCGGGAGCGACGGGACTCGGGCACGCACGCGTATACATTCGGTTATCTTCATCCCGCATATGAAACCAACGTGTCCTGTTGCGGAATGGGGACAGCCAGACTGTCAACGCTCATTTCTCGCAAGTCCGAGATGAGTAGAACTCAACTCGAGGCCATTTTCATCCAAGTCAAGCAGTGATTTCAAGTGACGCAGCCGTCGACCGGATGTGGAGGTTCACCCACCCCACCTCGTACTCCCGCTCTAGTTCGGCGATGGTCTCCTCCCCAGCTTCATACAGCGCCACCAGTTCACCCTTGAACGCTTCTGGGAATGTCTTCCTCTTCCTGGGCATCTTCCACCTTCCCTTTCCAGTGTGCCTTTCGCACTTGTGACTGTCCGTGTTCCAGGGGAAGATCATGCCGTCAGCATGCTCAAGAGCAACTGAGCTACCATCAGCGCGCCGCCTCATCGACTCTGAACAGCGTCTATCAAAGCCACGGGATCAATGATAGGCCCCAATGGGACTGCCTGGCCCTCAAGGTTGACCTTAATCGTCTGGCCCGTCTCCAGCGCCAGCGACCAGAACTGCTTCGGCGTGATCGCAGGGTCGACCTGCGCGGCCAGCGCATAGACGCCGGCGATGTAGGGAATCGCCCAGCTCAACCCACCGACCCGGGAGAAGGTGTACTCACTGGTCCCCAAGGGGCTGGCCGTCGTCCGCGAATCCATGGGCACCAACACCATCGCGCCGTATGTATCTCGCCATACGGCGTTGGCAAAGGCTTGGGCCCAGAAGGCCCCCGGTTCGTAGGATGCAGCCGTGTTGGGGTCGGCCAGGGGCGCCCGCCCCAGTCCACCGAGATCCAATCCATACATCTCCCGGATCGTGGTGCTCACAACAAGCATCCCGGCCGCCCGGGCTCTCCGGACAGCAGCCATCAACTCGTGGTAGCCCTCGACCTCAGGGCCCCAGCCGATGGACATCGAGATCACGCGGATCTTCCGCTCCCGCGGCAGGGCTTTGTTGATCGCCACGATGCGGTGGATTGCATCGGCGAGGTAGGTGTAGTCGCTTCCGTTGCCGCCGCGATGCGTGGCGATGTAGTAGAGGTCGGCCTCCGGCGCGACGCCGACGGTCCTGCCCACGGCAATCGAAGCGACGGCCGGACCGTGCATCTGCGCCTCCAGCCATGCGCCGGTAATGTCGTCCAGCTCTTCGTACAGTCGGAGTTGCTCGCTGTACTCCTGGTGATCGACCAACAATGTCTGGTCGATGATGGCGATACCGATGTTCTTCCCGGTGATCCCCTGCGTGTGCAAGTCGCGCACACCCAGGCCGGGATCCTTCCCCAGTTCCATAATGCGTTGCCAGTCGTAGCCCTGTGGCATGCGGTCGGCGGCTGGCCAGATCGTCCGGTCGTCGAAGTCTGCATAGAGCAGATCGTCCAGTGAACCGCCCAAGTCGAGGCTCGCCAGGTCATAGGCGCGCAAGTCAACTTGGAACGCGTTTGCCGAGGTGGGGTCATAGATTGGGAGCGATGTGAGCACGCCGCGTCGCCAGGAATCCGCATCAGGGTGGCGGTCGATCTTAGGGAGAGTTATTGAGGTACTACAGGCACCCAAGAGTAACACAATCCATAGTATGCGCAACGTCAGGTGTATCCTCATGGCTGTAGACTCCGTTCTGCTGATCGTTGAGCAGAGTTCCGTCACTTCGTCGGCGAACCGGCGTTGATGAACCAGAATGCCGGACCCGATCCGCCGCTCTTTCCGGCCTCGAAACATCCCAAGCGTTTGCCGGGCGAGCCAGGCGGCCAACACGGTCAGCTGATACAGGCCCTGAGCATGTCTCGTGGCGTAAGTGCCCCCCTCCTGTTGTCAGCCTAACGGGTGGCTTCACCCGCGCCGCGACTGCGTGCAAGCCACCTTCGCCAGAAAACTACCTGGAAACACGTAGGGCCGCAACCAGCAGCCGCGCAAGCGGCGTCGGGTGGAAGCAATGTTGGGCGGCGTCTCACTATGAAGATATGGCTTGTTTCTGCGCTATGAATGTCATTCCCGTACTATCTCGAGTTAGCATATCTCCCACAAGATTGCCATAAACGGCCAATACTTGAAATCCCGCCTTTTCCAGCATGCCGGCAACTTCTGGTGGCGTGTAGGCACGGATCTGCCACTTCGTCTCGTGACGCTGACCCTGATAATACCAATGAAATACTCTTTGGTGGATTCCTGTCAACAAGTCAAGGCTTCCTTGCTCAGACACAAAGAACCCGTCACCTTCGAGGCAGTTATAGGTCTCTCCGTGGAGAATCAGTTCGTCGCGATTCACAACGATATCCAAGAGAAACCGTCCCCCTGCCTTGAGCACGCGGGCTACCTCATGGAGAACTTGCTGATTCTCAGACTCGTTACTGAAGCACCCGAACTCGCTGAGAGTAAAGGTAACATACTCAAAACAGTCAGTCCATTCACTCGGCAAATCGCGCATATCCCCGCGCACCCACTCAATTCTAACTCTGGCTTGATTCGCGGCCTGTTCAGCGCGCGTGAGCAACACCGCACTCAGATCGAAGCCGGTGACATCAAATCCACGCTGGGCTAGGTGAATAGTCAGCCAGCCTCGTCCGCATGCCAAATCGAGTAGTCTTGTTCCTGGTCGAGCACCAAGAAGGGAGACAACGGCTTCTATCTCGGGCGGGTCTGACTTGGAATCATAGGCCGGTGGCCAGAACCAACTGTATTTTTCGTCACAGTACATTGCTTCCCAGGAAGAAGGTGAATCGCCCATCTGTCTCTCCTTTCGGTCGATGACTGTAGCGAAACTGAACCAGCCGCCCAGAAGTCCACGAAAGAAAACCTCTTCTCCAAGAGCAACGTAAATGGCCTCTCGCAACCATATCAAGGGAAAGAGGCTGCACCTAAAGTCCAAACCGCGTAGACACTGTTGGTCGGCATGTCTATTCCCAAAGTTCCCACATTCCATCCTGCGGACGAAGCAAGATGATGTCGCCGCCAGCGTCGCGCAGAAAGCAATTTTGCGTGAATCTGTAATTCCCGAACATAGAGTAACTTGTTCCCTCATCGCACTGAAAGTCCGTCTCGTATGGGTGTTCTGGCTCCACCGCCCACCCTAACAGCGCGCGCAGGTTCGAGAAGTTCGGGTTGTAGGTCTGGATTTCTCCCCGCCATACTTTTCCAAAGCCGCTGATCGGCTCGTACAACCCCGGTGGAGGCGTGTCTGTCACTGGGTCGACAGCTTGAAAGGTGTAAGGCGCCCTTACGACCAGGAAAGCATGCAGCGTTTGCGCATCAACAAAAACGTAGAATCTGTCAGGCTGCGCCGTCCACAAGATGAACCCATGCTCAAAACGCTGCGCCGCCCCTGTAAAGTGTTCAGGCAAGGCCGCTGGACAGCCGGAAGGAGCACCAGAAAAGAACCATTTCAGGCAGACCGTCGGGGAGGGTGAGGGGAGCATGGGCGAGGGGCTACCAGCCGGTCGAGTTGGTGTCGCGCTTGGCAAAAAGGGTGTGGCCGGTGAGGGCGAGGCTGTGAAAGTGGCTGAGGGGGACAAGCAGGTTGGCGTCGCAGAGGGCGACAAAGGCATTGAACTTGACGGGCTGCTCGTCATTGCCGGAACATGCGCGGCGACAGTCTTTGTCGCTGGCGAGGCCAATGTTGCCTGTGGCGGGGCAGAGATAGGTGTCTCAGAAAGAACCGCAGTCGGTTGGACAGCCCTACAACTCGCACCGCTCAGGCTTACGACGATGACGCAGACTGCGCAAAGTATCCAATAGAGGTGTGTTCTAATTGCCATGATCACAAAACTCCTGGATAGTGTGATGTCAAACGCCTAACGATTGGGTTCAGCAGCCGGGCGGGTGCAGCGTGAGCGCTTTGAGGTGACCCCCATGGACTGGAGACGATTTGGGGCAGAAGAAGTAGGGACCGGGCTGTTAAGCTACCTGTCGCTGTCGATAGGCTGCCTCAAACTCCGTAGGTGTCAAATAGCCCAAGGCTGAGTGTATGCGCTTGGTCTGATAGACATCCTCAATGAAATGTCCGATCTCACGGTAGGCCGTGGCGTAATCCAGGTATTCCTTCAGATAGACCTCCTCCTCCTTGATCGTCCGAATGACCCGCTCGGCATAGGGATTCTGCGTAGGTTGGCCCCGGGCCGCCATACTCAGCTGCACCCCGAGCGCCTGCAGGTGCGCCACGTAGCCGTGGGCCGCATACTGCACCCCCTGATCCGAATGGTGGATCTCAGGCTGTCGCTCTGCCAAGGCCCGCCGCAGCGCCGTCAGCGCCAGGTCGCTGCTCAGGCGGTGCCCGAGATGCCAGCCGCGTAGGCTGCGGGTGAAGACATCCAGCAGGATCGCCAAGTAGACACACTGCTCGCGCAGGTGGACGTAGGTGATGTCGGCACACCAAACCTGATCCGGACGTGCAATCACTAGCTCGTGCAGCAAGTTCGGGCAGCGCCCGTAGGGGTGGTCGCTCTGAGTAGTCTTTACCCCACGCTTACGGCGCACCAGCAGATCATTCGCGCGCATCACCCGCTGCACCCGCTTATGGTTGACTGGCGCCTCCTCGCGCCGCAACTGGGCGGTCACCCGGCGGTAGCCATACGTGGGGAAGCGCTGTACCACACCCTCGATAGCCGCCAACAAGCTCAGGTCATCTGGCTCATCGGAGCGGTAGTAGTACGTGCTGGGCGCCAGATCAAGAACCTGGCACAGCACGTGTACCGGATACTCCACCCGCAATGCACTCACCATCTGGCGCTTCATCACCGCAGTGAGTTCAGCCAGTCCGAGGCTTTCTTTGCCGCGGCCAACTCCAGCGTCAACTGGCCGATTACCCGCTCCAGCTCCGCGATCCGCCCGGCGTGTTCCTCACTAGGGCTCTCCCGATCAAACACCCGCGGCCCTTCCTCCAGCAGCTTCTGCCGCCAGCGACTCAGCACACTGTCCGCGATCTGGTGCTCGCGGCAGACCTCTGCCGGTCGCTTCGCGCCCGTGAGTACCTCCATCACCACCTGGAACTTGAACTCCGAACTGAATGTCCGATGCTTCCGTGCCATCTGTGAACCTCCGCGTGGGTCTAGTATACGTCCGACCCTACTTTCCCCACTCTCCAGTTCTCGGGGTTCACTACATCCAGTGTATGTGACCCCTTCTCATAGGTCAACCACACAAAACCGTCACCTGTGCAATAGCGCCATCAAGTGAGTGACCTGGCGGGCAGATGCAAACGCCGTTTACCCTGCGCACCGAAGAAACCTACGTCAACTGGATCAGACGCTTCATCCGCTTCCACAACAAACGGCATCCCCATGAGATGGGGACGCCCGAAATCCGCGCCTTCCTCGCCCACCTGGCGACCGAAACCAACGTCGCCACCCCCACCCAAGACCAGGCGCTTGCTGCTATCCTCTTCCTCTACCGCGAAGTGCTGCATCAAGACCTCGATCCCCTCGACGACCACGCCATCCGCGCCGCGACCCAGGCTGCTGGCATGGTCAAACCTGTCGGCCCGCACACCTTTCGCCATTCCTTCGCCACGCACCTGCTGGAAGCCAGATACGACATCCGCACGGTCTAGGAATTGTTGGGACACAAAGACGTGAAAACCACCATGATCTACACCGACGTCCTCAACCGGGGTGGATTAGCAGTTCGCAGCCCACTGGATCAGGAGTGGCGCGGCTCATCAACAGCCCGGTACCGCAGGGGCAACAACATCACGACGGGAAGACTATGGGACGGCCGAGGCATCATAGAAGACATACCCGACAACAGAAAGAGCCCTCTATCACTAGAGAGCTCTTGATGTCCTATAGGACTAACTATAGGCGGGAGCGACGGGACTTGAACCCGCGATCTCCGGCTTGACAGGCCGGCATGTTAACCACTACACTACGCCCCCAGAACGATCGAAATCATACCATACACCCCCGAATTGTCAACCGAATTGGTCCGCCGTTTTCGATTCACGAGTGGTACTGAGCGCCTCCCATCTCCGGCAGAGACACGCCCTTCCACGGTGAGCAGACAACGTTACGCGCAGCTTGGCGCCAGCCTGCACTTCGCCTTACCATGAGACGACAAGCATCACTTGAACCGGCAAGGTGCGCATGCTAGGGTATAGGCACCGTTCACGGAAGGAGCAAGGACCAGATGCGCACAGAGGATTACATTCGAATTGAGTATGACTACAGCCCCCACTACTATCACCCCCTTGACGTTGTGCTCGAGCGGGGAGAGGGTGTCTGGGTGTGGGACGTGGAGGGCAACCGCTATCTCGACTGCCTGAGCGCCTACTCTGCGCTGAATCAAGGTCACCGGCATCCGCGGATCATCAAAGCACTTGTCGAACAGGCCGAGCGTTTGACGCTTACGTCGCGGGCCTTCTATAACGACCAACTACCCTTGCTGGCCAAAGAGCTGTGCGACCTCACCGGCTACGAGCTGATGCTCCCGATGAACTCCGGTGCCGAGGCGGTCGAGGCAGCGGTCAAAGCCGCCCGGCTTTGGGGCTATCGGGTCAAGGGAGTATCCGGTCCTGCCGAGATCATCGTGTGCGAGAACAATTTCCACGGACGCACGCTGACGATCATCTCGTTCTCCACAGAACCCGACTATCGCGACGGCTTTGGCCCCTTCACGCCTGGGTTCAAGGCGATTCCCTATGGAGACGCTGAGGCGCTCGAGCGCGCCATCACGCCAAACACCGCCGCATTCCTCGTCGAACCAATCCAGGGCGAGGCGGGCGTGATCGTGCCGCCAGAGGGCTATCTCAAAGCCATCCGCAACATCTGCGACCGGCACAACGTCCTCCTGATCGCCGACGAGATTCAGAGTGGCCTGGGGCGTGCCGGACGACTGCTCGCAAGCAGCTGGGAGTCGGTGGCGCCCGATTTGGTCACACTGGGGAAGGCGCTGTCCGGGGGCATGATGCCGGTCTCCGCCGTGGTCGGCAACCGCAACATACTCGGGCTCTTTGAGCCCGGCAGCCACGGCTCCACATTCGGGGGCAACCCCCTGGCGAGTGCGGTAGCACGTGAGGCCCTGCGGGTTATCGTCGAGGAAGATCTACCGAAGCGCGCTCGCGAAATGGGCGCCTATCTCTGTGAGGGCCTCCGCCAGATCAACAGCCCGCACATCAAGGAGATCCGTGGCAAGGGCCTTCTCATCGGTGTGGAGTTCAAGCCCGAAGCGGGTCATGCCCGGGCATTCGTCCGGGCCCTGAAGGCGCGCGGCGTCCTCGCCAAGGACACCCACGGTACCGTGATCCGGTTCGCGCCGCCGCTCGTGATCACGCGCGACGAAGTCGACTTCCTGCTGGAGCAAGCCGCGGTCGTCTTTGCGTCAGCGTCTGTTCCAGCACAGGAACCCGTAGTCGCCAACGGACTCTGATTGCCGGACGCTAGAGCCGGTTCATAAACCACACGAGCAGTCGCGGCGTGACGTGGACCTCCACCCACGCCGCGATGAGCAATAGCGGTGCCACGATCAGCGCCAGTACCTTGATGAAGTGGCCGGCCTCACGGACGATCCCCAGCACACCGCCCCCCTCATCCGGTGGCTGCAGGATGACGTCGCCCATCCGCATCGCCTGAGCCGTCGCCACAATCGCGGCTGGCAGCTCGATGATTCCATGGGGCAACACAGTCACGGCGAGGAAGAGCCACGGGCTGATACCCAGTTGGCCAATCTGCATACCAATGTAGGCAATCAGCGCAACGGGGATCAACAGCAACAACAGCGCCAACGTCCCCAACGAGAGCAGGCCCAGCACACCCGCCAGAAGCAGGGCGCGCACGTTGTTGAGGAAGACGGCGCCAGTCGAGAAACTAGGCAGCAAACCCGACTGATCCATCAGTGATTCCAGGGCTGTAGGGTCAGTCATCGGCTCGAGGTTGAAGATCTCGACCGGCAACGGCCAGTGATGCACGGCCCACATCCCAATCAGCAGCCCCCCAGCCCCCACCACCAGCACCGTTACCAGCAGTTCCATCTTGAGGCCGCGGATGAGCCGGGGTATCTCCCGGCGGTACAGGTGCACCAGACCACGCCTCGGCCACAGCGCCCCCCACAACGTGGAAAGGCCGGCCTTGAGGTCCAGCTCGTCGATCTCGCGCCCCAGCAACTGCTCGCGGCTGAAGACCCGCACCCCGAGCCTGACCAGCAGCGTCGCCACGATCAACAGGCCCAATCCGATAAGCCATAGGGCATCATAGTTGGCAAACAACAGCAGGCTGGCCTCAGCCTGCAGCAGCAGCGCCATAGGCACGATAATGAAACTGGCCACCAGGTTCGCGGCCCGCACGCTCGTCGACTGGCTCGACACGATCACTGCGCCTGCCACCATAACCACGGACTCGATCGTCGACAGCGCCATCGCCAGGATGAACAGCGAGAGGTCGGGCCACCAGCCGACCACCAGGCCCAGCATCAACGTGTAGACCACCATGCCCAGATAGCTCGCCAGGACCGGTGGAACGGTCGCAGCAAGCAGCTTGCCCAGGTAGAGCTGCACATCGCTCAGGGGCGTCGCCAGCAGCGGCTCGAGGCTCCGGCGCTCTTTCTCACCGACAAAAGTCTCCAGCGCAATGACCAGCGAAAACGTGCTGGGGAAAAACCCAACCACCAACATCAAAAAGGGGAAGAGGCGTTCAGCGATCAGGTCACCACCGTACCGGCTCAGGAAACCAACCCCGCTTGAGGCCACGAAATTCGCCAGCACCGGGAAGATTGTGACCAGGACCACAATCGGAACGACGATGCGCCAATCCCGCAGCGTATCGCGCATCTCGCGGCTCATAATCGTCAGCACGGGCCCAACACCGTCTGCCGCTGCCCGCGCCGTCCGGCCCATTCGCTGGGTCAAGGCATCAACCCGTTGAGCCACGAATGCCTTCTTCCTCAATGACCTGAAGATAGACGCTCTCCAGGCTCTGGGGCAACTCGCTGAGCGTGACCACAGGCACGCGGGCCTCAGCCAAAGCCCCCAGAAGTATGGGATTGACAACCGCCGGGTCGGAGGTCCGGTAATGGACCCACCCATCCCCAACACCCTCTACAGTGACGAACTGTTTGACCAGCGACAACACACCGTCACGGAGGTCGACACTCCCCGCTCGCACCCGCAACTCCATGACGGGCGGCCCCAGGAGACGCGACTTCAACTCGGCGGCTGTGCCCTGAACGACAATGCGGCCGTGGCTGATGATCGCGATACGATCGCTCAACTCCTCTGCCTCCGGCAGATTATGAGTACACACGATCGTCGTGTGCCGCGCCTGTGCGCTCATCTGGAGAATGGCATCTCGAACCAGCCGGGCGCTCTCAGGGTCCATCGCGGACGTGGGCTCATCCAACAGCAACACAGGTGGATCGTGCAATAGGGTGCGCATCAGCGCGATCTTCTGCCGCATCCCCTTGGAATACTCGCCGAGGCGCCGCGGCAGCGCGTCCACAATTCGGAACTGCTCTGCCAACCGTGAGATGCGGGGCTTACGTTCGGTGCGAGGAAGCCGGTACAGCGCCGCGAAGTACTCGAGGTATTCCCAACCGCTCATGCGCGAGTACAGGCCGGGGGCTTCCGTCAAGACGCCGACACGTCGCCGTACCTCACCCGCATCCCTCACGGTATCATAGCCCGCCACCCGTGCATAGCCGCTTGTAGGCTTGAGGATGGACGCGAGCATACGAACCGTCGTGGTCTTGCCGGCCCCGTTGGGCCCCAGAAGCGCCAATACCTGTCCAGGAGCCAGGGCCAGAGAGAGATCATCCACGGCGCGCAGATCGCCAAACACTTTGGACAACCCCACAGTCTCGATCATCGATCCACCTCACGTTAACAAGCGGATTATACCACGGAAAGGTGCCCCTTCCTGGCTGAGCGGCCACCGACCGACAAAGACCGACCTTCCCGGGGAATCCCCGGGAAGGTCGGGTTAGCAATTGGGATCAGATGCTGCAAGGCAGGGCCGACGCCCAGAGCCACTGCCAGGCCAGCACCGGTGGGCAACCGCCGTGACTAGCCCGAGTCCGCCCTCACAGGCAGACAGGCGCATCCGTCCATCTTCCGGACGGAAGATGGTTCTCCCTCCATTTCGGTAAGCAACGCAGGCTGGGCACGCCTTGCCGGCGCTCTAGCCTCGACGCCGCAAGAAAGCCGGTATCTCGATGTTGTCGCGATCAGCAGTCTGCGCACTGAACAGATCGCTGGTCTCAGTTCGGCGTTGTGCCGGCGCACTGGCAGGGCGTGAGATCTCGGGCTCGCCATCGGTGTCGAATCCGGTGGCGATCACGGTGATGCTCACATCCTCGCCCATGTTCTCGTCGATCACGGCACCGAAGATGAGGTTCACATCGGGATGCGCGGTCTCGCGAATGATGGACGCAGCCTCGTTGACCTCGAACAGGGTCATGCTGGGCCCGCCGGTGATGTTGAAGAGGATGCCGCGTGCGCCATCGATGGTGATATCAAGCAGCCGGCTTGAGATCGCCTGTTGCACGGCGTCCACTGCGCGCTTCTCACCCGAGGCGCGGCCCACCGCCATCAACGCAGCGCCACCCTCCAACATAATGGACTTCACGTCCGCAAAGTCGAGGTTGATGAGACCCGGCACGGTGATCACTTCAGTGATGCCCTGGATGCCCTGGCGCAGCACGTCATCTGCGACGCCGAATGCATCGCTGAGGCTGACCCGTTTCTCGGTGATCTCCAACAACCGATCGTTCGGGATCACGATAAGCGTGTCCACCACCTGCTTCAGGGCCTCGATCCCCTCTGCAGCAACCCGCGAGCGCTTGGCGCCTTCGAAGGTGAATGGACGCGTGACAACGCCGATCGTAAGCGCCTTGATCTCCTCTTTGGCGATCCTGCCGATCACGGGTGCCGCACCGGTGCCGGTGCCGCCCCCCATGCCCGCCGTCACGAAGACCATGTCCGAGCCCTGCAGAACCTCGAGGATTTCATCCTGCGACTCCTCGGCAGCCTTTCGCCCTTCGTCGGGATTGCCGCCAGCGCCGAGCCCTCGCGTCACGCTATCCCCAATCCGCAAGCATTTGGGGGCTTGCGAGTGCATCAGCGCCTGCGCATCGGTGTTCACGGCGATGAATTCAACGCCCTGAAGCCCTTCAGCGATCATCCGGTTGACGGCATTACTGCCGCCACCTCCCACACCAATTACGTGAATCTGAGCGAAGTTCTCTGCCAAACCAGGCATTTGCGTCCCTCCTTGCCTCTCGGGTCTAGTTCCCCTGGAATATGATGATGCCCTGGAGCTCGCGGCTTTCCAACTTGAACCCACCAACCTTGATCCCATAGTTACCAACCTCCTCACACCCCTTCCGGAAATCCTGAGGGTCGGTCGATGCCTCCCTCAGAAGTGTCACCTCAGACGCCTTTCGCCTGAACTCGCACCTGCCTATCCACCTCAGGACGGGAGCAGATTTCTAAACCACCCGCCGGCCCGCTTGAACCACGGGGTCTTCACTGTCCGCCATCCCCCACCTTCTTCCCACATCGGCGTCCACTTCACCAGACCAACAGCCACTGCCGCATCCGGCCCGCTTACTTTGTCGGTCAGGCCAGAGATATCCTTGGGAACGCCAATCTGCACCGGTAGCTCAAAGATCGAGCGTGCCAGGTCGCGTATACCCGGTAACTGCGCCGTGCCACCACACAGGACCAAGCCAGCTGGCAGCAACCCGTCATATCCGGATCGCTTGATCTCCTGGAGAACGCTCTCGAGGATTTCCTCTCCACGAGCCTGGACGATCTCTGCCAACCTCCAGCGCGGCACCGGGATAGGGTTGCCTTCGCCGTAGGGCGACACGGTGAAGCGCTCATCCTCGGCGACCTGGTTGGATACGGCGTGCCCATGGCTGAGCTTCACCCGTTCCGCCACCTGCGAGGGCAGTCGCAGGCCGATCGCGATATCATTCGTGATATACTCGCCGCCGATGGGCAGCGATTTGGTGTGCCACACTGTACCCTCAATGAAGATCGCGATGTCGGTCGTCCCCTCTCCAATGTCCACCAGGACAACGCCCATCTCCTTCTCGTTCTCGGTGAGCACCGAGTTTCCCGCCGCCATGCTTGTCAGCACCAGCTCGCCGATCTGGATGCCTGCATCGCGAACGCACTTACGCAGATTCTGCAGGGCGGTGCTCGAACCCATCACAACGTGGGCCTCCACCTCCAACCTGAATCCGTGCATGCCCAGAGGGTTGCGGACGCCATCCTGCCCATCCACCGTATACGTACGGGGCAGGATGTGAACCAGCTCCTGGTTCTGCGGCAGCACAATCGCGCCGGCCGCCTCCAGAACCCGGTCAACATCGTCGGCGCCAATCCCGCGGTCGCGTCGCGACACCCCAACGACACCGGTGCTGTTTCTGGAGGTGATGTGGACTCCCGTGACACCAACGTACCCCCGCTCGATCTGATAGCCGCTGCTCTGCTCTGCTAGCTCGACAGCCTCGGCAATCGCGGCGGTAGCCTGGGCCACGTTCACCACCACTCCTTTCTTGATGCCCTTCGCCGGCACGCGTCCTACCCCAACGATGCGCACATCACCGTGCTCACCGACCTCGCCAACCAGCACGAGTATCCGGTGTGTGCCGATATCGATGCCCACCACCGATCTTTCCACGTATCACCCTCCTACCAGGTGCGCTCGAGAGAATAGGTCGCTCGACTGGGAAATCGCACGTCTACGGCCTGAGGAAACATGTTCCGCGCCGCCAGGTCGCTGGTCAAAGCCTCATAAGATCGCCACCGCGGTGCCATATCGGACCCCAAGCCGAAAGCGACCCGCCGTCCTTCCGGATCTGTCCACACTAGGCCACGCTCGGGGTCATACCCCAGCTCCCTTACGGGCACTCCCAGTTCAGCGAGAGCCGCAACGCCCTGCTGCACCCATAGCATGATGCGCCCCTCCGCGTCCTCCGGCATCGGGCCTGTCACCAACGGCAGGTCCGGGCGCTCCCCCTGTGCCACATAGACGAAACCACCCGCATCGACCCAGTACGTTTCCTGCCCCGTCACCCAGGTGAGCGCCGGTACGCGCTCCCTCAATGCTATCTCACAGGCAGCTGGAAAGAGATCGCACCGGACCTTGGCTTCTGTGAACTGTGGCATCGCCTCCAAGATCCGGGGCTCGGCCTCGTGCGCCCGGAGAAGAAACCGGTGATAACCCACGATGTCCGCCACAACTTTGATGTCGTATTTGAGCTGAGGTGCGTAGACGCCTGCGACCTCCAGGTTCTCCCACGCCAGATACCAGGGATTGCCGAGCCAGATCCACAGACCCAGGCCAATCGCCACAAGCGCCGGGATGACCAGCTTCCACGGAATCTCAAGGGGGCGGCGCTGCACGCGGTACGCAGCGTGATGACTCTGCGGCCCCAGGAGTGCTGCGGTGCGATAGTAGCGCTGTTTACTCTTCATCAATACCCCTTTCCGCCTCGCTGACCGAACCGGGTCACCACCGACCTGCCATCTGGATCCCGTCTTCCGTCGATCGTCGAGCGCCCGTCATCGCGATATTGGCCGATAGATCCGCTCGGATCGCTGATTTTCCTCGTGGCGATCAAATGCCAGGTCGATCAACCAATCAAGCAGTCGCTCATAAGAAATGCCCGAAGCCTCCCACAACTTGGGATACATACTGATGGGTGTAAAACCTGGGATCGTGTTGATTTCGTTCAGGTACACATCACCCGTCTCGCCGTTCAACAGGAAATCGACCCGCGCCATACCCGCGCCATCGATTGCCCTATAGGCCGCAATCGCGACCTCCTGAACATAGGCGGTCTGCGCAGCACTCAGCGGCGCCGGAATGAGCAGCTTGGAGGGATGCTCACCGTCATCCAGATACTTGGCCGCATAGTCATAGAACTCTCGGCTGGGGATGATCTCGCCCGGCACGCTCGCAGTAGGATCCTCATTGCCAATGACGCTCACCTCGATCTCACGCGCCGCTGGCACCGCCCACTCGATCAGGATACGCCGGTCATAGAGGGCGGCCTCCTCGAGCCCCTGCCGCAGCTCCGCGCGGTCGCGGCACTTCGAGATGCCCACGCTCGACCCAAGGTTCGCGGGCTTGGTGAACGCCGGATAGCCGATCTCAGCCTCTACACGATCCATCAGGGCTTCAGGATCCGCCAACCACTCACGGCGCGTCGTCCACAGATAGCCACCCAAGGGTAGACCGTGCGCCGTCATAACATCCTTGAACGCGATCTTGTCCATCGCCAGCGCCGAACAGAGGACCCCAGCGCCGACATAGGGAACACCAGCAAGCTCAAGCAGACCCTGAACCGTCCCATCCTCACCGAAGGTCCCATGCAAGACCGGAAACACAACATCGACCTGCGAGAGGGTCGCCAATTTGCCCACCCGGGCGTTCGCCGCTACCAGCTCGCCTGGGGTGTCTGGTTTACACTCGATCCCCTGAGCGACGGATGGGTCAACCGATGCCCATAGCCCTTGCTTCGACGGATCTGCGAAGATCGCCGCCGAGCGCGTCGTGGAGAAATCCTCCTGCCTCAACGCCCTGAGCGGATCGCCCCCCACAATCCATGCGCCTTCGCGCGTAATGCCCACCGGGATCACGTCGTACTTCTCAGGATCCAGCGCATTCATAACCGACTGGGCCGATACCAGACTGACTTCATGTTCTCCAGACCGCCCTCCAAAGATGACGGCCACCTTCAGCTTCGCCATTTGCTCTTCCTATGATGGTCTATGTCGCCACATCGGGCGCTAACCCATTTTAAACCGAAAGCCTTCAGGAACCAACAGAGCGTTGATATCGCGCCCGTGGTTGATCTGGCGGCTCCTCCGGAAGCATCTCGATCTCCGGTTCGAGCCGCACGCCAAACCGTGCAAAAACCTCCGACTGCACTCGTTCAACCAGAGCGCGGAAGTCCGCCGCCGTGCCCTCACCATCGTTGATGAAGAAATTCGCATGGTGGTCAGAGATTCTGATGCCCCCATACCGCGTGCCCTTCAGACCCGCCGCGTCGATCAGGCGCCCCGCATAGTCGCCGGGTGGATTCTTGAAGGTCGACCCCAGGGTTCGGCCCGGCGGCTGACCCTTCTGTCTGCGCTCGATGTATTCGTCAGCCTTGGCCCTCAGGCGCGCCGGGTCGGCCGGGTGGAGTTGGAACTCTGCCCCAAGGACCACCCATCGCTCACCGGCGCCCTTCAACTTGCTGCACCGGTACTGAAAGCCGAACCAGTCAACTGTCACGCGCTCCAGGTCCCCCCCAGGTGCAAGGACGTCCGCGGCCACCAGCACGCGGGAGATCTCGCCTCCGAACGCCCCGGCGTTGTTGACCACTGCGCCTCCAATGGTCCCGGGCAAGCCTACAGCCCACGTCAGTCCCCCCCATCCTTTCTCGATAGCCTCGCGGGCGACCTTCACAACAATGGCACCCGCATCGGCGACCAGCCGGCCTCCGGCCTCGAAATTCGTCGCGCGCGTGCGATTTAGAATGATCGCGCCGCGCAATCCCGAGTCGGGTACCAGGATGTTTGTCAGGCCCCCATAGACGCGCCAGGGCAGCCCCAGCTCCCGCGCCACCCGCACGGCTTTCACAAGCGTCTCCCGATCGTGGGCGATCACCAGAACATCCGCTGGCCCTCCGACGCCCACCCACGAGTACTTAGCGAGTGACGCACCCAGCTCCGCCGCTCCCGCCAGGGCATCTGCCATCGCAGCCTCTGCCGCCTGCGTGTCCGTAACGGGCGTGCGCTCATCTGAAAGCCCCAACATCCTACCCCACTCCCTGTCTCAGGGTCTCGACCAAGCGCTGCCCCACAATCGTCTCGTTGCCGGCCCCCATCATCAGCACCACGTCGCCCGGCTGGCTGAGTGCCGCCAACCGCGTCACAGCCTCATCGAGCGAGTCCGTGCTCGTCACCTGAGAATGACCGACCTGCTGTGCCAGATCCCGGGCCGTCAGCGTGCCATCATCCCGCTCGCGCGCAGCGTAGATAGGTAGGACTACAACTGCGTCTGCGTCGCCGAACGCGGTCATGAACTCCTGCCACAACGCTCTGATCCGGCTGAATGTATGCGGCTCCCACACAGCGATAATCCTCCGATCGGCGTAGCGCAGCCGCGCTGCCCGGAGCACACCGCGGATCTGGGTTGGATGGTGTGCGTAATCGTCGATGACGGTGACACCGCACACCTCTCCCAGCGTTTCGAACCGTCTGGCCGTGCCCCCGAACTGCGCCAACGCTGAGCGCAAGGCCTCCCACGAGAGACCCAGTTCATGACCCACCGCCAGGGCCCCCAGCGCGTTGAGAACGTTGAACTCACCCGGGATCCTCAGATCGATCTGGCCCAAGGCGCGTCCCTCGTGCTCGACGGCAAAACTGATGCCGTCGAAAACATTCCGACGTACGTCGGTTGCTCTCCAGGCTAGGGTGCGCGCGCGATCACAGCCATACAGCACCACGCGCCCGCCGCTCGCCTGATAGGCCGCGGCGATTTCATACGCAGTCACATCGTCACCACAAGCTACCAGGAGCCCACCTTGCACGATGTTGTCGACGAACTCGCCAAACGCCAGACGGACATGGCCCAAATCTGGGTAGCAGTCTGGATGATCGAACTCGACGTTGGTCACCACGGCGATTCCTGGGCTCAGCCCCAGAAACGTCCGCTGGTATTCATCGGCCTCGATCACGAAATGGCGGCCGGTACCGGCACTGCCATTCGTGGCCAGGTTGGCAAGCACGCCGCCAACAATGTAGGTCGGGTCCAGGCCCGCCTCTAGCATCGCCAGCGCAATCATGCCCGAGACGGTCGTCTTCCCGTGTGCCCCGGCCACGGCGATAACATCGTAGCCCGCGGTCAGAGTCGGCAGGAACTCACGTCTCCGCTGAACGCGGATCCCCCGGGCCTGCGCTGCCACCAGTTCAACATTGTCATCGGGCACCGCCGACGATGCCAACACCAGGTCCGCATCTCCGATGTTCTCAGCAGCGTGACCGATCGCAACCCTGATACCTTCGAGCCCCAGCGCTGCCGTAATGGACGAGCCACGCCGATCCGAGCCGCTGACCGTGAGACCGCGGCCCGTGAGGACGCGAGCGATGGCCGACATACCGGCTCCCCCGATCCCCACGATGTGCACCTTGCGCGGCTCGCGCTGGTCTATGGCTCTATCATCGGTCATTGCAGCTAGGCTCACACAAAGACGATCAGGACGAAAGCGAATGAGATCGCGACTGCCACGAACAGCGCGGGACCCTCCAGCCAGTCAGTCGGCAGATAGCGAATCACATTCTGCGCAGCAGCGCTCTGCGGACCACTGATGCCCCAAACGTTGTACCCCAACTGGTGCAGGAATCCCCACATCATCCCGATAACCAGGAAGCCATTGAGGACCCCAAGAAACAGCCCCAACAGCGTATCCTGCAGCTTCTCCTTCCGGGCGCGCGCGCCCAGTCTCGACGAGATCACCGTCGTCGCGTACCCGAACGACACCAGAACTCCGAAGATCATCAGGCGTATGTAGAACCACGTGCGCGGATCAGACTGCTGCAACGACTGCAGCGAAGTGCTCAGCACCGGCACATAGAGCACGCTCACATACTCGATGAACCGCGCCAGAATCACGCTGAAGATCACCAGAAGTTCCTTGGCCCACCCTCGCAGCGCACCGATGATGCCGAAGAGCAGGACCAGACCGAAGAACACCGTGTCTATTGGTATCATATCGTCATCCTTGTTCAGATCCTATCCGGGCGTAGCGCTCTTGCCGAGCTGAACGAGCAGACCGGCAACATCCCTGGCAGCCGACGGGCGCCCCAGTGCCCGCGCCGCCTCCGCCATCGCCGCCCTCCGAGCATCATCAGCCCACAGCGATCGCACCGCCGGCACCAACTCCGCCGCCAGGGCTCCATCTTCCAGGACCAGTGCCGCGCCTCTGCTTGCGAGCCACTCAGCATTGACCTTCTGATAGCGCCAGGCATGGGGGTAAGGCACGAGAATCGCCGGCAGCCCGAAATAGGGAAACTCCCCCAATACGCCGGCGCCTGCCCTGGAAACGACCAGATCCGCCGCAGCCAGTGCCGCTCCCATCTCATCGTGCAGATAAGGGTAAAGGTGGTAACGAGTGAGAACATCTTGGGGCAGGCTTTGCAGGGCCGCCTCAGCCTCTGGCCAATCCAACCTACCACTGACATGGACAACATGTGCCGTCTGTACCAGGGCCTCCACGTTGGCCATCACTGCCCTGTTGATCGAGCGAGCGCCGCGACTGCCCCCAAAAACCAGCAGTACCCGGGCGGACGGCTCGATGCCAAGGGCTTCACGCCCTTCCTCACGCGTCCATCGGGTGATTCGCTCGCCCAGTGGGTACCCGGTCACGACTGCCTTTCCGCCGGTGAAGTATGCCAGCGAGTCCTCCACGGTAACGGCGACACGCGACGCAAACCGCGCCGTCGCTTTGATCGACTGTGCCGGCTCGATGTCGGGCACAAACACCATCATGGGTACCTGTTGCCAGCGCGCTGCCACGGTGACGGGGCCACTCACGTACCCGCC
>JAAZAN010000137.1 GCA_012514315.1 Chloroflexota bacterium
ATTCAGAGACTTGTCTCCCCCAGACATCCGGAGGCTCTCACCGTTTGAGATTGGCGAAGGCCCCGATTCCCGCGTAGAGTGCCTGGTCACCCAGCTCCTGCTCAATACGCAGGAGCTGATTGTATTTGGCCACACGGTCTGAGCGGCAGGGGGCGCCCGTCTTGATCTGTCCAGTGTTAAGCGCCACACATAGATCTGCAATCGTGGCGTCCTCCGTCTCACCCGAACGATGCGAGACGACGGCCGTCCAGCCAGCCCGCTGCGCAAGTTGAACCGCTGCGATGGCTTCAGTCAACGAACCAATCTGATTGACTTTGCAGAGCAGTGAGTTGCAGGCCTTCAGCTCAATCGCTTTGCGAACCCGGTCAACGTTGGTAACAAGCAGGTCATCGCCCACCAACTGGATCCGGTCTCCCAAGCGCTCGTTCATAATAACCCAGCTATCCCAATCATCCTCAGCCAACCCATCCTCAATACTGATGATGGGATACTTGTCAACCCAATCGGAATAGAACTCTACCATCTCCGGCCCACTGAGACTGCGACCTTCCTTCTGAAGGATGTACTTGCCATCCTGATAGAACTCGCTGGCCGCTGGATCAAGGGCGATCCTAACCTGCTCACCAGGTTCGTAGCCGGCCTTCTGGATCGCTTCGAGGATCACCTCAATCGCATCTTCGTTCGTCTTCAGGCTCGGAGCGAAACCGCCCTCGTCACCCACGCTGGTCGACAGTCCTCTGGACTTAAGCACAGCCTTGAGCGCGTGGTAGACCTCCGCGCCCCAACGCAGTCCTTCTGCGAAGCTCGACGCCCCTACCGGCATCACCATGAACTCCTGCAGGTCCGGGCCATCCATCGCGTGCTTTCCGCCATTCAGGATGTTCATCATGGGAACCGGCAGTACGTGAGCGTGAACACCGCCAATATAGCGATAGAGCGGGAGCTGCAGCGCGCTGGCTGCCGCGTGGGCCACAGCCAGGGAGACACCCAGAATCGCGTTCGCGCCCAGATTACCTTTGTTGGGTGTTCCGTCCATCTCAAGAAGGCGTGCATCCAGAACAGACTGATCCGTCGCATCCCACCCAACCAGCGCATCCGCGATCATGTTATTGACGTTGTCGACCGCTTGGGAAACACCTTTCCCTCCGTAGCGTCCCTTGTCTCCATCTCGGAGTTCGATTGCTTCATGCACGCCTGTAGAAGCTCCAGACGGTACCGCAGCTCGTCCCCAAGCGCCACCTAGCAAGACCACCTCGACCTCAACGGTCGGGTTGCCGCGCGAATCCAGTATCTCACGGGCAACTATCGAATCAATTTCAGTTTCGAACATCGTCCCTCCGCAATCCAGATAGGGGTTGTCAGCCTACGTTGGCTAACGACCTGGTATTTTCACCAACACCGCTAGAGACCCAGAGCCTTGTACAGACGCTCAAAGTCGAAGTGCTCTGCAAAGAGCGTCTCAAACTGATCTAGCTTGGCCGATTGCCCCAACCGGGTCTTGCCGAAGACCTCTTCAATCGCCTCAACTGTCTCTAGTGTGTTCTGCCGAACAAGAACGACAGGGATTCCGGCGTGTTCTGCCCGATAGAGAATCTCGGGAGCCGGGCGAAGTTGACCTGTCAGAATCATACACTTCGTAGAGGTCTCCATCGCCACCAATTGGATGTCCGCCCGGTCACCGCCCGTGATCACCGCCTTCGAGCCAGCAATTCTGCGGAGCCGAGGCAGGGCCTGCTCGACACTCATCGCGCCGACAACCAAGTTCTCAATCAACACATCGTTCTTGTCAGGCAAGCACAGATACTCACCATCCAACACGTCCACCAGCTCACCAACGCTGATGGCTTCAAGTTGTTCCCGGAGGGGCATCGCGCCAAGAATCGGTATGCCTCTCTCCTCCAAACAAGGGCCAAATATCGTCTTCAACGAATCCATTGACTCATCCGGCACCATATTGATGAATTCACCGACCAACCGATCGCCAAGTTGCAGGTGTGCCGTCACGCATGCGTCTGCCATGCTGACTACATTTCGGAAGCGGACGATCGCCAGGACTGGAACGTCAAGTACATCGGCAACTGTAACCGGCTCGACCCGCATGCTCAGGCCTTCACGCAATGAAGCGCCACCTTCCAGCAACATAATGTCCTTGCCCTCGACGACCTTCTCGTAGGAAGCCTTGATCTCCGCAGTCAGGTCTCGATCAGAGCAACCGCAGCGCATCTCCTCAACCAGTGAGGGTGTCAACACCACACCGGTCATATCCTGTACAGACTCCTCCAACCCCAACATCCTGCGCACGAAGTCGTCATCTTCATCGTGAATACGTCCGGGGATGGGACGCCATGGGTGGGCGGAAACCGGCTTGAAGTAGCCTACCTTGTAGCCCTCCTTCTGCAGCCGCCGCGCCAATGCCAGGCACACAGCAGTCTTACCACCAAACCTGTGCAAGGAGGTCACGTACAATGCTTTCATCGCCATCACCATTCTCCTTTTACTCGGTCTCAATGCTAGCCAGCTACAGCCTGTGAATGAAGCGCCCAGCGCGCCTATGAGGCAAGCACCAACCGCATGTCAATCGCCATCGTCCCGTTACCGTTCTCAAAAACCATGAGTGGATTGATGTCGAGCTCGACAATCTCGGGGAAATCGGTCACCAGACGACTGATCCGCATCAAGGCATCCACCATCGCTTCGTGGTCAGCAGGTGGCTCGCCTCTTACGCCCTCCAGAAGCCGATAGGAACGGATCTCGCGGATCATCTCGTCCGCCTCCTGTCGACTGAACGGGGCGATTCGGAATGCCACATCCTTCAGAACCTCAACGTAAATGCCACCCAGGCCGAACGCCACCAGCGGGCCGAACTGAGGGTCACGACTCATACCTAACAGAATCTCACGCCCACCAGGTACCATCTGCTGAACCTGACAGCCCCAGATGCGCGCATCCGGCATGTACTTCTCCGCACGGTAAACGATCAGGTCGAACGCATCACGCACATCCGTCGCTGAGCGCAAGTTGATCCGCACACCACCCACATCGGTCTTATGCAGGATGTCGGGTGAGGCAATCTTCAGCACCACCGGATAGCCGATCTCCTCCGCAATCGAGACCGCCTCATCGACCGAAGTTGCCAGACGGGACTCCGGCACAGTGAAACCATAGGCCTTCAGAACTCCCCAGGCTTCCGCATCCCCAATCGTGACGCGCCCATCGGCGCGCACTTGGTCAAAGAGCTCTCGCACTGCCGGTATGCACTCAGTGCATGGTTCAGGGCTGAACAACGGACGTTCGCGTTCGCGTCGATAACTGTCCATTGCAGCCAGCGAAGCCGCTGCCCGCTCTGGGAACATATAGGTGGGAACACCTTGCTCTCGTAGGATCTGCGCCCCTGCCTCAACGCGCGCCTCACCCATGAAGCACGCCAGCACCGGCTTCTCGCCTCCCTGGGCAATCTCTGCAACTGCAGTCGCCGTCTCTTCGATCTCGGTCATTGCCTGCGGCGTCAGGATGACCAGTAGTCCATCCACGTTCGGATCAGCCAACACCAGACGCATCGCCTCTTTGTAGCGATCTGCCTTGGCGTCGCCCAACACATCCACAGGATTTGCCGCACTCGCTGCTGAGGGTAGATAGGCGACCAATGCATCGACCGCCTCACGACCAAGATGCGCAATCTCCATACCGGCACGTTCCAGGGCGTCAGTGGCCAGAATGCCAGGACCGCCCGCATTGGTCACGATCCCAACCCGGTTGCCCTTAATCAAAGGCTGATATCCGAATGCCAGCGCGAAATCAAACAGCTCTTCCATAGTGGTTGCCCGAATCACACCGCCCTGACGCAATCCGGCTTGATAGGCAGCCTCTGAACCCGCCAAGCTCCCCGTATGTGACGAAACAGCACGCGAACCAGATTGTGTGACTCCAGATTTGATCGCGATAACGGGCTTCTTGCGCGTGATCTCCCGGGCCACTTCGATGAATCGCTGACCATCGGGAAGCCCCTCAATGTACATCAAGATCACGCGGGAGTTCGGATCCTCGGCCCAGGCCTCCAGGAGATCGATCTCGCTGACATCCGCCTTATTTCCTAAGCTGACGAACTTAGAGAACCCGATCCGGCCAGCCAAGGCAATATCGAGCACAGCAGTCCCCAACGCACCAGACTGAGACATAAAGTCAATGGGGCCCGCTGGCGGCATCCCCGTCGCAAAGGATGCGTTTAGGGGAGTGCTTGTGTCGATGACTCCCAGGCAGTTGGGCCCAATCAAACGGATGTTGTAGCGATCAGCGATTGCGATCAGTTCGTTCTCGCGCTCAACCCCATCGCGACCGGCCTCCCGAAAGCCTGCAGTGATGATCACCACTGCCGGAACACCCTTCTGACCGCACTCCTCCAGCGCTCCCGGGACGAACTGATACGGAATCACCACGACGGCCAGATCAATCGGGCCGGGGACATCCAGGACCGATGCATACACAGTCAACCCCAAGATCTCATCGGCCTTGGGGTTGATGGGATAGATATCGCCTTGATATCCTCCCTCCTTCAGATTGTAGACCACCGAATAGCCCAACTTACCGGGAGTCTGAGAAGCACCAATCACAGCAACTGAACGGGGTTTGAAGAAACTGTCTAGCATATCCTATCACGACCTTGAAGTATTTTGAGTGTCATTGACGATGTGTCTGGACTATACACCGAAAGAGTGCTTTTGGCAAGCCGTTGAGAATATGTCTCAACCGGTCAACGGATACGAGCGAGCAGAAGCAAGTTGACGCACCATGCACTGCATGCTAGAATGACTGAACAACGCCTGGAAAGTAATCCGATGTCCAACCACCCACCATCAATCTTCCTTGATTACGCAGCGACAACGCCGACCGACCCTCAAGTCATCGACGCGATGGCGCCGTACTGGAGCGCCGTCTTCGGGAACAGCGACTCCATCCACGTATATGGACAAGCTGCCGCCAATGCCTTGGAAGGGGCTCGTGAGACGATCGCAGGAATACTCAGATGTCGTCCTGTTGAGATCGTCTTCACCGGTTCGGGGACCGAGTCAGACAATCTGGCTTTGCGAGGTGCTGCGATGGCCGCCCGGCAAGCTGATCGTGGCAACCACATCGTGACCACGCAGATCGAACACCGGGCGGTTGGACAAACTGTCGAGCAGCTGCATGAGCTATTCGGCTTTGAGACAACCTACGTGCCCGTCGATGCGCAGGGCCTTGTCGATCCAGATGATGTAGCCTCGGCCATCCGCGCTGACACATGCCTGGTAAGCGTGATGATGGCTAACAATGAAGTCGGCACGACCCAGCCCGTAGACGTCATCGGACGGATATGCCGTGAGCGCAATGTCGTTTTCCACACCGACGCCGTTCAGGCCGGCGGCCAACTACCCCTGGCAATGGACGAGCTCGACGTGGATCTCCTATCCCTCTCCGCCCACAAGTTGTACGGTCCTAAGGGCACTGGACTGCTATTCATACGCCGAAACACCCCCTTCGTCTCCTGCGTGACGGGAGGCGGCCAGGAGCGCGGCCGCAGGGCTGGCACGGTGAATGTGGCGGGCGCGGTCGGACTGGCCGCGGCCCTGGAACTGGGTGAACAGCGACGGGAAACAGAATGCGAAAGGGTCCGAGAGCTGCGCGATCTTCTGATTGAAGGCGTATTGAACAGCGTCCCCAACGCCCAACTGACCGGTCACCGCGAATACCGCCTGAGCAACAACGCCAGCTTCGTCTTTCGCGATGTTGAGGGGGAATCCATCGTGGTCCAGCTCGACCTGGCCGGCATCGCTGTCAGTTCCGGTTCGGCCTGTACTGAGGGCGAGCCCGAACCATCGTTCGTGCTGAAGGCCATGGGCATCGCGCCGGAGTGGAGTATCGGCAGCCTCCGCGTATCCTTCGGTCAATCCAGTACGCTCGCCGAAGTACAGCGTGTACTGGAAGTACTACCTGGGTGCGTGACCAAACTGAGATCGTTTGATTGATCCTCGCACGGCATCTACCGGCAGCCCAATCGAGACAGGGGGGATACATCGTCATCTGCAGATAAGGTCGTTTGTGAAGCCCTGGAATCATGCTATAATCAGTTCATCACAGTGGTCACATATGCAATGAAGCATTGCAGACTAATGGAGTCGTGTAGTCAGGCCACTTCGGATTCCCGCGTAATGTGCTCACAATCAGGCGGCAAACGCAATGATGAACACAGACAACACATCTTCGGTGGAGAGTGAAGCCCCTGCTCGCCAGGGACAGGAACCACAGTTCGTCGTGGAATTGTCCCCTGCGGAGAGGAAAGCCCGTCGCATTCTGATCATTGGGCTGGTGGCGGCAGGGCTCTTGCTGATTGGACTGATCGTCTTGTTGGTGTTCCTGTCCATCGACGCCTATCAGGCAGCCTATGCGGGTGTGGGTCCTAGCCCAGGGTCAGTCGTGGTGGGGGTATTGCGCGACAGTGCAATCATCTTCGTTGCCTTTGAGACCCTGATC
>JAAZAN010000138.1 GCA_012514315.1 Chloroflexota bacterium
CTCATCATCCGGCCGCACCAGAACATCTGTCACCGCGACTTCGTTGATCCAACCAAGATCCGCGGGTTGCCCGCCCGACGTAGGGTAGAAAGCCGTCCTATCCAAAACAACCGCAGGGGATCCGTCCCAATCGACACGCTCCACAACTCGGGCGAAGAAGCGGGTGCAATATGAATCGGCGTAATACAGGCGCTCAGTCACTCGGCCTCCAATGGAAGTGTGAAGTGGAAATTGGCGCCGAGGCCAGGTTCACTCTCGACCCAGATCCGTCCTCCATGGGCCTCAACCGCCACCTTGCAGAATGCGAGGCCCAAGCCCGATCCTCGAACCGGTTCGCCCGTGTTGACGCGTACGAATCGCTCGAAGATCCTCTCATGGTTCTCCGGGGCAATCCCTTGCCCCGTGTCCGACACCGTGAACACGACCTCTTTCCCCTGACGGTCAACACAGACACTGATACGCCCCGCCTTAGGCGTGAACTTGACGGCATTATCGAGCAGGTTGGCCAGCACGCGTACAATGATGTCGCGTTCGACGAATACGTGAGACAAGTGGGTCACATCCTGAACATCGATCGCCTGCTGTCTCCTGATGGCCAGCGGCCGGATCTGCTCGATCGCCTCATCCAGCAGTTCCTGGGGGTGAACAAGAGCTCGGCTCAGCTCAGTATCACCCGCCTCGAAGCGTCCCAAGTCCAGCAACGAGTCGATGAGCCGGAGCATCTTCTGACTGCTGAGCAACCCGATACGAAGCAACTGCATGATGGGCAACGTCTCATCATGTTCTACAATCGCCGTACGAATGAGCTGCAGGCTACTCATAATACTGCTTAGGGGATTGCGCAAGTCATGCACAATGGTATGCGTCATGTCCTCACGCAGTCTCTCAAGAGCGACTCGTTCCGAGACATCGTGCCCTACCCACTGAATCGCGTCACGCGGTCCGTAGCTGACCTGCGCGAACTGGCTCTCAATAGTGTGTACTTCTCCCCTGGATTCGATCGTGACCTGCAAAGAGTACGGGTCACGCTCCGCTACGGCATCCAATATCGAGTGAATCTCGCGAGGCGACAGACCCAACAACCCCCAGAAATCGGCGCCGATCAGCTGCCCTCTCGGCTGTGCAAACAGTTCCTGGGCTCTGCGGTTAAGATCCAGGATAACGTACGCCAGGTCCAGAACGACCACCACATTCGTACTGGAGTCAAATAGATTCTCGTAACGCGATTCGGCCTGCAACGCCCGCTGGTAGAGCTTCGCATTGCGTATCGCGACAGCCGCTATGTTGGCCACCGCGGACAACAGTCGGCAAGCCTCCTCATCAAAGACATCGTCCGTTGGGTTAAGCGCTTCGATGACCCCGATTACATGTCCATCAACGACGATCGGGACTGCCAACACAGTACGGGTTCGGAATCCAGTCTGCTCATCGATTGCGGCATGCCAGCGATGATCGGTCTGAACATCCGATACGAGTACGGAGTCCCCGGTCTTCAGAACCCATCCGGCAATACCCTGGCTGGCTGCCATGCGTGCACCAACAACAGAGTCAGCCGCCTCACCGACAGCGACGCGGAAGACGAGCTCACCTGTATCGTCATCCAGTAGGGCTGCTGAAACTGCCTCCACGCGGAAGTAATCCTTGACCTGCGCCATCAAGGATGGCAGGACACTGTCGAGATCCAGGGTGGCAGTCAGAACCTGACTCGTCTGATAGAGGAAACGAACTTCCCGCAATTCCTTAACGAGATCTGGCCGCGATTCTCCCGAGCCTGCAGGGGTTAATGGTCTCCGTGTGGTCATGCGTGATTCAGAATGACCTCCTCCTGGCCATGCAGCTTCTCAAGAATCTTGTGCACAATCAGATCCAGATGGCGGGCGTGGACGACAAAATCCAGATCATCGGAGGGCAGCGTCAGCACGGGACAAAGTGAGAAGCGGTCGATCCATTCCTCGTAGAGACCATTGAGCTGATCCAGATAGTCCGCCGAGATATCCCGTTCGTACGGACGGCCGCGGCTGTGAATGCGTGCCGTCAGAGTATCGACCGATGCTCTCAGATAGACGATCAGGTCTGGCGGCCGCAGTACCGTTGTGACGGTCTCGTACAGCTCGCGGTAACTGCGATAGTCACGCTCATCCATCAGGTGTCGACGATACAGATTGCAGGCGAACACTTCAGCATCTTCATAGACGGTACGATCCTGAACGACCGACCCGTCGCGTTGCAGTAGCTGCCAGTGGTGCCTGAGGCGTCGAGAGAGGAAGTAGATCTGTGAGTGGAACCCCCAACGTTGCATATCGGCATAGAAATCACCCAGGTAGGGGTTGTCGTTCACCGCCTCAAAGAAGGGTTCCCAGCCCAGGTGCTGTGCGAGTAACGCCGTCAGAGTGGACTTACCCACGCCAATGTTCCCCGCGACCGCGACGAAACGCTTCATCGGACCGCTCGACCCTGAGAGCGTGGACATCGCCTGAGCCCTTGTACATGACCCGACACTCGATGGCTCCATTTCACAGCCACAGTAGAGGTAACCCTTTGCCACCGCGTTCTGGCCAGGTTGATCCAGTAGATCGCCAACTCGCCTTTGTCCAACTCAGGCAGTGCAGAAAGCCGACCGCCCTTGAGGCGGTGTCGGGTACTGGCTCATCCTATGTCAAGAAGTCACATTGTACCTGCACCTGAATAAGACGGGACCTGTCGTGACGTGATGATATGTCCAGATCCGTCCAAAGAATACCCTCACGTGGACGAAAAGTCAAGAAGCTGATGACATTCGGGCAGGTCAACACCCAAGGTCAGGTCAACTCAGTACAGCGACTGAGGCGGCCTTTCGAGCATATCGATGTAGACCTCTCTCGTCCGCGCCGCGATCTTCGCCTGCGTGAATTCCGCCAGAACGCGCGCGCGACCTCGTCGGCCGAGTTCAGACAACAAGTGGGGCGCCGTGATCAGGCGGTCAAGACAGTCTCTGAGGCTCTGCACATCTCCCTCAGGGAAGATAAGACCGGCGTCGCCGATCACGTTGGGGATCTCACCACAGGAAGAACCTACAACGGTCACACCCGATGCCATGGCCTCAATAAGGACCCGCCCAAACTGCTCAATCCAGTTGGACCGTGAACGCGAGGGAAGCACTAAGACATCGAGCTCGCGATATATCTCCGGCATGTGTGTAGATGAAACGTGGCTCTGGAAACGGACTCTGTCGTGCACGCCGAGTTCGTACGCGAGTTGCTCGAGATTGAGCCGTTCGGGTCCATTCCCCACAACAAGCAACTGCCAGGGGCCCCTCAAGCCAGCCACTGCCTCGATCAGCAGATCGACACCTTTCTCAGGCACCAGGCGGCCTGCATACCCAATCACGAACCGACGACTGTTCGCGGGTCGGTCCGGACGCGGGCAGTACACCTCGGACGTCACACCAAACTGGGGGATAACGGACAGTGGGCCCGAATATCCTTTCGTCCGCCAGACTGTCGCAGCGTCCTGACTGCCGACGATCGCATAGTCCGCATGGACAAGATTGTACCGCTCAATCCAACTGAAGGGCGGCGGGTACTGCCGTTTGAGGTTCTGCCAACTGAACCAGAGGACACGCGAACCATAGTCTCGCGCCAGGCGCATCGCCTGAAAAGTGGCCAGGTTGTACGGTTCCTCATCTATGTGGACGATATCTGGGGAGAAAGTCCGCAGACGCCTTCGAAGGCGGGGGTACAGATGCAGGTGAAAACTACCGTTGAACACCAAGCGTTCGGTCACCAGGCTATAGCCGCGTGTATAGGTCCTTTGAAGGTGGGCAATATCAGGTCCAGTGCGCCAGGTTGGCGGCACAACGACCATCAGATCTATGTCGGGATGGCGGGCGAGTTCCTCCAATTTGCTCTGGTAGGCACCAATAAGGCACGCCCTTGAGATCATCAGCACACGCATAAGCAACGGCATTTCCGTGAGGTTTGACAAGCCTTTGCATTGTGCTATAATTCGCGCGCTTTGGCAAGCTTAACGAGTAGCAAGTTGCGATCAGAGCCATTGACGAAATCAGGTCTACGCCGTGTCCTGGCTGAGGAATTGACCGCAAGCTGTGCTGGACCAGCTGTGGCTCCCAGTGGCGCCATCGGGATAGCCTGTGGTGGAGTCCATGTGGTGGATTGGACCATCGGGGATGTCTATGGAGCTATGGCCGACTTGTCCCGCAGGTTTGTGCAACTACGTCTACCTTTTCCCCCGATAATCACTGCAATGTATGGGCTCAGCCACACTGTCAACTGGCCCACCGTGCCCTTCCTCAGATAGCCATGGGACGGTCCGGTGTCGAGATGACCACAGCCATCGTTGCAACGCACTGAGGCGCCATAGCAGTTGCGGAGTGCGGCAACAGGTAGTGAATCGCATCAAGCATTCACAAGTCAAGACTGGAGGTAGGTTCCTATGACTCTAAGACGCATACTGGCCAGCATTATGCTGGTGACCATCTTGTCCGGATTAGCATCGAGTCTATCTTTGGCGGAGCCACCCGCTCGAGAGCTGACTCAGGGTGGGCCCAACTTACTTCAGAATCCGGGATTCGAGGGACTCACGTGCGCGCCGGGTTCGCAGCCCGGATGGTGCAACGACAACTGGACGCATGAAACACACGTCGGGAGAATCCACGAGAACATCTTTACGCCACAGGGCTGGGTCACTTGGTGGCGCGAGGACGACAAGCATGGCCAACCCGAGGTCAAGACGATTCCCGCGGTTGCTCCGTTCATCGGTGAGATCAACCGCATCCGAAGCGGCAACTACGCTCTGCTTCTGTTTACGTTCTACCGTCTACAGGATATGGGAGTCTATCAGGTCGTCAAAGGACTCGAGCCTGGCTCGACGGTGCAGTTCTCAGCCCACGCACACGGTTGGAGCTGCGATAGCGATAGCCCTATGGGGCGTTCCTGTGGCGACCCATGGAACCAGCGTTTCCGGGTAGGCATCGAGCCCAACGGTGTGGCGGACCCGTTCTCACCGAACATTATCTGGAGTCCGGAGCAGCTTGCTCCAGATAACTACACATTCATCGGACCGGTCACTGCCCAGGTGGGCGAGAGCGGCACTATCGTGGTCTATCTGCGCTCGCAGACGAAATGGGCGTACAAGTACGCGGATGCTTACTGGGACGATGCCAGCCTGACGGTGATCGAAGCCGGAACGCCGCCCACGCCAACAGAGCCACCGCCGCCACCTACGGCGACGCCAGGCGGTCCCACGTCGACACCACGACCCACACCATCCCCCCGGCCCGATGGAGCAGTGGTTCACATCGTCCAAGAAGGAGACACGTTGTTCGGGTTGGCGCTTGAATATGGGGTCTCACTGGATCAGATCCGTCAGTTGAACGCCGGCTCGATCGACGGAGATCTGATTGGCGTGGGACAGGAACTGGTCATATCGATGCCCAGCCAGCCTGCAGCCGCGACACCGCTGCCCGAACCTCCAACCCCAGAGGCCACCCAACAACCATCGTCCGATGCTCAGCCGACGCAATCGAGCGAAGCGCCTCCTGCAGCAGCCGCTGGTGGATCGTCGGTCTGCGTGCTGGCGTACCATGATCGGAACGCGGACACGTTCCAGAACCCAGAAACTGAAGAGCTGTTGCCTAATGCTCTGTTCACCATATCCGATGCATCCGGCACTGTCGCTGAGTATACGTCCGACGGGATCAGCGAGCCATACTGCTTCAGTGGACTCCAGCCGGGCGCGTACCGGGTGGTTCAGACCTCCCCGCCCGGTTATGTACCCAGTGGCCCACAGGAATGGCCCGTTGCGCTCTCAGAAGGCACCTCAATGGATCTGCAGTTCGGCAATGTACGGGATGAGACTGCACCGGCCACTGAGCCTGGGTCAACATCACCCATCAACAATCCTGAGGACACGACTGACGAACCAGGGGAGACCACACTTCCGCAGCGGATACTGTCGACGGCGGCTAAGGTCGCCGGGGTCCTGGTACTGCTCCTGGCACTGGGAGCTGCGGGGCTGTTCATCCTGACGCGGCAGAGACGCTAGCCGGTTGGATCAGGACGACATCAACCTGGCGCGAGTATTCTTCAACGCCTGCACTCATCGAGTGCAGGCGTTGCGCTTCAGATTGACGGTGAAGCAGTCTCCCCAGCCTCTCCATTCACCGATTCGACCTCGTCACAAGCCGGGCTAGTAGGCATTGGGCAACTTGAAGACGTTGAAGATGGTGCGAACTATGATTTTGATGTCCAGCAAGAGCGACCAATTCTCGATGTACCACAAGTCGTACTTGGTGCGCTCAGCAATCGACGTATCGCCGCGCAGCCCGTTAACTGCCGCCCAGCCCGTCATGCCCGCTTTCTCCCAGTGACGATCCATGTAGCGAGGGATCGAACGACGGAACTGGTTGACATATACCGGACGCTCAGGACGGGGGCCAACCAGACTCATCTCGCCGAGCAGCACGTTAATGAATTGGGGCAATTCGTCGATGTTGATGCGACGGATGAACCGTCCAAGCCGGGTCACACGAGGGTCCTCCTCCACTGTCCAGCCAGGACCGTATCGTTCGGCGTCCTGGCGCATGGACCTGAACTTGAGCATCTTAAATGGCCTGGCGTCCAGTCCCATGCGTTCCTGTGAGTAGAACACCGGGCCCCGCGAGTCCAGCTTGATCAACACCGCCATCAGCATCATGAGCGGTGACAGCAATATAAGCCCGCACACCGCTCCGATGACATCCAGCACTCGTTTGGACGCACGGCGCCAGCCGCGCAGAGCAACATCGCGCACGGTGAGAAGTGGCAGTCCACCCAGGTCTCCGATGCTCACCTGGCTCGCCATGATCTGGAAGAGATCGGGAAAAACCTTGATGACAACTTTGCCGCGCTCACACTCGGATATCAGTGTGAGGATTTCCTGGTGAGCCGCCTCGGGCAGCGCGATAATTACCTCATCAGCTTGATACTGTTCGATCAGCCTGGCCAGGTCATCGGCGCGCCCGACCACCATATCACCCAATGCAGAGTCCTCAGCCCCATTTGTCGATACCAGGCCCAGGACTTCATAACCCAGAGCTGGATTGGACAGAATCTTCTGCACGATCATCTCACCAACATCACCGGTACCGACCACAAGCACCCGGTCTCGCCCCCAACCCTGCCGTCGCAGTCGATTGCGGATCTGCCCGTGGACGACCCGGCCGACAGTAACGAAGGTAATCGTCAATGCCCAACCATAGAGGATCATGCCTCGAGAATAGTCGAGTTCGAGCGGACTGTTCTTGAATAGGAGAGACGAGAGAGCGACTCCCATCAGCGTGGCAACTGTCGTTGCTCCGAAGATGCTGTAGAACTCGTCGACGCGAGATGCCATCCGAGTCAGATAGTACAGACGGGAGAATGCGAAGACCCCCAGAACACTGGCAGCGTGGGAAAGAACCATTCCGGCGTATGCGGAGAAGTCACCGATTCCCTGTGCCTCGTCCGGCCACGGCAGCCAGCGGCGCAACCAATAGGCCACGAAGAACGCCAGGAATGCCATAGCCACGTCGGTAAGTGCGAGCGTGGCGATGAAGACGACCTGTGTCTGATTCTTGGATCTCATACTCACTGTATGACCCAATCAGTCATTCCGAGAGATCGGCTGCCCTCTGAAACCCCAGAACCTATTCCTCGACGTCGTACTCTGAGGTCTCTTCGTCACCGTCCGCCTCCGTCTGAACCGCGAGTCGCTCGCGATGCGGTATCAAAAGGTGCTGCACGGCCCCAGCGCATATCACAGCGAACAGAGCGAGTGTGATCATCGCCCACAGCGCAGGCAAGAGCGTACTGGCAGCCGCCAGCAACAAGAGCAGCAATGCAAGGACCAGGGAGAATCCCGGATTGGCGAACAACAGGATGGCTGAGTTGCGCAGAGCAAGCAGAATCTTCTGTTCGTCCTGCTCCATCAGCATGGCCATGGGGTACATCTGTAGACAGAGCCACAACGCACCAATCACAATGACGAACATACGGACCCACAGGCTGATCTCTGGACGCAGGTTGAAGGGCGGCACTTCAGGGGCGTAGAAGGTGAAATTCACATACAACAACAGGAACACCACAAGGTTGATGAACGTGAACGCCCAGGATTTCCAAAAATAGCGTTTGAAGCCATTGAAGTAGTCGCGCCATTCAATGCTCTCGCCACGCGACAGAAGATTGGCTACATTCCAGAGTCCCGCCAGAGCCGGAGGAAATGTGACGACCGGTACCAGAAGTATGGCGGTCAAAAGGTTCATCAGTACCAGAACAAACAATTCATCCCAGAATATCTTGATTCCGTTCCAAAAGACCCCAAAGACGTTCTTCATCTGCCCTCCGTAATGCCCTGCCACCTGTTGGGCGGGGTGGATCAACCTATATATTGTAACACATTTTCCGGCTCGGTGGAAAACCGAGCGAGTGTGCGGGTGTGCTCACCGTCCGTCTTCACAACTGCTTTGCGCCGCCAGCACTCCTATGCTACACTCGGAACGGTGAGCGCAAAGCAGAAACGGATTGTCAGCATACTGGCTTTCCTCAACGGCGCTGTGATCCTGACGCTGATATTCCTAGTTACGCAGGCCTATCACGCCAGGTCCATAGGCTTGGTCACGCCGGGCGGAGGAAATTCCTCGGCCCGTTCGTCGACGCCGGTGCAAGACACCTGGACGATTGCATCCGAGGCCCCTTCCTCGCTGGCAGTCACTCGGCCGCCCACGTCGTCAACTGACAATCAGTCACCGGAACCACTTTCGTCAGAGAGCACACAGTGCCAGTGGATGGCAGTCCAGATGATGGCAGATGCAGGCTTGAACGGCGCCGTCCGCCGGATCGAAAGCGGCATCGATTTCCGCGTTAGGCACGCACTGACGAGCACTCAGACCATCGATGGCGCAGCCCAGTGCATCTGGACACTCTTTGACGTTGTGGCATCACTGACCGAGGCGGGGCATTGTGATGGCGTTGTCGATGTTGCCGTCACGATCTCTGTGACCGGGCCACGCGATGAGACAACCATCGAGGCGTACGTCATGCTGTCAGACCTTATGGACTTCCATCGACAGGTTTTGAACGAGGGCGAGTTCATCGACCGGGTCGACTACTCAGTCACGCCCGTCCAAGCCCAATCGACGCCATGAATGTGTTGTCTTGGTATCGCGCCAGTCCTAACCTGGCGTCCAACCCAGCGCCCTCCTGTCACCTTGCGTGGCACGCTCACCGCATCAGTTCGAAAGCACCTCGAGTGCAGCCAGCCCAGCCATCAAGCGCTTGAGGCCGGCATCCTCAAACAGGACGGTGACGATTTCGTCGTTGTTATCACTCCGGCTCTCAATGACGAGGCCCTCGCCAAACGCCTTATGCCTGACCCGTTGGCCCGCTGAGTAGTTGGGGCCAGTCCTCACGCGTGGCGCATCGAGCTTCACATCCCAGGTGGTGGCACGCTGACCAGATGGGGCGCCTAATCTGGAGCGCTTCGACCTGCCAGCTACCAGCTCCGATGGAATATCATTGAGAAAGGAGCTGGGTATCGACGGGTCATTGTCCCCATATCGGGATCGAATAAACGCGTAGCTCAAGTACAGTTGATCCTTGGCGCGCGTCATTCCGACATACAAGAGCCTCCGTTCCTCGGCTAACTGCTCACCATCATCCAGTGAACGACTGTGGGGCAAGACACCCTCCTCCAGACCCGTGATGAACACGATGGGGAACTCGAGTCCCTTTGCAGCGTGTAAGGTCAACAGAGTCGGTGCATCGACATCATCGCCCAGACTGTCCACATCGGAGACCAGGGCCACCTCAGCGAGGAATTCGGTCAGAGGTAGCCCAGCGTACTCAGCCGCCACGCTACGCAGCTCAAGGATGTTGTTCCAGCGATCCTCACCCTCGTCGGTGCCATCACGCAGATACTCGGCGTAGCGCGTGTCCTGCAACACGCGATCGATCAGCTCGACCACGGTCAGGGAATCACGAACCTCAAGCCACCCTTCTACCAACTCCTCGAACGCAGCCAACGCACGTTGCGCACGGACACCCAGGTCAGCGGGCAGGTTCTTCACAACGTCATAGACGGACACACCCAGGTCGCGAGCGGCGCTCTCCAGGGAAGCCACCGTCTTCTGGCCGATAGCCCGAGCGGGGACATTGATCACCCGAGTCAGGCTGATACTGTCGGCGGGGTTATGGATCAAACGCAAGAATGCGATCAAGTCCTTGATCTCAGCACGAGCGTAGAACCGGGTTGCGCCAACCAACCGGTAGGGCAGCCCGGCGCGCATGAACGCATCCTCCAGCGCGCGCGACTGCGCGTTGGTGCGGTACATGATGGCGCAGTCACCAGGTTTCGCCGATTCTTGCGCCACCAACTGCGCGATAGTATCAACTACCGTCCTCGCTTCCTCATCCGCATCATACGCTTCTCGAATGACGATCTTGGGGCCGGCCTCCCGTTCTGTGAACAAGGCCTTGTCCGTCCTGTCAGGATTGCGGCGAATCACGCCACGGGCGGCATCCAGGATCGTCTGTGTGGAGCGATAGTTCTGCTCCAGGAGAATGACCCTCAGGTCGGGATGGTCGTTTCGCAGACGACGGATGTTCCGATAGTCCGCACCACGCCAGGCATAGATCGATTGGTCCTCATCCGCCACACAGAACAGGCTATTTTGGCGCTTCGCCAGCAGATGGAGAAGCCTGTATTGCGCCTGATTCGTGTCCTGAAACTCATCGACCAGAATGTGGTGATAGCGTTCCTGATAGCGCGCCAGAACGCCGGGATTGCGTTCAAACAACCACACCGTCTTCGTCAGCAAGTCATCGAAGTCCAGGGCATGGTTAAGGGCCAGCATCGCCTGATAGCGTTCATAGACGCGCTTGACGATCTCACCGTAGTAGGATCCTGTATCGTAGGACTCGGGCGGAACCAATTCATTCTTGGCTCTGGAGATGGCGCTGTGAATCGCCTGAGGACGATAGCGCTTGTCGTCCAGATTCAGCTCCTTGAGCGCCTGTCGCACCAGACGCAATTGGTCGTCTGAATCGAAGATGACGTAATCCTTCGAGATTCCAACCGCCTCCGATTCCTGGCGGAGTACTCGCGCGCAGATCGCGTGAAACGTGCCAAGGGACAGACGCTGTGAGCGCGAAGCGCCCAGCAGTTGATCCAGGCGCGCGCGCATCTCCCGTGCAGCCTTATTGGTGAACGTAACTGCCAGGATATGCCATGGAGCGATGTCTTGCTCCAACACCAGCCACGCGACCCGGCGAGTCAGTACGCGCGTCTTGCCGCTGCCAGGACCAGCCAGTACAAGAACTGCCCCATCAGAGGCAGTAACTGCTTCACGTTGTTGAGCATTGAGATGAGTGAGAAGATCCATGGGGGTCATTCTAACACATACCGGCCCCTGCGACCAGCCTTGGCACGCGATGAATCTGTGATATCATCCCTGGTGCAGCATGTTCTGGCCCAGTGATACGTGTGCTGAATCGCCCGAATGCAGAACAACCTGGAAAGGGAGGAGAACGATGGTTGTTACGTCGGAGATCACACTCAATACGCGGGGACACTGCGATATCCGTAACATCACCAGCGAGGTAGCCCAGGCTGTCGCATCTTCGCAGATGGAGAACGGGACTGTGACGATCTTCTGTCCTGGTGCAACCGGTGCTCTGACAACGGTCGAGTATGAAAGCGGCACATTGGCCGATCTTCAGGCGGTGTTCGATGAGATCGCTCCCGCTGATCGGGACTACCACCACGGTATACGGTCAGGCGATGACAACGGCCACTCTCACGTGCGCGCCGCCCTCATCGGCCCCTCGTTAACCGTGCCATTCATCAACCGCAAGCTGACACTGGGCACGTGGCAGCAGATCGTGTTCTTTGATTTCGATACGCGAGCCAGAGCACGACGTCTAATTCTACAGATGATTGGACAGTGAAACAGGGGGTATGTGGTGCTTGAGGTCACATCGCTAGGTGAAGTGCTTTGGGATATCATCGGTCAGGAGAAGCACCTGGGAGGAGCCCCCTTCAATTTCGCAGCGCACTGCCAACAGCTCGGAGCACACAGTCTTGTGATCAGCCGGATCGGTGAGGACGAACTCGGAGTCGCCATTCTGGCTCAAGCCGAGCGTCTGCACATGGACGCTCACCTGATCCAGCGGGATCCCACACATCCGACGGGACAGGTACTCGTACGTCTTCAGGCTGACGGACAGCCCGAGTACGATATCCGCGCAGAAGTGGCATACGATTACCTGATGGCGACACCGGAGGCAATCACGCGGGCAAGTCAGAGCGACATCATCTGCTTCGGCACTCTGGCGCAGCGCCATCCGGATTCTCGGCGCGCCATAGCGGAACTGATCCATGCGGCTACAGACGCACTCATCGTGTGCGATCTGAACCTGCGACCCCCTCACTTCTCGGAGCAGATCGTCAGGGACTCGATGGCGCGGTGCGATGTACTGAAGCTCAACGACACGGAACTCCGCACAGTACAAGTTATGATGGGATGGTCCGGATCCAGTGGGGACGCTTGTATGCTTCAGCTTCTGGACACGTTTGACCTGGAACTGCTCTGCGTCACACTGGGCGCGCGTGGGTGTATTCTGCGCACGCGCGCCCAGCGCGTGGCGGCGCCTGGTTACCGCTGCCAGGTGGCCGACACGGTTGGAGCGGGCGATGCCTTCGCGGCCGCGTTAGTTGTGAGATACGCGAGTGGTTGTTCGCTGGAAGAGACGGCGGATTTCGCCAATCTGGTCGGCGCGTATGTCGCCACGCAGCGCGGAGCCATACCGCCGATTACCCCGGATCGGCTGATGGCGTTTGCAGCGGAGACAGTGCGCGCTCCCAGTTCGGTGTGAATGCGGGCTATTGCCCGACCAACGCGATATGGCCTACAGCGCTTCCTGGACACAGCGCAGGCAAGAACATCACTACTATCGTCACGGAGTCCTATGAGCAGACCGGATGAAACGCGATCGAAGATACCGAGCCCTCCGGCCTTCCCACTTCCCCGGTTCGTCGTTCTGTTGAGTTGCCTGATCGTCCTGAGCTTTCTCATCGCGACGCCGGGCGGCTGTCTGAACAAGGCAGACATGGTAGCGTACGCTGTGTGCCACCGCATCGGGTCGCATTCTTTCGTGATTGGTGGCCGGCAGCTTCCACTATGCGCGCGGTGCACCGGCACGTTTGCGGGGGCCACCATCGGCCTGTTTGGCCAGGCATTCGTCCTGCGTCGTCGTCGGTCAGCCGAGTTTCCTCCAGCATACATCATCGTCATCCTCGTTCTGTTCATCGTGCTGATGGCCGCAGATGGACTCAATTCGTATCTCACGATGTTTCCCAATGGCCCTTATCTCTACGAGCCACGGAACTGGCTGCGACTGAGCACGGGGGCATTCAATGGGCTGGCCATGAGTGCACTGATCTATCCAGTGTTCAACTTCACATTGTGGTGCAATCCAGTCCCGCAACGCTCCATTGCCAGCCTGCGGGACCTCGGCGTCCTGATGCTCATGGAAGCGGCTATGATCGGGATCGTTCTGTCGGGATGGCCGCTCCTGCTGTATCCGGTAGCTCTGCTGAGTGTATCGGGCATCCTGGCGCTGCTGACCGCCATCAATACCATCATCGTCGTGATGGTCGCGCAGAGAGAGAACGGGTTCGACCGGTGGTCACAGGCCTTCATTCCGGTTCTGGCAGGGCTCGCTATCACGGTGATCCAGATCGGCGCGATCGATGGATTGCGTTACATGCTCACGGGAACCCTGGAGGGGTTTCCTCCACTACAGTGAGGCGGTTGCGTTGCTGACCGTGCTGCGTTATAATGCCTCCCGGTGTTCAGCACTCATAAGTGTTCGAGGCGCCGCAAGGGTCTCAACGCTCGAGGGCGCGGAACATCAAGCTGTTACACGACTGCGCAGTGAATCACTGAACCAGTGTTGTTCAAGGAGGTCTGAATGAGTCAGCAATCGTACCCGTATGCGCCGCCCCCCGTTGCAGCACCGAATAGCGGCATGGCCATCGCCAGCCTGATAGCCAGCATCCTCGGGTTGACCCTGTTCCCCACAATCGGCAGCATCATCGGCGTCATCCTGGGCTATATGGCTCGCAACAAGATTCGAGAGAGCGGCGGTATGATCGGCGGGGAAGGTCTGGCCAAAGCCGGGATCGTGATCGGCTGGATCGGCATCGGCCTGGCCGTGATTGGAATCTGTATTGCCATTGTCGCATTTCTCATTGTGGGTGTCAGTATTCCCGGCCTCACGATCTGCGCCAACCTGGGAAACGGCTTCTAGACCGAGCACTCTATCGCAATCGGGGATAGGAAAGCCGCCCAGTGACGGCGGATGGGTGATCTGTATCCTGGCCGTGGCCTGGGTGGCTTTTCACAGTCGAACGCGCCCTCGACCATGCAACTTCAGGTCGACGGGCTTTCCACCGTCGTAGGACGATCGAGCGATGGATGGATTGCACAAAATCGGTCGTGTTGTCTGCGTGACGCTCGTTCTGGTGTGCGCGCTGGCCCTTCCAGCCAGGGCCACCAGGACGCAGCCGCAGCCAGCGCCCAGCATATCCAGTTCTCCGCCTCAGTTCACCGGCTGTGATGAAGTCTGGGATGTACCCTCTGGGAGTCCCTCGATCGAGCAGGACCTGGTCGATCTGGTCAACCAGATCAGGACGGACAAGACTCTACCCCCTCTCAAGCGCGTGGAACTGCTGAATCAGTCCGCGCGATATCATGCCACGGACCTCGGGCATGACAACTACCTTCACCACGATACCCATGACCGTCTTGGCGACAGTCTGAACTCCCAATGCACAGCCAGCGAACGGATCGCACTGTACTACGGTGAGAGTATCGCCCTGGCAGAGAACATCGCAGCCGGGAACACGACGCCGGAGTCGGTTCTCCAAGACTGGATGGAGCACCCAATGAGCGGTGACCACATCTTGAGCGATGACCTGTGGGAGATCGGTGTGGGCTACGCGCTGCCGGACGTGCCGGGGGGACCTTACTGGGTGCAGGATATGGGCAGGCGAGCGGGCATCTATCCCATTGTCATCAACCAGGAAGCAGCGTCGAGCCCAGTCCGTGATGTCTCACTCTACATCTACGGCGAGGGAACGTGGGACGAGATACGTCTGCGCAACGACGACGGGGACTGGTCCGACTGGCAACCGTTCCAGTCAGCGATGGACTGGGTCCTGAGCGCCGGCAACGGTCTGAAGACGGTGTGGGTGGAGATGCGCAACAGCGCCGAAACAACGCTCAGCAGCGATGAGATCTATCTGGGGAGCGGCGTCATTCTGGGCAATCTGCCGGAGACGATCACGTTTGAGTACGGCCTGGAGCCCCTACGGCGGGAGATTACCCCACTGAACGTGGGCAGCTATGCGCCCATGACGTGGTCGTTGACATCGGCAGGGGACTGGTTCCTGGCCTCGCCCTCGGTGGGAACAACCCCCGCATCATTCTGGATCTCCTGCACGATAGTCGCGGCTGGAACAACCGCAACCCACACAGGCAACGTAACCGTGACCGTCGTCGACCCCTCAGACGCCACAGAGAACCCCCAGCGGATCGATCTCACGCTGCGTATTCCCCAGTCACTGGACGAGCAGCTGCTGTACCTGCCGCTGGTGCTGCGCTCTTGAATCTATCCCGGCTCAGCTTCTGAGCACCGCAGGGAAATAGCGGCGCCAGGGGCGAACTTTCAACCACACAGGTCGTTCCCAGGCCCCGCCCTGGCCATCGTGGATAAAGGCAACACTGTACAGTGTCCGTGTCTGCACCCCGCCCGGCAACGTGAGCCGGCACGTCACAGTCACCAGCACTTGGGGCATGAGCGTACCCTCCCAGAGCAGGGTGTTGTTGATCAGCGACGCCGCCCCCACTGAACTCCGCAGCGAACCGACCACAATCTCAGTACCTACAGGCGGTGAGACAACGGCCGTAGCGGATATGGCCGTACCTGGTCCTGTATTGATCAACGTCAGCGTACCCGTTACCTCGCCACTGGTGTGGACTGTGGACGGTGTGAATCGCAGGGAAGACCCCGCGAGATCTGGCGTCCCGACATTCACGGCAGCTGTTCTGGAGAACCGAATCCCGTGGTCCCTGAGGTGGATCAGCACAACATTGGAGATGGCAGATCCTGAGGGAATCGTCTCGGAAACGACGGCCTGGTAGCTGAAGCGGCGCACCGCTCCAGGATGGAGCTCGCCATCCCAAGTCATACAATGGGACACCGCATCATACTCAGCGCCTCCCAGAATACTGTCGGGTAGAATCACCAGGCCCACGGGCAGGGTGTTCGACAGCGAAACACTCACCATCGCCGCACCATCGTTGCGCGCAACCAGTGTATAGGTCAGAACCTCGCCGGGCGATGCGGCGCCACGGTCAGGCTCAAACGTGGCGCCGCCAAGCCAGGACAGCCATCCCACGTTCTGACGCATCACGTCGGCACGGTTCAGAGCGGGCAGCGCCTCGAACGGGAATGACAGAAACGCCGTGGCATAGTTGGGCCCTCGTCGGACAATCTGCAGACCACGCCTCTCGCCATCGCGGAAGGCGATCTCCGCCCCTGGCTGAGGGTCCACCCCATCGGACCAGTTTTGGTAACCCGACGGATATCTCAGTTCCCAAGGCCCGAATCCCTGACCAATGCGGTTCTCTGAGACACCGTATATCAGAGTAGGCGTGATATCCTGGACATAGCCCAGGACACCGAAATACGCTGTACTCAGCAGCGAATCTCCATGGAAATAGAGGAAGTCCTGTGAGGAGAGGAACAGCCGGCCGCCTGAGGCGATGTAGGCTTCGAGGGCCATTCGTTCAGCCTGCGTCACCGGGCGGTACCAGTCGTAGCCCGTCCACCAGATCACGATGGGGTAGAGCCTCAGGACATCCAGAGGCGGGCTGTTGTCGTCGCAGGAACCTATGGCCGTGCACGTCTGCCACAGATCGTAATTCAGCCCTGCTACGCGCATCGCGTGCTCGTAGCTGTCCACCTGTTCATACCAGCGATCATCATCCACCAGAAGGATCGGCGCGGGCGTCTTGCTGGTCAAAACGGCGGTTTGCTGGAGGGTGGGGGACGACAAAGCGGTCGCCGTCAGCGTCACGACGTTGCGCGCGTGCCAGCCTGCAGATATCGGCGCAGTGACAGTTACGCGCAACGTGGCGGATGTGCACGGTGCAAGCGTCAGTGAGGATGGGGCAATCTGGGCATTCCAGCCCGTGCTCTCGATAGAGGCCTGGAACGTCTCAACGCCACCCGACTGACCGGTGTTCCGGAGGCGCACGGTGTGGGTAATCGGGGAGCCGGGCAGCCCAATCTGCGTATCAACCACCGGATTTAGATCGAGCCCTGCGCCAGGTGGATGATCCATCAGCCAAGCCAGCGCTCGATCCATCACTTCCCCACGAGCCGACCGGTCGGTGATTGCCTCCAAGCCAAAAGAGAGATACACGGAGCGATAGTCCAGGCACGTGCTCGCAGCGAGACCGCCAAGACCTCCCCCCGAATAACTCAGCACCGACGAGGCGCTATCACGGTCCGTGACGAAGATCTCATCGGGGTAATGCTGGTTGTTGGCGCCACCCGTTCCCGCAATGGTAAACGCTAGCCCTGCGTAGATCTCCCCAGGCAAGCCTTTGAGGGTCCAAACCCCCGATGTGTCGTTCGACAATCCAGCCTTGAGGTACTGGCGGTAGTACGGGGCGTAGCCGCCGTCTCCGTCGTCGAAATAGCCAATATCCTGACCGCTCAAGAACAACCGGCCACCGGATGATAGATAGCCCGTGATCGCACTGCTGGCGCCAATGTAGCCGGGAGCATCCTCCGGCGCACTCCACACGACGATATCGTAGGGTGTGAGGGCGCTGGCGGACGGCACATCATCGGGCAATCGCTGGATCGGCCACTCATCATACACGAAAGCGAGATCATCGAGGGCTTGGCGAAAGTAGGCAATCTGACTCCGGTAGTACCAGGGACCACTATCGACCAATACGATCGACGGCGCAGGGGGCAGCGCGAGGGTCAACGTAGTTGCTTCGCCCGCAACGATCTGAGTCGTCGCTGTAATCAGGCGATAGCCCAGGCGTGCGGCCTGGATAGTGTAGTGGTTGACTGGAAGGGAGACCGCCACGCTGCTCGTGATCATCTCGATGGGAGTGTCCAGAACACGAACCGTCGCAGTGATCGGACGTTCCGTCAGGGCCTCGTTGATGGCGATGTTCAGCGTACCTGCGGGCAACGCCGTGAGCTGGAAATCCTCGGTCACGGATTCACCCGCTGCCACCATCCTCGCAAGGGCGGAGGAAGCTGCATACCCGAAGGCCGAAGCAGTCACATCATACGTATCCGGCATCAGGGTCAGAGCGTACCTGCCATCGGGTTCCACGGCAACCTGCCCTCTGCGTGTACCGTCGCGCGACACGGCCGTCACAACGCTGGACGGTATCGGCGCCGCATCCGCGTCCATGACCCTGCCCACGAGAAACCCCGGCGTCAGAAGCGCTATGGCCGCGTTGAGTGCATCGGCGCGCCCCCAGCCTGTATCGTTGTTGGGGACGACCTCGCCGATCTGTACTGCGGTGCTGGTCACAACGAACGTCGCCTGAGGAACGGTCAGTGTGGGACTGATCGCTCGCAACAGCGCCACGATTCCCGACACGTGTGGTGCAGCCATCGATGTTCCATTAGACTGCCCATATACGCCACCCGGCAGGCTGGAGCGTATATTCACACCGGGCGCAGTCACATGCGGGCGGATCTCATCCCACGGTGAGGGCCCTCGACTGGAGAACGTGGCCACGGCATCATTCTCATCGAGCGCTCCGACTGCGAGAGCTTGCGGCAAGGATGCCGGTGATCCCACTGTACCTGACGCGGGACCGGCGTTTCCCGAGGAGAAGATAGGCACGATCCCTGCCGCGCGCAGGGCAATGAGATCATCCTGGAACACCGTCAGCGCTCCGATGTCACTGCCCCAGGAACAGTTCACGACATCGGGGGCATTGGCTGGATCGCCGCCTGGCGCCAGCAGCCACTGAAAGCCGGCGTGGATCCAGCTATCGTACCCGACCCCGTTGCTGTTCAGCACTTTGACAGCAATCCAGCGGGCGTCCGGGGCGACGCCGATTCCGACCTGACCCACGGCAGTCCCCAGCGTGTGCGTGCCGTGCCCGTTGTCGTCTGTGGGATAGAGGGACCCATTCACCGCGTCGAACCAGTTGGCGTGATGGGTCACCAGCCCATGGCCAGCATACCCACGATAGTTGGTCTGCAGAGCTGGGTGATTCCAGTCGACACCCGAGTCCATCCCCGCTACAACAGCGCCGGCGCCGGAGATCCCCAAGGAGTCCCAGACTTGATCGGCGCGTATCCGCGTGACACCCCATGCGGGCGTTACAGATGAGTCGTCGACGTCTTCCGACGCAAGGCAGGGATGATCCGCAACGAAAGTCGCGTCAGATCCGGTCAGCCAGTTGCGGGCCTGATCCAGATAGACAACGCCAACCGCCGGATGTGCCGCGAGGGATCTGACCCACGCCGCTTGAGCACGCGCCGCCATCCCGTTGAAAATCCAGAACGAGGAGTACGATTCGACCAATCCTGCCCCCTTCGCGCCATCCAGGTAGGCCTTCAATGGGATCTGACTGGTCTCACTTCGTGCACGCAATGCTGCAACGACATCCTCTCGCTGATGGAGACCCACAACCTGACTTCTGGTGAAGGGACGCAAGTCGGCCTGCTCGCGCAGGACAATGACGACGGGAATGTAGTCGGCCGATGAGGCTTCGGCAATGGCACGCGCGAGGGCGGGATCGACGATCCCTGCAGGCGGCGCGATCGGCACATCTCCAGGTTGCATCCAAGACGGCCACCACGCCACGTCAGTATGCGTCGCGTCGCAGCCAGTCAACCTTCCGTGGGCGCGACACACTGGGCCAGCGCTCGTCGCTCGGGCAAGGCTCAGTAGGATGACGAGCCCAATCAGGAGAGAAAAACCCCTTTTCATATGAATCATTATAGCAGCCAATCCGCTTTGCAACATCCGGTCGCCAGCTGCATTCGCCACGTGATATGGAGAGTATACCATGGTATAATAGCTCCCGATTCATTGGCCCGCATCGAACGGAAAGCAGATTTGGTCGGAAGACCCTGTACGAGAACTCCACCCCAACAGTACTGGATATCTCGCCCGCACACAGTAGCCACAACGCAGATTGGCGCGGTCCCTACAATTGCAGCTTGAGACAGGGGAGTGGCCTATGGCATTCAAGTGTCGGGAGTGTCCGAGACAGATTCGCGAATGCTGTATCGAACAGAGCGGCAACTCTCATAGCGTCAAGCTGCTTATGCGGAGCGCATTCGAGGCCAGTACAGACACCGTGCAGATGTGGGATATGCTGCAGGCCAGCTGTTTGCTGCGCAGCCGTGTCTGGACTGAGGCTGAACTCACACCAGATTCGCCCCCAGAGCGTCGTACCTGGTCCCATCAGAGTGCCAGGAGCTCAGACTTCGAGAGCTATGAGACCGATCCACAACCTGACTGGCAATCCGAGACTAGTGGGCTGAGGAAGAATGCCACTCGCTATGGATTGTCTCCCCAGACAGGACTGCGCCGCATCGCGCTTCCAGTATGCGGCGAGGTCGTGTTGGGCCGGTTCGATCCACTGGTTCAGGCAACTCCCGATGTGGACCTGAATTACCTCAATCGTATGGGATATCAGATATCGCGTCGCCACGTGCGGATCATCGCCCGCGATGGGCAGCACGAAATCGAGGACATCGGAAGTACGAGCGGCACGATGATCAACTGGCGACGACTTCGGATGGGTCAGAGAGTACACCTGACGCCCGGCGACCGCGTGACCCTGGGACAGTGTGATTTCGTCTACGAAGCTCTACCCGACATTCCGCCCGCTTCGTTGGGAGTCTCGTTCAGGGCCTACGTTGTCGTGACGGCCACAGGTCACCGACACTTCCTGCCGTCATCGGGGTTAGTCGTGATCGGCAGAAACGATCGCGCTGTGGGCCTTGTCCCCGACATCGATCTGGGCCGTGAAGGTCCCATCGCGCAAGGGGTGGCGCGGCGTCACACTCGGATCGTGGTGCGAAATGGCCGACACTACGCGGAGGATCTGGGGAGCGCCAGCGGTACCCGGCTCAACGGATCCGCCGTTCAAATCGGCCAGGCGGAACTATTGAGCCCTGGGGATCATCTATGGCTGGGCGGATGTACATTGGGATACGACATAGCGCCTGTGAAATGAGGTCAGTACCATTTTGTTGAGTTAAGCGCCAGGAGCAGTGGAGCATACAAACAAAGAGAGAGGGATCAACGATGCCTGTGGAAACCAGCAAGCCGCCGGACACCCAGCTTCCTCAGCAGATCATCTGGAACAGCGATAATCAGGAAATGGTTCTTGTGTCAGCAGGAGCCCTGAAGATGGGGAGCGATGAGAACCGGCCGAATGAGGGGCCTGCGCACATCGTCCAAGTCGAGGCGTTCTACATCGATCGCTATCCTGTAACCAACGAGATATACAAGCGGTTCATTGACGAGACCGGACATCCGGCGCCCTGCTACCACGTCGATTGGGCTGAGTTCGCCGAATACAACTGGAACCCCGATACCCGGATGCCCCCAGCCGGTAAGGAGCGACATCCAGTCGTGTTGGTGAAGTGGGAGGACGCCAGAGCCTACGCGGCCTGGGCAGGCAAGCGACTCCCCAGTGAAGCGGAATGGGAGCGCGCGGCACGCGGCGACGATGGGCGGCGCTGGCCGTGGGGCAATGAGTTCATCGCCAACCTGTGCCATACTCGCGACAGCGGCGCCACCGGCACCGCTCCAGTGGGAAGGTATTCTCCTGCGGGAGATAGCCCCTACGGGATCAGCGATATGGTAGGCAACGTCTGGGAGTGGACCAGCACTTTGTTTCGACCGTATCCGTACGACGCCGATGACGGGCGTGAAAGCCAGGAGGCAGGTGGGTGGCGAGTCCTTAGGGGTGGATCGTGGCAGAACGATCTGGATCGCGCGCGGTGCACGACCCGCCTCGACGGGGACTTTCTCTTCTTCACTAACGTCGGGTTTCGTTGCGCCGTCTCTGTCAAGGACGTTGCGTCGGATCCACACAATCGGTTCCGCGCCCTGTAGTGCGGTGACATCAGCAGGTAGACTGATCTGCCGGCGAACGACAGACTTACAACTCAGCCGCTCCAAACAATCGAGCCTCCGTTCAGAGCGGCTGAGTATCACGCGCACCCTACTCAGTGCGCGTCATCCATCGGTACGCGAGATAACCAGAGAGCGCACCGAGGACCAGGTTCTGAGCTGGCCAGATGAAACACCAGAGCCCCAGGGTCCCGATAGCCAGAGCAAGACCCAGGGCCCAGTCCAGCAGCCAATAGCCGACGAGAAGGCATATACCCATCGCGGGTCTGCCCGCGTAGATCCAGCCAATCCCAAGAAACCCAAAGAACCCGCCAACCACCTCCAGCAACAGCGCGATGAACGGATCTCGCTCGTGCATCAGAACCTCACCTCCCTGGCGATCCAGTCCCCAATTGCTCGATATCGGAAATCACGGCCCTGGTACACCTGATAGGCGCCGTACAGTCCATAGCCCAACCAAACAAGTGGCAGACCCCCCATCAGCAGAACCACGACCAGGGTGAGCAAGAGCGCACCCGGCATGAGAATCAGGCCGATTAGCAGCGCCGCTAACAGGCCACTGATCGTCCACGCCAATGCGATCGCCCCTCCACCCACGGCGACAAATCCCAGGTATAGCAGCAAGCCCACAGCCTGATAGACGCAACTCTGCAGAGCGTGAAAAGCCACGAACCGCGACTTCTCGCGGTATCCGAAGTAGATGGCCAGGGCGACGACTGGACCGATCAGAGCACCAATACCCCCAGCTGCCGAAAAGATGACCGTGAGAAATATGCTGGCGTGAGCCAACATGGCCGTCGTCCACTCGTCGGCCGGAGCCATCTTTTCGGACTTGGACACAGAGGATGCCCCTGTGCTAATTCCATTTCCAGCCTCCAGATCCATTGCACCTTCCCCCAAACTGACATTCAACTTGTTATCTATCTGATGTCTATACGCATCTGGACCATCAAGGTTGCAGAGGCAATCCGCCGTGCTATAATGCCGCACTATGGTGACCAAACGACAGCTTGGCATTGCCATCATCGCCATCGGCCTGATCACCGTGATCTTGATGGTAGGTGTAGATCTGGTGGATGCCGGCCAGTGGAGTGGATTCGGCCCACTTCAGTGGATCGGAGTGAGCCTCAGTATCGTCGCGGTAGGTGTGGGTTTGATACTGGTCCGCCTGGGAGACCGCCCCGCATAGCCAACACGACGTGTGAGTCTCGGACCTGGTGCGGTTCCGGCCGACACGAAGCCGGATCGGCAGCTAATTGTGGCCGTCAAGCCGCGCACTTTCTCGTCAGCAGCCTGCTACTCATAGCCTGGACCATAGGACAAGACCCATGCAGCCCATCGATCTTTCGTATGTCAAGACATATCCCATCGCAGAACGCCCCAACCTGGTCAAATTGACCGATCTGATCGCGCCTGACAAAGCGCCCCCACGATTCGAGGGCACAGATCTGGACGTGGTGGTTGAGCACATTATTGCGGCGCGGCGCGCGGCGCGCCCAGTCATCTGGATGATGGGAGCCCACGTGATCAAGTCAGGCCTGTCGCGCATATTGATCGACCTAATGGAACGCGGCATCGTGACTCACGTGGCCGGAAACGGGGCTGTCTCCATACACGACTTCGAGCTGGCATTGATCGGTGAGACAAGTGAGGATGTGCCCCGTGGTCTGGAGGACGGCACATTCGGCATGGCCGAGGAGACCGGCAGTCTGATGCATCGGGCGATTCAGAGCGGCGCCCGCGATGGGTTGGGCTATGGGACAGCTCTGGGACGCTTCATTGCCGAGAATGAGGCACGGTTTCCCCACCGTGAGATAAGCGTCCTGTACAACGCGTACACGCTGGGCATCCCGGCCACCATTCACGCTACAGTTGGCACAGACATCATTCACCAACATCCGGACGCCAATTTCGCCGCGCTCGGCGCAACCAGTGGCACGGACTTCCGGCTCTTCGTCGCATCAGTGAGTCAGCTCAACAACGGGGTGTTCCTGAATTTTGGCTCCGCGGTCACAGGCCCCGAGGTATTCCTGAAAGCGCTAACGATCGTGCGCAATCTGGGCTATGTCGTCGAGAAGATCACGACCGCCAACTTCGATCTGATATCGCTTGGTCCGGATTATCATAGTCCCGTAAGCAAACAGGAGCCCGTCTACTATTACCGTCCACGCAAGAACATCATTAACCGCCCGACGGCGATGGGAGGACAAGGATACCATATCGTGGGTGATCACCAAGTCACGATCCCCAACCTGTACCACCGGATCATCTCCCAGCTTGACCGAGCGGACGTTCATTACGGAGCGCCAGAGCCGCAATTGCCGGACACACACGGCGTCCTGGACGCACTGGTCAGCAGATCACCCTCACTCCAGACGAAGCCCGGCGAACAGACGGATCTGCTCCACACACTGACGACGGCCTACCGTGTGATCGCGGACAGTCTGCGCTGTGGAGGAACGCTGTTCCTGGCAGGCAACGGGGGAAGCATGGCGGATGCGCTCCACATCTCGGGGGAGATGCTGAAATCATACGCACACCGGCGCATACTCCCCGATCGTCTGCGCGATCGTTTGCTGTCACAGCCTGACGGAGAGCTCCTCGTCCGCAACCTCGAGCCCGGGCTGCGGGCCGTCGTGCTGGGCATCAACCCCTCCCTATCCAGCGCAGTAGCCAATGATATGCCAGATCGAGACGTGAATCTGGCCCAGGAACTGGTCGCTAGGGCCAGACCCGGGGATGTCTTTCTGGGCATCAGCACGAGCGGCAATGCCCGCAATGTGGCATACGCTGCCCAAACGGCACGCGCCCTCGGATTAACCGTCGTCGGTCTGACAGGCTGTGATGGGGGGCGGCTGGTGGAGGTCTCGGACATCGCTGTTCGCGTGCCTGCGGACCGTACCGACCGGGTTCAGGAACTGCACATTCAATGCTACCACGCGCTCTGCGAGATGCTGGAGCTCGAATTCTTCTCGGAGGATCAACAATGACGACGATCAGCCCTCGGGAGCGCGTCCTGGCCTCTTTGCAGCATCGGGAACCCGACCACATCCCTATCGACCTCGGCGGAATGCGTTCCACAGGTATTATGGCGGTGGCCTACAATCGTCTCAAAGCCTATCTGGGCCTCACGGACGGCCAGACGAAGATGTTCGATCTGATGCAGCAACTGGCGCTTCCCGAGCCAACTGTTCTGGATCGGTTCCACGTCGATGTCGTCCCACTCCCACGGCCTTCCTGGGGGCTCGACACAGACAACCCGAGATGGAAGCCCTGGGTTTTGCCCGACGGGTCCCCGGCCATTGTGCCGGATGGATTCGATCCAATCCGGAATGAACGGGGAGATTGGGTGGTGCTGAACAGTGAGGGCGTCATGACGTCACGGATGCCTGCAGGTGGACTCTACTTCGACGGCGTTGATCATCCGCTGGCCGAGGCTACGACGGCCGAGGAGATCGAGAACTACGAGCTATCCGTCATCTCGGATAGCGAGCTCGACTGGCTCCGCAGCGCGGCAAGACGGTTATCGGAAACGACCGACAGAGCCATCATGGGCGAGTTTGGGGGCAATATCCTCGAATCGGGGCAAGGACTGCGGGGGTGGGATCGCTTCATGATCGATCTGGCGCTCGAACCGAAGTTGGCGGACGCGCTGATTCAGAAACTCGTTGACCACCATCTCGAGAATCTATCACGATATCTGGATGCGGTCGGGGATACCATACAGATCATCCAGATGGGCGACGATCTGGGCACCCAACAAGGGCCGCAGCTCTCACCAGCTATGTATCGGAGGTTTATCAAGCCCGCTCACCGCCAGATCTACGACTATGTGAAGAAGCATAGCGACCTGTTCGTCTTTCTCCACACGTGCGGGAGTATCTACAAGCTCATACCCGATCTGATCGAGGCCGGGGTGGATATACTGAATCCCGTGCAGGTCTCGGCCGTGGATATGGACCCGGCCCGTCTGAAGCACGATTTTGGCCAAGACGTTGTGTTCTGGGGCGGCGGTGCGGATACTCAGCATGTGTTGCCATTCGCAGACACTCAGGAGATTCGCGACCACGTCCGTCACCTCATCGACGTATTTGCTCCCGGCGGCGGGTTTGTATTCTGCCAGGTCCACAATATCCAGGCCAACGTGCCGCCGGAGAATGTGGTGGCCATGTTTGAGACGGCTATCGAGTGCGGCGGCTATCCCAGGAGCTAGAGTGTCCAGGCTGGCCTTCTATCCCGGTTGCCTCATCCAGCAACGCATACCCGAATATGAGCGGGCCGCCAGGAGCGTTCTCAACGCTCTGGGGATTGAGCTGGAGATCGTACCCGAGACAGTCTGCTGCGGCGGTCCCATTGCAGAGTCCTTTACCGCGGACTGGGTCTACCTGAGCATCTACAATCTGGCGCGGGCCGGCCATCTCGGCCACGACACAGTCGTCACGTTATGTGGCAGTTGCACCAACGCGCTCACCCGTGCGGCTCAGTTGCTGGCGACACCCGAGACGTCGGCCGAGGCCGCTCGCCGTCTCGAGCCACTGGGGTTATCGGCGCCCGGTCACATTGAGGTGTATCACCTGCTGCGCGTCCTCGCGGATCACGAGCAGGAGCTACGCGACCGGATTGTGCGTCCGTTGATGCTGCGAGTCGCGCTGAACAACCCATGCCAGGTTTTTCGGCCCGGTCAGACGATGGCTTTCGATGACCCGATGCATCCGCAGGTGATGCGGCAACTGATCGAGGCGACAGGAGCGGAGATCGTTGAATATGGCAGTGAAGATGAGTGTTGCGGTGCAACGCTCTACCTGTCCGACCGCAAACTGTCGCTGGCAGCGGGCCGCAGGAAGCTAGAGGCTGTTCACGGGGTGGACGCACTGGTGTACGCGTGCGGCAACTGTCACCTGCTGTTGCGGCATTTCCAGCACGCCGTGATCCGGGGCCAACCCGACCTGCGACAGAAAACGCTGTTGTTACCGCAAGTTCTCGGACTCGCGATGGGACTGCCCGAATCGAAACTCGGGCTCCGGGAAGGCGAGTGGCTATGAAGCACCCCGACGAGTGTATTCGATGTGGCGCCTGCGTCGAGGTATGTCCGGTCGAGCGCTTAGGTGGTCACGCGATCGTCACGTTCCTGAAGGACCCCGATGCTCGCAACTACTCCGTGTGGCTGTGTTCATCGTGTTGGCGGTGTCACGAATCCTGTCCTGTCCATGTCGATATCTACGGGTTGATGATGCAGGAACGGCAGCATGAAGCCGCACCCGCAGGCTATGCAGAGGCCTATGCCAACGTACTGGCTTGTGGCCTGGCCCTGCCGATCACCCAGGATGAGCTGGACTCGCTGCGCCAGGCATGGGATTTGGAGGCTGTCCGTCTGCCTCCCGCGCACGTGGCGAGACGCCTGCTGGGCTGTCCAGATTGAGGTTGCGGTTGGTGCAAATGGCGGGAATCCAGTAATATATGATAGATGCTGATCGAGTACACGCAGAAGTGACGCATCACCGTATCCCAAGGCCACGCCGCACATCACACCGCTGCTATCCGGAAATATAGAAGGAGTGTTCCGATGGCGAATCTTGGTACCACCTACATGGGCGTCGAGTTGCGGAACCCGATCGTCGCAGCCGCCAGTTCCCTCACGTCAAGCCTGGACACCATCCAGCAGTTGGAGCGCGTCGGCGCTGGAGCGATCGTGATCAACTCACTGTTTGAAGAGGAAATCGAGTTGGAGCGGATGCAGTTCGAGGAGGACCTGACCGCGTTCGACAACCTGCATCCAGAGATGATCCGTGTCTTTCCAGAGCTCGAGCACGGGGGGCCCAAAGAGCACCTCCTGTACGTCAAGAAGGCCAAACGGAGGGCCGGCATCCCCGTCTTCGCCAGCCTGAACGCCGTTCACCGAGAGACGTGGATCGACTATGCGATTCAGCTTGCCGATACCGGCGTCGATGGCCTTGAGCTGAACTTCTACGCCACGCCGACGGAGTTCGGCGTGGAGGCAGCGACCATTGAGGCGGAACAGGTTGCTATTGTCCGGGAGGTCGCTCAGGCTGTATCGATCCCGGTCAGCGTGAAGCTAAGCGCTTTCTACACCAATCCGCTACACGTCATTCACCGCCTTAAGGAAGCCGGAGCAGCCGGCTTCGTGCTCTTTAACCGATTCTTCCAGCCCGACATCGATCCGGAGCGAGAGGAGCCAGCGTTCCCACTCAATCTCAGCGAGGAAGGCGACTACGGCTTATCTCTGCGGTTCACGGGCCTACTATACGGACGTCTGACCGGAGATATCTGCTGCAACACCGGTGTTTTCACCGGCCTGGATGTCGTCAAGCTCATTCTGGCAGGCGCTACCTGCGTTCAGGTAGCCAGTACGCTATACAAGAACCAGATCGTCCACCTGGGCACGATGGTAGATGAGCTGGATGATTGGATGGATCGCAAAGGATACGGAGAGCTGGCGGAGTTCCGGGGCAAGCTGAGCCAGGAACAGAGCCACGACCCATGGGCCTATACGCGGGCTCAGTACGTCAGGCTGCTGCTCCGACCAGATCCACTGGGGGGCTAGAAGCCCCGCTCCTGGCCGCTCCAAGGGGGCGCCGCAGCCGCCACATACTCCTGGACGCTGGGACCTGCGAGTTGTCTCAGGCGCCACGTTCCGTACAGATAGCTCGCGACTAAGAGCACGATCGTAGCCGGCCATCCCAGGACAATATTGACCCCGGCAATAACCGTTGCGGATGCGCCCAAGAAGAGCGCGATCTGTACTGCCAGCTTGGCGGCGAAAAAGAGCGTCCAGAACCCGGTCACCTCGCTGTAGGCTGGACGGACCCGGGCGTGCCAATACCAGCCCAGCGGCCAGCCGCGCACGATGTGACTCGTCAATGCCACCAGAGGGCGCCGCACCGCCACACTGACCAGACACACCAGCACGGTCGCAGCCCCACCGATGATATCGGGAAGAAAGTAACCCTCAGCACGCTGAAGCAACCACGCCAACAAAACAGCGATACCGACGCCAGCCAACCCAGCAATGGCATACGCTACCGGGTGTCGCTTCGCTATACGCCATCCTGTGAACAGCAGGGCGAGCGCCAACGCCACCCCTGCAGCATACCTGAATCCCACTATGGCGTTGGCCACTGCAAAGATAACAGGCGGCACGAGCGCATCGATAAGATGGCTGCGCCCTCCCATCACTGTGCGCAGTTCTTCTACAATCTCGCGCCCTCTCCCCATTCCCGCCATATGACCTCACTCACCATCCGGTATGCGAGAATGATATCCCACATACCCCGGTTGTCAACGGGTTCGCAAAGGATCGACGGATTCGTGCTCGAGTTAACGCTCTGCACCGCAGAGGGCACAGGTAGAACAGCGGGCATTGACTTGCCGACCAAGCAGCCTATACTGAGCAGTGGATGCATTGCCAGGCAGCCATTTCGGCAGCGGCATCTCTCAAGACTCTCGTTGATCTAGCCGACAGACTGAGTTCAAGGGGGTGATGGAATGTCGTTTCTACAAGTGTATGGTATTGCAGCACTCGCCATCGTTGGACTGATGACCCTGATCTGGATCGTCAGCCTCATCCTGAGAAACTCGAGCATCGTGGACATCTTCTGGGGGCCAGGGTTCGTGCTGACCGGCTGGATCTACTTCGCGCTGACCCCGGACGGATTTTCCATACGCAAGTGGATCGTCGCAATCTTGGTCACCGTCTGGGGATTACGGCTGGGCGGCTATATCCTCTACCGCAACTGGGGCAAGCCTGAGGATTTTCGCTATCGCAAGTTCCGTGAAGACGCAGGCAGCAAGTGGTGGTGGTACAGCTACTTTCAGACGTTCCTGCTACAAGGCGTGCTGATGTGGATTATCTCCATACCTCTCCTGGGCGCACAGATCAGCTCAACGCCGGCGAGACTGACGGTGGTCGATGTGATTGGAATCGTCCTGTGGGGAATCGGGTTCTTCTTCGAGTCCGTCGGCGACCTGCAGATGACCCGCTTCAAGGCCAACCCCGCCAACAGGGGAAAGGTCCTGGACAGCGGTGTCTGGCGCTACACGCGCCACCCCAACTACTTTGGCGACGCAACCCAGTGGTGGAGCTACTATCTTTTTGCGCTCGCGGCCGGGGCGTATTGGACCGTGTTCAGCCCAGTTATGATGACCCTACTGCTGCTGCGGGTTTCCGGCGTAGCTCTGTTGGAGAAGACACTCACGGAGACCAAGCCCCAGTACAAGGAGTACATCGAGACAACGAGCGCGTTTTTGCCCTGGTTCCCCCGCAAGAGGAAGTAGCCGCGCGAATCACGGCTTCACGGATGTGGCGCGCCCTCCGCGGCTAGGGAGAGGGTACGCTGGTTGCCCGGGCGATCGCGTAGGTCACCAGGCCATCCTCCCCGGCGTAGAACTGCTCGTAGTCCTGGCCGTTCCAGTCGGGCGTCGGTCCCAGAGTGAAGGGCGCAAACCCCAACACATAGTCATCCGCGCTAACCTGCTCATCGTACCATCGCATACGGGCGATGACATCAGCCTTGCTTGCTGGGTCGTAGCCACCGCCGGCGTAGAACTCGCTCACAAACAGGGGAATGACCGCGCCCTGCTCGCCGAGTAGCTGGTAGAGGAAGCGATAGCGAAGGCACAATGCGCCGGCCTCTGCAACGACCGGTGCACCGGGAATCCAGCCGCCGGGCGCGGTCACACCGGTATCCTCGGTAGTCGGATTGCCCTCCCCATCCACGAAGTGGACGTTCCACCACTTATCGATGGGATCATTGCCAAAGACGCCTTCATGCACAGCGAGGATATGATCACCTGCCTTAGCCCGCCCGAAAACACCCGTGTCCAGGATGGCCAACATATCGCTCCATTCCGGCGTGCCCGCGTTGAAGCCGAAGATGGCCAGTTTCAGCCCATTGGCCTCGGCAATCTCCATGCACAGCATGGTCACCTGTGCCAGCCGCACGTATGCATCCGCTGACACACCGCCGCCCAGCGGCTCATTCGTCAATTCCCAGTAATCCACGGCCTGTCCGAGAGAGGGGTCGTCCTGGATCCGCTCCAGGATCGGTTCCATCAGGACCGCGGCATACCAGTCCAGGTCCGTTCCCGGGTCATGGATTAGGGCCGCGCTCTCATGATAGTGGGTGAGACGCCCCACGGTGATCGTCTCCGGACTGATGCGTCTCACCTCCTTGAGCCAACTCAGATCGTCCACAGCCTTGATGATTCTGAACGGCGCGCCTGCGTCCGCCAGCGCCTGGGTGAAATCCAGGATATGGTTCGGCCAGATGCCGTGGATCCCCAGCTTGCTCCGATCGGCGAGAGATGGAGGCGCCGGTGGAGACGAGGCGGGTGCAGTCGGCGTCTCCGGGACGGGTGTCTGGGTCGGGAAGTCGGCGGCCGGAACCCACGTGGCGCTTGCGGTCAGCGTGGGCTGACCGGATGGTGTGACGGATGTCAAGGTCACCGTGGATTGCGTAGGCAGGGTTGTATCCACCGGCGCGATGGCACCCGGTGAACACGACGCCAGGGAGACAGAGAGCGTCAGCAAGAGCGCCAGCTCCCAGATGGGGCGCGCGGCGACACATCTCACCCCAGGCATAGGACGCGACCTGTCAGGGACACGGATCATTCGCCGATGATCTTGACCAGCACGCGCTTTCTGCGCCGGCCGTCGAATTCGCCGTAGAATATCTGTTCCCATGGCCCGAAGTCGAGTCGCCCGCCAGTGACCGCGACGACCACCTCGCGCCCCATGACCTGGCGCTTGAGGTGGGCATCGCCGTTGTCCTCGCCTGTAAGGTTATGGCGATACCGGCCGATGGGTTCGTGCGGCGCCAGTTGCTCCAGCCAGTCCTCGTAGTCCTGATGTAGCCCGTGTTCATCATCGTTGATGAACACGCTGGCCGTAATGTGCATGGCATTCACCAGGCAAAGCCCTTCCCGGATGCCGCTCTCACGCAGGCACTCCTCCACCTGCGAGGTGATGTTGATGAACGCACGACGCGTCGGTATGGTGTGCCAGAGTTCTTTGCGATAGCTCTTCATGGGCCGTCTCCTTCCACAATGGTTTGTCAACTGCTACCACTATACCATAGGGGAGGAAATCAGTGAACCCCCATCTGGGCTGATCGCCATATCGATCAACCAGACAGTGCTGAGGCTGATACAGTATCGGCTTCACTGATGGACCCGCTCTCGAGTGACTGCAGAAGTAAGCGCGCGGATCGCATGCCGATGAACAGCCCAACCGCTGTGGTCAACGCCTCGCCAACCAGGAGGACTGCGGAAGCCACAAATGGGACTGCGACCAGCGCAGCGCTGATTGCCGGAATGAGCACGATGATCGCCACGATCCAGAGCGCCCAGAACGCGGCCCGGATAATCCCACGGTTCCACCTGGCCCAGATCAGCCAGCCGGCGCCCCAAACAAGAAACTCAGCCACCACCGATAGTCCAGCCTTGGGACGCGTCTCGATCAGGCGGATAACCCTGCCGACTCCCTTTCCAAGACGCCATAGTGTGTAGATAGCGTAGGCCGCAGCGCCCAAGAAAAGCAGAACCAGAAGGATCAATAGCCCCACGAGCAGCCGCGGATCAATCCGGCTCAATACGTACAGGAGCACCATAAGGACCACCGATGCTATGTTCTCGAGGGTGGCGTACACCGGCGCAGACACGGTCCCTGTCGTTCCAGTCGCTGCGCTGATCGCTGGCTTGGCCAGAAACTTAGCGCCTGTCAGCACGGACGCGGCTACGGCGCCACCACCCGCCACCAGCCACCCGACCTCACCGACGCCGAATCCATCGGGATCGAAAATGCGGAGCGTCTGCAGGATATCATGGAGTTCCGGATGCATCTCAGCGATCGCGCCGACCGAGGCCAGGGTCATCAGAGCACCCGAAACCGGCACGACAAAACCACTGAGAAACCTCACAATCGTATTGATCACATTGACAACGCCCGGGGACAGAAGGGACGCATAGGCCGGCGCCAGGGTGAGTAGCCAAAAGACGGCGACGATGGCCATGAACCACCACGAGCCCATAAAGCCCATCTGCGAGGTCAGCGTCACGAGCCCGGTCTTCGAGGCGATCGATAGAAGCAGCAGACACAGGTACTGGTCGCTGGCGCCAACCAGCCCACCGGAAGCAATCGCGGACAACACGAGTTCCATCATACCCTCCTCACGTCCGATAACAGGACTTTGGCCATTGTTCGTCCACCATTGCGATCTCGCACCATTCTACTTCCCTATCGGCTGTTTGTCACTTCAACTGCAAGGACAGAGGCGCCCCTGGTTCGGTCCGTGTGAGCGGATTGACAAAAGCTCGTTCCGATATAAAGTTTGGGGCAGACTATCTGGCAAATCAGTTATTGGCACGGCATGCCGATATCACTACAAGGAGCCCCATGAACGTACTTGGTATCTGCGGAAGCCCACATCGCAACGGAAATACAGCCTATGCGCTGCAGCGCGCCTTGGAGATCGTCGAACAGGCAGGCATCCAGACAACGTTCATCTCCCTGGCCGACAAACACGTTGTTCCCTGCAACGGATGCTTCACGTGCCAGAGTGGCGCGTGCGTCCACGAAGACGATATGGGCGTCATTTACGACGCAATTCGACACTGCGATGGCCTGATTCTGGCATCGCCCGTCTACATGGGGTTGGTCAGCGGCCAGATGAAGGTGCTGATGGATCGCTGTGTACTGTTCCGCGTGGGCGGCACATTTCAGCTCAGTGGCCGGGTGGGGGCCGGTATCGCCTGCGGCGGATTCCGCAATGGGGGTCAGGAGCTGACCCTCCAGTGTATGCACACGTTCTTCCTGCAGCAGGATATGCTCGCTATCTCCGATGGTCCACCATTCAGCCATTCGGGCGCTGCCATAGTGGGACGGGCAGCCAGTGATGAGATCGGACTGAGGACCGTGGACAACATAGCCCGTCGATTGGCGGCAGCCCTCCAAAATCGCTCATCCCGTTAGCTGTACACCATCATACACAGCCTGAGCACAGTCGACCGAGACGCGCGAGTCGCAGTTGCGCAGTGTGCCGTCCCTCTCCGCCTTCGATCGAGGAGAATCAGGATTCTCCAAACAGGTCCTCGATAGCATCCTCCCAGGCCGAGCTCAACGGTTCGAATGTGGTCTCAGCAAAGTCCCGGCTGACCTCATCCAGATATTCCTGAACCTCGAGATCCGACAACTCACCAAGTTGCTGCAGCTCGGTACGCCACGTCGCCGCCAGCGCCTTACCCTTACGTTCCAGGTCGGAGATGTCGATATCCAGGCCGAACATGTAATTGACCCGTCTCATGAGATCATACCAGGCTTTGAAGTCATCGTCCATCGACATGACACGCGCCATAGCAGAGGCATCAGCGAACTGGTATGAAGGCACCATCGCATAGAAGACAGCGACTTCGATATTGCGTTCCTCAGCCTTGTGGGCAAGGTAGGCGCCAATGGTGGAACCTCCCTCGTAATTCGAGAAGCGCACCGCGTACCGGCCGAGATCCTCCCGCATGCTCGGCAGGCTGTAGACACAAGAGAACTCACGGTTCTTGTCGTACGGCACAGGGCCGTTCACGCCTCCAGCAATCACCACCCGCTTGACGCCCAACTCCTCGACCATATCCAGGAAGGCCGCTGCGTATTCATCCTCCTTCTGATGCGGTTCCTCTCCGATGAAGATAGCGAATCTATCGCCCGCGTAGTGGATCTCGTTCTGCCTCCCACTCAGCTCCTGCCGATAACCGTCCTTCAGCTTCACGACTGGTCTCAGCAGATGATGGGTGGCTGGAATCTGGAAGAGGTAGAATCCATCGGGCTTGATCGCACCGATCTTCCTGGCATGCAGGTGCCGGATCAGATACTGCGGCAGGCCCGATGAGACACTCCCCGCATCTGCCCACTGATGCCATCCCGCCAACATGTAGCTTATCTCGGATGGCCTCTCATACAGTTCAACCAGATCATTCATCTCACTGCCCTTTCTGCGTTCCGACTCCCACACTGCTCACCATACGACTGATGATGGTATTATATCCTACATGACCCGGACAGGGTAGGCCGACGCTCCGCGGACATCCGTCGCAGGTTGCACTCGCTGAGCCCCGGGATATAATACATAGCATGATCCTGACGATCGGATTCTAATCGTTATATATTCACCCCATTCTTTGGCATGTAGGTATGATGAGCCGCGATGCTCGCAGGTCGTCTCAGACTATTCTGCTCGCTATCTTCGGGCGATACGTAGATCCACCCGACGCAGAACTGCCCATGGACGGGCTGATCCGCATCATGGAGGCACTCGAGTTCAGTCCAGGATGTGTACGGACACTTGTCTCGAGAGTGAAACAAAACGGGCTCCTGCACAGCCGCAAGGAGGGACGTCGCAGCTACTACAGTTTGACGGAAGATGGATTGCGATTGGCGCAATCCTACAACGATCCCCATCTGTGGAAGATGAAGGATGGTTGGGACCAGTATTGGACGATTGTGGTGTATAGCGTTCCTGAACGTCATCGCGAACGCAGAAACGGCCTCCGGAGGTTGCTGCGCGGACAGGGCTTTGGAACCATCGCACCCGGCATCTGGATATCACCGTCGGATGTGATGCCCAAAGTGGGCAGTGTCTGGTACGATCTGCATTCGAAAGGGGTCGTAGAAGTGTTTCGAGCTCGACATCAGGGGCCCAGCGATCTCACCAGCCTGGTTCGGCGTGCCTGGCCACAACTAGAGACTGTCGCCAAGTCGTACCTGGAATACGTGACCCGCTACCGATCGGTTCTGCATCACCATGCGTGTGGAAATCTGGACGCCGAGCAGTGTTTCTGTTCCTGTCTGTGCAGCTACTGTGAGTTCGCTCAGGTCGTTGCCGGTGATCCAAGGTTGCCTGCAGTTCTGCTGCCCGAGGACTGGCCGTTCAACGATGCTCAGTCGGTATTCCAGAAGATGCAAGATGCGTTATCCAGTCCAGCAGACAGTTTCTTCGCCAGCGTTATAGGGGACAACTGAGATGGATGTGAGTGATGAAAGAGATACCAATCAATCAAGATAATGACCCAAAGGGACGTCTGCTCTCACGGCGGACGCTGATCAAACTGGGTGCAGCGGCCCTACTCACCGGATGTCAACGTATTCCACAGTCCTCCGCGCCCATCACGGGGGGACCGACAGAGCCATCGCCTCTCCCACCCACTGCAGAGCTGACACGCGTGGAGACGCCCGAACCCATGCAGCAGCCCAGTCCCGATGCAACTGCAGCGGACGCTGTCGGCAGCGACGATAGTTCGCCAGAGGGCGAGTCGATCGATCGCGATCAGCCATCAGCTGCGCACAGCGACAGGCCCTATCTGGCCGTCGCGCGCGGGCAGGATCCGACCGGCATCACCCAGGCAGCGATGGCAGCACTTGGAGGTATTGAGCGGTTCGTCCACTCGGGTGACGATGTCATCATCAAGCCCAACATTTGTGTGAGCTATCATGCACCGGAATATGCGGTCACGACCAATCCCACCGTGGTCGCCACTCTGGTGCGTCTCTGTCTGGGTGCGGGAGCGCGACGAGTCAGGGTGATGGACAAACCATTCGGAGGTGCGCCAGAGGCAGCCTATGCAATCAGTGGGATTGCCGAGGCAGTTCAGGAAGCGGGCGGTCAGATGGAGATCATGAGTCCGGTGAAGTACGTCGAGACAGACATCCCGGAGGGCCGAGACCTTGCTGCGTGGAAGATCTACCAGGACATATTGGACGCCGACGTACTGATCAACGTGCCCATCGCCAAACATCACTCTTTGGCCCGGCTGACATTGGGTGGCAAGAACTTCCTGGGCGTCATTGAGAATGCCAACCAGATGCACCGCAATCTAGGTCAGCGCATCGCCGATCTAGCCAGTCGAATTCGTCCCACATTGACGGTCATCGATGCCGTACGTATTCTTGTCGCACACGGCCCGACCGGTGGCAACCTGGACGATGTACAACTGACGAACACGATCATCGCAAGCCACGACATGGTCGCAGCCGATGCTTGGGCGGCCACCCTATTCGGCCTGACAGGCAGCGACATCGATTATGTGAGGGCGCAGGCTGAGATGGGTCTGGGCACACTCGACTTGAGCCAGATCAAGATCGAGGAAATCAGTGTGTAGAATGCGCTCGACCGGACCGATGAGTGCAGGATTCGGCATGTCGTCACAACCAACAATGACACGACAGACACACGCAGGTCGAAGAAGCCACTCCAGACCCCAGTCAGGGAGCGCGTCGACCTAGCGGAGCGATTCTATGAACCAGACACGCTATTGGTCACGGCTGCGGCGAGTGAGGCAAGGTGCGCAGATTGCAGTATTTGCAGCCTACCTCTACCTGGTATTTGCCGCACTTCAGCGCCGCACTGCGTTTCCACTGGCCGACCTGTTCTTTAGACTCGATCCATTGACAGCGCTCAGTGCGTCAATCGCCAGCCGCACATGGATCGCGCGCCTTTCTTTGGCGCTCCTCACAGTGGTTCTCACCGTGCTCTTCGGCCGGGTCTGGTGCGGATGGCTGTGCCCGCTTGGCACGCTGCTGCAATGGTTCCGTATTACGGCAGCCCGCCGGAACGTCAGGGCTATTCCGCCGCACTGGCGGACCGTCAAGAACGTGCTGCTACTGCTGATAATCGCGATGGCCATGTTCGGGAGCCTATCGCTGCTGATCCTCGATCCGTTGACGCTGCTCACGCGCACTATGACAACCGCGGTTCTGCCCGCGTTGAATCTTGCGATCACCTCAGTTGAGCGAGCGCTCTATCCCGTGGCATTCACACGTCCCGCCATCAACTGGATCGAGGGAGTTTTGCGGGGACCCGTTCTTCCAGTCATCCAACCCGTCTTCAGCATGAGCATTCTCATCGCGTTGATGTTGGCCGGGATGATCGCAGCCAACGCACTGGCCGATCGCTTCTGGTGCCGTTACCTGTGTCCTCTGGGCGCACTGCTTGGTCTGGTCTCGAAGATCTCACTCCTGCGTCCGACCGTCAAACCAGCATGTCGTGGCTGCAAGCGCTGTGTCGCGACCTGCCCGGTCGGCGCGATCGAGACTGACCCCGAACTGCGCATCGTCCCATCGGAGTGTATCGTCTGCCTGGATTGCCTCGTGACATGCCCCGACAGAAGTATCGCGTTCCGACAGCATCTACGCCCCGCCCCTGTTCAAGAATACGACCCGTCTCGTCGCCAGGTTCTGGCGGCCCTGCTGGGAGGTGCAGCCGGCGTGGCGCTGCTGCGAACCGTACCAGCGGCCAAGCATCCAGACCCACACTTACTGCGCCCACCGGGCGCTCAGGATGAGGCTGGATTTCTGGCACGTTGTCTGCGGTGCAGTCAGTGTATGCGGGTCTGCCCAACTGCCGGCCTGCAGCCCGTGCTGTTTGAAGCCGGGGCCGAGGGTATGGGTACACCTCGCCTTGTGCCACGGCTTGGACAGTGCGACTATGGCTGCAATGCGTGCGGTCAAGTATGTCCCTCGGGCGCCATCCCGCCACTGGATCTGGTCAGCAAACGCCAGGCTGTTCTGGGAAGCGCGATGGTGGACCGCAACCGGTGCCTGCCCTGGGCTCAGGGAATTCCGTGCATTGTGTGCGAGGAGATGTGCCCCGTGCCTGAGAAGGCTATCTGGCTGGAGGAAGTCACAGTCACCAGCGATGGGGGGGCCGAGATAGTCATCCAGCGTCCCCACACGCATCCGGAACTGTGCATCGGATGCGGTATCTGCGAGAACCACTGTCCGGTTCAGGCACAGGCCGCCATCCGCGTGTTCCGAGTGTGATCGGGGGCGACCGCTGTTGACGAGCGAGCGGCAATGTGGTAGAATCGGATGCATCGAGCGATAATTGCATAGATGATACGCCGAATGCACAAGCAGCGGGGGAACCAGAAGGGGGCGAGTCGACGGGA
>JAAZAN010000139.1 GCA_012514315.1 Chloroflexota bacterium
GGGAATGGACGCCATACGCCCTGTCCAGCGGGATCTGTGGTGTGACCTATGAGACCTGCTGGTATATGCGCGGGCTGGAACGCTGGTTCATGGATATGGTGGAGAATCCGGCCTTCTGCGAAGCACTTATTGACCGGACGGCCCAGTACTGGGTCGACTGGATGAGGGGCTACCTGGGCGAGGTCGGCGATCTGCTGGACGTGGTGATGATCGGCGACGACTTGGCCGGCCAGTATGGACCGCTTTTCTCGCCGGTGTTCTACCGTCGGGTGGTGCGCCCGCGGCAGCGGCGTGTGATCGAGGCGGTGAAGCAGGGCACTGATGCGAAGATCTGGTATCATACCTGCGGTGACTGCACCGAGTACATCCCTGACCTGATCGACATGGGGGTCGACATTCTCAACCCAGTGCAGATCAGTACACCCGGGATGGCGCCCGGAGAGCTGAAGCGGCGCTTCGGCAACCGCCTCGTCTTCTGGGGTGGAGGTATCGATTCACAGCACGTCCTGCCGTTCGCTTCAGCCGATGAGGTTCGTGCGGCTGTCAAGGCCAATGTCGAGACGTTCAAGCCGGGTGGCGGCTACGTCTTCAACAGCGTACACAATATCCAGGCGGGCGTTCCTGCGCAGAACATCGTGGCGATGTATGAAGCGGCCTACGAGAGCGCGTTCTATGGTTAGTCGCAACAGGCGTTCGCCGGTGATGAAATGGGTGAGTCGAACATACACTAGAGACGAGGAGCGATGATAATGGAGCACCAGGAAGCTTACGAACAACTTGCTCAGGCACTCACAGCCCGTGGGATCGACGTGGATCAGATCAAGGTAGCGCTTAGGGCGCAGCGTATAGAGACTCCCAGTTGGGGCTATAGCAACAGCGGGACGCGCTTCAAGGTATTCGGGTGGCCCGGGGCGGCGCGCAATGTGTATGAGAAGCTGGCAGACGCGGCGTTTGTGCAGAGTCTGACGGGGATTGCGCCCTCGGTCGCGCTACACATTCCCTGGGACATGGTTGACGATTGGTCCGCGCTGAGTGAGTACGCCGCGAGTCTGGGTATGCAGATAGGCGCCATCAATCCCAATGTGTTTCAAGACGAGGCGTACAAGTTCGGGTCGTTTACAAACTCGAACCCCGATGTGCGTCGCCAAGCGATTGATCACGCGCTGGAGTGTACCGAGATCATGCGGGCGACTGGGTCCAGCATTCTGAGCCTGTGGTTCGCCGACGGGACGAACTACGCGGGGCAGGACAGCTTCCGAGGACGGAAGCGCTTCATGGCGCAGGCGTTCGAGGAGGTCTACACGGCGCTGCCAGAGGGCGGTCGGATGCTGATCGAGTACAAATTCTTCGAGCCGCCATTCTACCATACTGACCTGTCGGACTGGGGCATCGCCGCGACCTTCGCGCGGCAGCTAGGCCCCCAGGCGCAGGTCCTGGTCGACACCGGACACCATGCTCTGGGGACGAATGTCGAACACATCGTGGCAATTCTGCTCGATGAAGGCCTGCTAGGTGGGTTTCACTTCAACAGCCGAAAGTACGCGGACGACGATCTAATCGTAGGGACGGTCAATCCATTTGAGCTGTTTCTCATCTACAATGAACTGATTGATGCCGAACGGGATGAGGATAGTGTGGTATCGTCATGCGCGAGGAATGTGGCGTATATGATCGATCAATCCCACAACATCGAGCCTAAGCTGGAGGCGATGGTGCAGTCGGTTGTGAATTGCCAGGCGGCCTACGCCAAGGCACTGCTAATCGACCGGAAGGCACTGGCTGAGAGGCGTGCCGCCCAGGATGTCCTGGGGGCGTACCGCGTGTTGACTGATGCTTACGAGACGGATGTGCGTCCGTTGCTGGCGGAGGTGCGGGTTGAGATGGGACTGGCGCCTGACCCGTTCGCAGCCTATGCCGAAAGCGACTATCCGGACAAACTGGCGCGAGAGCGCGGAGGCGGCACAGGGTCGGGTGGCGGGTATCCCGGCGCGTGATCGCGAGACCTCTGGCTAACATCACCTAACAGCGATCATAGGGGTTATCTATGAATCTCAGAGAGACGACCTTGGCAATTCTGAACTACGACGATTATGACCGCATGCCGATCGTGCATTTCGGCTACTGGCAGGAGACGCTCGAGAAGTGGGCGCAAGAGGGGCATATCACCGCTGAGGAGGCATCGGGGTGGAGTGACGGTAATGCCGTGGACGATGAGGTCAGCGGACGCCTGGGCTTCGACTTCGACTGGTCGACTTGCTTCGGACCTGATACCGGGCTACGCCCGCCTATCGAGCCGGAGGTACTTGAGCGCCTGCCCGACGGGTCGATCAAGGTTCTCAACGCCGACGGCGCAATTGTTCTGGAGAAGGAAGGGGTGACATCCATTCCTACCGAGGTGGATCATCTGCTCAAAGGGCGCAAGGAATGGGACGAGATCTATCTCCCGCGGCTGCGGTTCGCTCCCGAGCGCGTGGCGGACTCGAATGTGCGCATAGACGGGGACAGCGTGCGTTTCGATGCTGGCGGGGCGGCGCATCTGCAGGCCGGGGACTGGGACAAGCCATATGGCGTGCACGTCGGCAGTCTGTACGGGAAGATCCGCGACCGTGTCGGTATGATCAACCTGGCGTATCTGCAGGTGGATGATCCCGCGCTCTTCGATGAGATGATCGAAACGGTGGGGACGCTCTGTTATGAATGCACCCGGTACCTGATGGAGACTCGGGCGCAGTTCGACTTTGGCCACTTCTGGGAGGATATCTGCTTCAAGAGTGGCCCGCTTATCAATCCAAGAGTGTTTCGTGAGAAGGTCGGGCCGTGGTATCGCAGGATCACGGAAGCGCTCAATGCACACGGCGTGACCATTGTGTCACTGGACTGCGATGGGAAGATCGATGATCTGGTGCCAATCTGGCTCGAGAACGGTGTCAACACGATGTTTCCAATCGAGGTGGGGACCTGGAATGCCAGCATACAGCCGTGGCGGGAGAAATACGGGCGTGAGCTGCGCGGCGTGGGCGGTATGGATAAGCGCGTGTTTGCGCGTGATTATCGGGCCGTCGACACGGAGATTGAGCGGCTGCGGCCACTGGTCGATCTGGGTGGGTACATCCCCTGCCCGGACCATCGGATACCCGCTGACGCGAAATGGGAGAACGTACAGTATTACTGCGATCGGATGAGGACTGTCTTTGGATAGCGTTTCCCGCTCGAACAACTGAACTGGAGGCTTTGACAATGCAGCAGACGGACGTACTTGCCCAGTTAGTGGAGATGTCGCGCACGCTTGGCGATCCCACGCTGGACTACGCAATCCTGGGCGAAGGGAACACATCCGCCCGCGCGGATGAGGAGACATTCTGGGTGAAGGCGAGTGGCGCACGGCTTGGGACAGCCGGTAGCGAGGGCTATGTAAGCGTGCGTTTCGATCCGATGATGGAGATGCTTGACGGCGGTGACCTGAGCGACGACGAGATCAAGCTTGCACTGGAGGGCGGACGGGCCGACGCCAGCGCAACCGCGAGGCCATCGACTGAGACGCCGCTGCATGCACTTGCACTGCAGTTGCCCGGCGTGAACTTCGTCGGACACACGCATCCGACGGTCGTGAACGCGATCATGTGTTCGGTCAAGGTTCAGGAGGCGATCAACGGACGGCTCTTTCCCGACATGATTGTGTACTGCGGGATCGATCAGGTCTATGTACCCTTCACCGATCCCGGACTGCCGTTGGCCCGTGCAGTTCGCGCCGGGCTGCGGGATTTCCTGGAGCGGCACGGCGAGCCTCCAAAGTTGATCCTAATGCAGAACCATGGGATGATCGCGTTGGGCGGGAGTCCAGACGAGGTGATCAATATCCACGCGATGTACTGCAAGGCGGCGCGGGTGCTCGTGGGCGCCTACGCGCTGGGCGGGCCGCACTTCCTGGCGCCAGCGCAGGTGGAGCGGATTCACACACGCCCAGATGAGCTGTACCGAAGAAAGGAGTGGGGGATCTAATGAGCGATGCGTCACGAATCGCCGAACTGGAGGCGCGTCTGGACGACTTCGATGCGGATGTGCGTGCCAATGCGCTCAGCGAGCTAGCACAGTTCGTCGAATCTGGCCATCTCAAGCTGGCGCCGGCAGGTTCCAGCGGCGTCGTCAATATGCACTGTCATACCTTCTTCTCGTTTAACGCGTACGGATACTCCCCGGCGGGCCTGGCGTGGTTGGCCCGGAAGCGGGGATTCCTGGCAGCCGGGATCGTTGACTTCGACGTGTTGGACGGGGTGGAAGAGTTTCTCAGCGCCTGCGAGATGCTGGGTGTCCGAGGCGCGGCGGGAATGGAGACGCGGGTCTTCATTCCGGAGTTCGCCTCGCGCGAGATGAACTCACCCGGTGAGCCCGGTATCTCGTACCACATGGGAATTGGATTCACGTCAAGTGGCGTTCCGGCTCAGGTTGCTGAGGTCGCTGCAGATCTGCGCCGACGCGCCGCGGACCGCAACCGGAGCATTGTTGGGCGAGTGAACAACCACCTGGCGCCGGCCACTATCGACTACGATCTAGACGTGCTCCCGCTGGCGCCCGGCGGCACACCCACGGAGCGACACATCGTTGCGGCCTACGTGCGGAAAGCCGAGCTCATCTTGGACGATGTTGCCCAGTTCTGGGCTGATCGGCTGGGACTGTCGCGTGATCAGGTCTCGATTCTGTTCGAAGATCCAGCGGCGCTGCAGAATGCTGTCCGTGCAAAGCTGATGAAGCGGGGCGGTGTGGGATACGTGCAACCTGGGGCAGACACGTTCCCGACTGTAGACGAGGTCAACAAACTCATTGTCGCGTGCGGGGCGTTGCCTTGTGCAACGTGGCTGGACGGCCTCTCCGAGGGCGAACAGGCGATGGATGAACTACTGCAGTTGCTCATCGACAAAGGTGTGGTAGCGCTCAACATCGTGCCCGACCGCAACTGGAACATCAGCGATCCGGCGATCCGTGAGGCCAAGGTGCGCAACCTGTACGATGTCGTGGCCCTGGCAACGGACCTTCACCTGCCGCTGAACGTCGGAACCGAGATGAATAGCTTTGGGCAGAAACTCGTGGATGACTTCGACTCGCTGGAACTGCGGCCCGTGCGCGAGGCGTTCATTGATGGATCCTATTTCATATATGGCCATACAGTGTTGGAGCGAGCTGCAGGGCTGGGTTACCAAAGCGCTTGGGCCGCCAGGCACCTACCGTCACGCCCAGAGCGGAATGCGTTCTACGTCAGTGTGGGACGGGGTGTACCACCGGATCGACTGGGGCTAGATCAACTGTCTCGTGTGGATGATGGCTGGGAGCCGGGCCGGGTGCTGAGCACGCTGTGTCAGGCACGGGCAGGTGGGTAAGCAGGCGCCGATGTGAAGGTTGCAGCAGCATCTGTTGACATCGGCTTCGTGTGTGAACTTGGAACGGTTCGGTCGCAAACTACATAGTACGACTATGTGAAAGGAGTGTTTGGCGATGACAATCAGCTCACTTCTGACAGGGCTTGGTGGACTTCCGATGTTGTCTGAGGCAGAGACACGCTCCATCTGCGCGGAGAACCCTACCGGCGAACGCGCAGGCGGAGCGAAGGCGATACCGTCTGAGCGTGATGCTGCCTCAATGCTGGGAGAGGGGTGGAAGGTTCGGCCGTGCATTACGCTCGAACCGGGTTCGACAACGGTTCTTGCGGACATCACAGGCCCGGCGACGATCCAACACATCTGGATCACAGTCGATCCCGCCGCGTACCGTGACACCATCCTGCGGTTCTACTGGGACAATGAGGAGACACCGTCGATCGAAGCACCGCTGGGGGATTTCTTCTGCAATGGGCACGCACTGCGCTACAACGTGAACTCACTGATGGTCGCAGTCAATCCGGTAGGTGGGTTCAACTCCTACTGGCCTATGCCGTTCAGAGAGCATGCGCTGATCACGATCGAGAGTCAACACGCTGAGCCGATCCGGGGGTTCTTCTACCAGATCACTTATGCGCTTCACGAAGTATCGAAGGACTCGGCGTATCTGCACGCTCAGTGGCGCAGATCAATGACGACGCGAGCATGCCCGGAGCACGTTATTCTGGACAATGTGCGAGGCAAAGGGCACTACGTTGGCACGTTCCTAGCGTGGACTCAGCTATCCAATGGTTGGTGGGGAGAGGGCGAGATCAAGTTCTATCTGGACGGCGATGAGGAGTATCCGACGATCTGCGGGACGGGGACTGAGGACTACTTCTGTGGCGCGTGGGGCTTTGGCGACGAGACGTACTCAACACCGTTCCTTGGCTACCCACTGTATCGCAGGGAGTCGGGAGAGGTTCCGCGCCACGGCCTGTATCGCTGGCACGTGCTCGATCCGATTCGATTCAAGCAGGACCTGCGCGTGACAATCCAGGCATTGGGCTGGTGGCCCAACGGCAAGTACGAGCCCCTGACCGACGACATCGCTTCCATGGCCTACTGGTACCAGACTGAGCCGCACAATGCGTTTCCCGAGTTCCCCCCGGTGCACGAGCGCTGGTCTCGTTAGAAACTACATGTGGACCTCGGACGTGCGCACTAGCCCGCGTCCGAGGTCCACAGCCAGATATGAGAGGAGTCATATGTCTGATAAGTTGACGGAGTATCGTCAAGCCGAAACCCCGCTTCCGGATGAGAACCGCCTGTGGTATCTCTACGGCGCTGGTTTTGAAAGTCTGGGACGCGATGGCAAGCCCGAAGCTGTGCTCATGCCTGAGTACGGTCCCAATGAGCTTCTGGTACGCCACGATGCGTGTGGCCACTGCTTCTCCGACATCAAGGTCATCCGACTTGGAGAGGATCATCCCCGCATCGGGCGCGATATGAAGAAGGAGCCCGTTGTCCTTGGCCACGAAGTTAGTATGACGGTGGTCGGCGTCGGAGCCAATCTTGTCGATCAGTACAGCGTGGGTGATCGGTTCATCATCCAGGCAGAGATCAATGTGCAGGGCTTCAATATGGCGTACGGTTACCGGCTGCAGGGCGGGCTCTCGCAGTTCAACGTGTTGGACCACCGTGTGCTGGACGGTGATGACGGATGCTACCTGATTCCGCTCAAGCCCGGTACGGGATACGCGGAAAGCGCGCTGGTGGAGCCCTGGGCATGTGTGATTGCTGCGTACAAGCTCGTGTACCGTAGCGGGCTGAAGGATGGCGGGACCGCCTGGGTTGTGGGAACTGATGTGAATGATGAGTTGCCCTACACGATCAGCGCAGGCTTCGATAGTGCATCACATCCCGACAGCCTGATTCTCACCCAGGTACCCCCGCGCTTCGCCGCCTGGTTGCGCGAGCGTGCGGAGGAACTGGGCGTGGCGGTGATGGAGACCGACGACGCGAGCGTGGTGCCTGATGAGTCCATCGACGACATTATCTTGCTGGGGGCCGATCCTGACCTGGTAGAGCAGTATAGCCCCAAGCTGGCGGATTTCGGGGTCTTCGCGCTGGTGGCAAGCGAATCCCTTTCGCGAAAGGTCTCGCTGGATGTTGGACGCATCCACTACAATCGATGGGTCTACATCGGCGGTCCAGGCCCAGACATCGCGCGAGTGTACGGGGACCTGCCGGTGCGCTCGAGGCTGAAGACGGGGGGTACAGCGTTGTTCGTGGGCGCTGGCGGGCCGATGGGCCGTATGCACGTGCAGCACGCCATTGAGGTAGAGGATGGTCCTGCGGTAGTTGTCTGTTCGGACGTGAGTGATGAACGCCTGGCCGATCTCTGTGCGTCTTTCGCGAAGCAGGCGGCAGAGAAGGGCATCGAGTTCATCTGTGTTAACCCGATGAACAAGGATACCTACCCGGCTCAGATGGATGCACTGAACGATCCGGGCTTCGATGACATTGTCGTACTGGCGCCGATTGCGCGGGTTATCGCGGATTCGGCCACGCTGCTGGCCCCTCAGGGGGTGATGAACGTCTTCGCTGGAGTAGCTCGTGGGACGATGGCGGAGATCGACCTGAGTGACGTGTACTTGAGGGATACGCGAGTGATCGGGCACAGCGCGTCGGCGATTGAAGATATGCTCACCATGCTGCGAGAGGCCGAGGCGGGGCGTCTTTCACCAAACCGATCGGTCGCGGCCATCGGGTCACTCGAAGCGGCGTGGGACGGCCTGCACGCCGTGCACGACGCGGCGTACCCGGGCAAGATTGTGATCTACCCACACATCAAGGAGCTTCCGCTGACATCCTTGGCAGAGCTCAAGGAGCGACTACCAAGCGTGTACGCGAAGCTGTATGAGGGGCGCGAATGGACGAACGAGGCGGAGGCCGAGCTTCTGCGTGTGATGCTGCCCTAGCTCGGCTTGATGCACGTGAAGTACCGCGATTGAACCTTCACGTGCTGGCAGGTGCAGGGCTCACCCCTGATGGGGAATCTGGTGAGGACGTGGGCGAGGGGACGAGATGAGGATACTGGACAACAAGATTGCTGTGGTGACGGGCGGTGGACAAGGTTTGGGAGAAGCGATTTGCCGGCGGCTTGCGGGTGAAGGTGCGAGTGTGGTCGTCGCCGATATCAATGATGAGGCCGCTATCGCGACAGCTGCCGCGATCAATGAGGAGTACGGCACGAATCAAGCGGGACAGCCTCGGGCGATCGCGATCAAAGTCGACGTGACAGATGAGGAACAGGTGGCGGCGATGATTGACCGTGCCGTACGAGAACTCGGGCGCCTTGATATCCTGGTATCGAACGCCGGTGTCCTGGTCGCGGAGGCCGTGGATGAGTTCCCGGCGGCGAAGTGGCGTTTCGTCGTCGATGTGAACCTGTTCGGTTACTTCCTGTGCGCCAAACACGCGGCGCGGGTTATGAAGCCTCGGATGAGTGGGACGATCATACAGATTAACTCGAAGTCAGGCAAGAAGGGCAGCTACAAGAACTCAGCGTACGCCGCCAGCAAGTTCGGTGGGATCGGGCTGACACAGAGCATTGCCCTCGAGTTGGCGGAGTACGGCGTTCGCGCTAACGCGGTCTGCCCTGGCAATCTGCTCGATTCACCGCTGTGGGTTCACTCGCTCTACTCCCAGTACGCCAAGAAGTGGGGAATCACCGAGGCGGAGGTGCGGCAGCGCTACATTGACCAGGTCCCGATGAAGCGGGGCTGTACGTATGATGACGTGTGCAACGTCGTTGTCTTCCTCGCGTCGGATCAGTCCAGCTATATGACGGGTCAGGCAATCAACGTGACCGGCGGGCAGGAAATGCGGTGATCGGCGGGCGCCCGGCACTGGTTGACGATGTTCAAATCCCGCGGTCTCATCGGTCTGAGGGGCAGTCAGGTATGCCATGCGCAGCTACGAGTCTCTGCATGTCGGGAGCGTCCTTGTCGTAGGTATGCCGTTCACTGCCCAAGAGCACGCAACAGGGTGTGCGTGGGACTACACAGCGAGCTTGTATCTGGGACCGGGTGAATCCAGTGCAGTCTCCCTCGTATACCGTTGGCGTGACGATGCAGATGTGGCATCGTATCGACTCCAGGCGTTTGGTCACCGGAGCAGCTTGAGCACCCATTGACACGCAGTGTGATGGTGGGCGTTTGTCGGAAGGGGGCAACTATGCGATTCGGTATTATGGCGATGCAGATTGGCAGTCTGATTCCCTCGGGCATGGGGCCGGAGGATACCGGGCGGCACATCGCGAGCTTCGATCACGGAAGCCTGGTGGAGGGACTGGCTGCGCGTGGCTTCCGGCTAATCGAGCTGGGCGGCGATCTGGTACTCTTCATGCCACACACGTTCGATCAGGAGGCTGTGGACCGGCTAGCTGCCGTTAAGGAGGCTCTGGGACTCGCCTACACCGTGCATCTCCCGTTGTGGTCAGTGGAACCCTCGACGCCTCTCGGGCCCGTTCGAGAAGGCTCGGTGCGGGCGCTGGTGGGCTGCATTGAGGCAACGCAGTCGCTGGCGCCAGAGTGTTTCGTGCTCCACGCCACAGGCGCGCTCGCAGCTGAGTTCTACCGCATGTCGCTGCCCCCACTAGCGAACCAACTCGTGCTGCGGCAGTTCCACGCCGCAGCGCGCGCGAGCGTGTCACGGATCCTGGCTGAGACGGGAATCGCGAGCCGGCAACTGGCCATCGAGACGATAGAGTTCCCGTTTGAGCTCACGCTGGAGCTGGCGGATGAACTCGATCTGTCCATCTGTCTGGATGTGGGTCATGTGCTCGTGGGGTTCTCCGGGCCCATCGATCTGTTCGACGCCCTCGAGGCCTGCCTTCCGAGACTAGCCGAGGTTCATCTACACGACGGGCCCTGGCAGGGCCCCGATCAGCACATTGGTTACGGTCTGGACCACCGGCCGCTCGGCGCGGGCGACCTCGACACCGCGCGGTTTCTTGACCGGCTCGCAGCGGCCGAGTTCGACGGACCAGTGATCTTTGAGCTGACGGTCAAGGAGGCGCTGGCCTCGCTCGACGTTGTCCGCAGTATGCGGCCCCACTTACTGGGCCAGGTCGGGTAGGCCGCCTGCCACGCTGAGAGTCGTTCCGGTACTGCTAGCGCGCGTATCCTTGCGGGAGGTGATGGACGTGAATCGCAGACTGCGAAGCGTCGACTTTGTCACCATCAACCTGTACTGGCTGGGACTGAACATCGCCTCGGGAGTGATCACCCCGGTGCTACTGCCCTACCTGGTGGTGCTTTTCATGCCCGCGGCGCAGAAGAACACGTACCTTGCCCAGGTGAGGGTGGTGGGGCTGGCCGTCGCGATGCTCGTCCAGCCCATCGCAGGATCGCTGAGCGACCGCAATACCTCACGGTGGGGGAGACGCCGTCCATACATCTGCGCGGGGGCGCTGTTCAATATCCTGTTTCTTGGCGTCATCGGGGCTTCGCCGCTGTTCATCGGCTCAGGCTGGAACAGCCTGTTCCAGTCCACGTTCGGAGTCACGACGGCGTATGCTGTGCTCCTGGTGGGCGTCGTGCTGCTTCAGGTGTCCTCCAATATCGGCCACGGCGCGCTGCAGGGCCTGATTCCCGATCTGGTGCCCGAGGATCAGCGAGGACGCGCGTCCGGAGTCAAGGCAGTGCTGGAGCTTGTCCCGGCCTTCCTGGTGATCGGCATCGGTCCGCTGGTCGATGCGGGGCGGGTCTGGGTGACGGTCGGCATCATCATGGCTGGCTTCCTCATCACGATGCTGATCACTGTGGTCTTCGTCCACGAGCAGCCGCTCAGGGAGAAGCCTGCCGGGAGACTCAGGGAGCCGGTGTTGCGCCTCGTCGCACTCACCGTGATCTTCGTAGCCGTAACGCGCGGCGCTGTGTGGCTCGTACGGACCAGCGGCAACTGGGCGGTCCAACAGCAGATGGCGATGGCGATGCAGGTTGCGCTCGTTGGGTTGGCCGGGCTTATTGCTATGGCGGGTTCGATCTTCCTCGGTGTTTACTTCGGAGCGTGGGTAGGGATCGGCCGGGAGGCGCGGGGCCAGACCTCTTTCATCTGGTGGGTCGTGAACCGGCTGCTGTTTTTGGCGGCGGTCGGGTCGATCCAGGGATTTGCGCAGTACTTCCTTGCCGACGTGCTTCACATTCCGAAGGCGGCCACGATGACCACGATTCTCTTGGGCGTCGTAGCGCTGTTTCTTATCCCGTCGGCATTGATCAGCGGCCGTCAGGCTGATCGCCTGGGACGCCGCAAGCTGGTGGCCCTGGCCGGTGTGGTGGCTGCTGGTGGCGCCGTGCTGCTACTCTTCTCAACGAGCATCCCGTTGGTCATCGTGAGCGGATGCATCATCGGGGTGGGCGCCGGCACGTTCATGGCGACCAACTGGGCGCTGGGCACCGACCTCGTGCCAGCCGAGGAAGCGGGTAGGTATCTGGGCATATCCAACCTCGCCGGCGCTGGCGCCGGGATTGTGGGCGCGGGGATCGGGGGGCCGCTGGCCGACTTCTTCAACGCGCTGCAGCCGGGACTGGGCTACCTGGTGATCTTCGCGCTGTACGCGGCGCTGTTCGTGCTGTCGACGGCTACGTTGGCAAAGGTGCGGGCGCCGAATAGGTTCGGCTGAGGACCGTCTGTCGCTCCCGTGGTTCAGTCCCTGGCCCGGAGTCCTGAGGGGCTCAGCCAGTTGACTGATGTGCCCGAACCGACCAATGTGACCGATGACACCGGTCGGCGGGTGAGGGAGTGCTCTCGCGTGATCACGGTAGGTAGCGCTCCGCAATCGACGATCCCGGCAGCCCTGCCCTAAGAGTGACCAGGTTTCTCAAGGAAGAGCACGTACTCGTGCTTGAAGATGTAGTACTTACCGCGGAAGGCGCGCTGACGCCACAGGTTCTCCAGATTGCGCTTGGCTCGATTCCCCTCCATGTTCTTCACGACGATGCTCTTGAGCCGATATCCGACTTGCTGTGCGGCCTGCATCGTGTAGAAGCCAAGGGGTATCCACTCCCGATTGCGGTACTTGTCACCGATCACGACCACGAGGAAACGATTGTCCTCCAGCAGTCCGTACGTGGCACGTAATACGCTCTTGAACCGCTCAATGAACGCCTCCAGGGTCGGAGCGTTGCTGAGATCATCCGGATGGTCGCTGAAGCGGATGATGTCGTGGTAGGGCGGATGCGCAACAATCAGTTGCACGCTGTCACGCCCACGACCGCCGAGCACCCGGCGGACTTCCTCGGTCGTCGCGGGTTCAGCACTGTCCCCAACAATCACCTCCTGCCACGTGCCACGCGGATTTTCCTCCGATGCAACTAGACCGCGGGCCAGGGCGGCGGTGGCTGGGATCAGTTCGATACCTATGCCGTGCCGCCCCTGCCGACGAGCCTCGATGAGTGAGGTGCCACTGCCCAGAAAGACGTCAAGAACGACTTCGCCTGGACGCGTGAACCGCCGGATAGCCTGGAACGGGATCTGTGGAACGAAGTTGCCATGGTAATCGCCAACGTGAGCGCCAGTGCGCTCTCGCGATCCGATGATCCACAGGCTGTTGGTGGCGATTTCGGGGAAATCGCGCCAGTTCTCGCCCGTCGCTTCGCCAATGTCCGAGACCTCATCGGGATCCGGCGTCAGGACGTAGCCGAGCTCCTGCGCCTCTGCTTCGATCTCATCAGCGTCGTCCACCAGATTGCGGCCTAGCCGATGCTCACTGCCCATAACCACGCCCACCGCGTATCGCCTCCCGTGTGATGCTCTGCAGGTGCACGGTAACATCTAGATTCGAGAGTATACCACGGGTAAGTCTCGTGGGCAACGACGCACGGTGTGCACAGCATTCGCGCAGGTCGTCATCAGGCGGTATAATGGCCCTGTGCACCGGGGTTCAACGCCGCATCTTGTTGCGTGACTTCGGTGACCGATCAGCGGGCGAAGGAGGATAAGATGAGCGGCGACAGCAGCAGATCCGCCTACTTCCCGCCGCCGGAGTCAGGCGGCGGCTGGCGACTGGCGAAAGAGCAAGATGATAGCCTGAGACTAGCGGGAATCGATGTGGGTGCGCTGGGGCCAGCGCGCGCGTGGAATGCCGCGTTTGGCATCACATCATCCGTAGCCGTAGTTCGCAAGGGTTACCTGGTAGCTGAGTGGTACGAGGGCGGCGCTCAACCGGACACCCGGTTCAACATCTACTCCTGCAGTAAGTCGTTCACGGGGACAGCCTACGGATTGCTGTTCGACGACGTGCGAAATGGCGTTCATAGGGACACTGCCGCCGTAGACCTGGATACGCCCGCTTACTCCCACATCCCCGAGGGGCGCCCGCTGAGTGACCCGCGGAAGGAAGCCATCACACTGCGGCACCTGCTCTCCATGAGTTCGGGCATCCGGGGTGAGGCGTCAGGAATCGGGGGCCTGCCAGTGGATCCGGACGTGAATCAGTTTGCGGCGGCCGTAGGCCATCGTCCCTTCCGAAGCGAGAGGACGGGGGAAGAGCTATGGGCAGACAAACTGGCGGCTGACCCGGGCACGCTGTGGGATTACTCTGATCCTGCCTTTGCGCACCTGTCGTTGGCGCATTATCACATTACCGGACGTGAGCTCGATGAGGTCATCGGAGAGCGGGTCCTTGCCGCCATAGGCACAGAGGCTGCGACCTGGGATCGGATTGGGATGGATGACGGGCGGTACGGGCGCCATACGCTCGCGAATTCGGGTGTTCACGTGTCGGCCCGCGAGCTGGCTCGATTTGGCTACTTGATGGTGCGTGGCGGCGCCTGGGCTGGCAAACAGATCATCGCGCCATGGTGGACGGAGATAGCAGCACAGTCGTCGCAGCCGATGAACCCCGGGTACGGGCTCACGTGGTGGGTGAATACGGGGGGAGCGCTATGGGATGGCGTGCCGCACGATGCCTTCTCTGCGATGGGATTCAACTGTAATCTATGCTGCGTGATCCCTTCGCTGGATCTCGTCGTGGTGCGCATCGGGGCGGGCCCCACGGACTCAACCGAGGTCATCGCGGGACCGTTCCTAGCCGCGGTGGCGTCGGCAGTTGTTGATGCAGGTCCGTGATGCTTCCTGTTCGGCACGGCCGGTCAGCGGTGACTGAGCGTCGGAATCGGCCCGTGCGGGTTGACGGATCATTCATCTCGATTTGCCGAGGCGAAGATGACCGTGGCTGCCTGTACGGACCCTTCCCGCGTCTTGCGTGTTGGGCCCACCGGCAACGTGATCCGTAGCCAAGCAGGCTGGTTGATGCATGCAATGAGCGAAACTCAGGGGTGGAGAACTGAACGGCGTCTGTTGTCATTGAGGGAGCGGCTACGTGCGTGCGACCTATGTCCGCGCCAGTGTGGTGTAGATCGCACTGCAGGTCAGTTGGGGTTCTGTCGGACCGGAGCGGATGCGCCTGTGGCGCATGTGGGGCTGCATTTCGGCGAAGAGCCGCCGATCTCGGGTTCCAACGGCTCCGGCACAATCTTCTTCGCACACTGTAACCTGCGTTGCGTGTTCTGTCAGAACCACCAGATCAGTCAGGGCACAGGGAACCTCGCGGTGCGCTATCTCTCCGACTATGAGTTGGCGGACGAGATGCTGTCGGTGGAGAAAAGGGGGGCGCACAACGTGAATCTGGTGTCGCCGTCTCACGTCGTCGCGCAGATCGCCTCGGCGATCACGATTGCGCGTGGTCGCGGGTTGCGCATTCCCGTCGTCTACAATACCAACGGCTATGACGCGGTTGACACGTTGCGAGAACTCGATGGCCTGATCGACATCTACCTGCCCGATATCAAGTACAGCAGCGAGGAGGCAGCGGAAGCGTGTTCGGCTGTCAGTGACTACGTACCCGTCAATCGGAGGGCCATAGCCGAGATGTTCCGCCAGGTTGGGAACCTGCTGCTGGACGACGATGGCCTCGCCCGCCGTGGGCTCCTGGTGCGCCATCTGGTGCTACCGGAGAATCTGGCGGGTAGTCGCGCGAGCCTGGCCTTCCTTGCCTCGCTCTCACCCGAGATGGTGGTTGGTCTCATGTCACAATACTCGCCACAGCACCGGGCCGACGAAGTGCCGGCGTTGAGTCGCCGGATCACGTATGAGGAATATGAACGTGTCATCGACTGGGCGCTGGAACTGGGTCTGGAAAACTGCTTCGTCCAGGAGCTGGAGAGTACGCAGCTACTGGTGCCTGATTTCGGCAGTGAGGAACCCTTTGGAAACTCGTGATCTTCTCCTGGGCGAGCGGCTCGGGTGATCGTTGGAGCGGGCTCGGCCGTTGGATCGAGGAGGGGCCTCAACGGATGAACGTTGGAGCGGATTCGGGACACTCGGACAGAGCGTGGCCGGTGTACCGGGAGCTGCTGAACGGTGGCAGACTGGCAGATCGGGTGAAGCACGCAGCGGCCGCAGTGCACGACTGCCATCTGTGCGGCAACGACTGCGGCATCGATCGAACCGAGGGTTCCGGGCCCTGCCGCATCGCGGATGTGGTCTACGTGGCCAGCTATGGTCCACACCACGGTGAAGAGAGCGTCCTCCGCGGCTGGCGAGGCTCTGGAACGATCTTCTTCTCAGGATGCAACCTGCACTGTGTCTACTGCCAGAACCACGACATCAGCCAGCACCGAATGGGCTCGCCAGTTACCGCTGGGGATCTGGCAGCGATGATGCTGTGGCTTGAGGAACAAGGTTGCCACAATATCAACCTGGTGTCGCCGACACACGTGGCCGCGCACATCGTGCCTTCGCTGGTTCTCGCCGTCCAGGCTGGGCTGATGGCGCCGATCGTTTACAACACGGGTGGGTACGATGGATCGCAGGCGCTGGAGCTCATGAATGGGCTGGTGGATATCTACATGCCGGATGCGAAGTACTCCGATGCGAAGGTCGCCCAACGTCTGTCCAGTGTAGATGACTATCCGGCCGTGAACCGGGCCGCTCTGCGCGAGATGCACCAGCAGGTGGGTGATCTGCAGATCGACGGTAGGGGATTAGCGCGACGCGGATTGCTGGTGCGCCATCTGGTGCTGCCAGGAGGTCTGGCGGGCACGACGGATGTGACGCGATTTCTGGCACGCGAGCTCTCAATCGACACCTATGTGAATCTGATGGCGCAGTATCGCCCCGCTTACCACGCGCGGCACTGCGTTGATGCGGACACGCCGCTCGCCCGACCCGTCACCTCAGATGAATACCAGGAGGCCTACCGGGCAGCGCGACGTGCGGGGCTACACCGGTTTGACGAAGCGCATGCCCGGCTCTGGCGCTAAGCAGGAACTGACCGCGAGACGGTCTGCGGGTACGTTGTACCCGCGTGCCGCCCGCGTGAGCCTGATTGCGATGACGGCCACCGCGGTCCTCTACTTCACATCGCGGGGCATCGTGGTGCCTCTCAGTTCGCTCTACGCGGAGTCGCTGGGTGCAGACTACGTCATTATCGGTCTTCTGGGCACTGCGACGGCACTGGCCCTGATTGTCTTCAGTACGGTGTGGGGGCGCGTGTCAGATCGCCTGGGACGGCGCAAGCTAGTGCTGATCCCATCGCTGCTCGTCATGGGGTTGGGATACGGGCTCATGGCATTGGCGCCGGACTATCGGGCGCTCCTTCCTCTCTACGTCCTGGTTGCGGTTGCCCAGGCGGGATACGACGCGAACAGCCTGGCGTTGCTGGGCGACCTGCTGGATATGAAGTCCTCGGCGAGAGGCCGGTACATCGGCATGTTCCGTGGCCTGTGTTCGCTCGGCTTTGGCGCCATGGCGTTCTTCGCGGGGACTATCGCCGAGTGGCAGTCTTTGCGGGCGGTGTTCGTTGTTACAGCAGGGCTGTTGCTAGGAGCAGCCCTTGTCGCGTTCGGGGTCACAGAGGGGAAACAGCCGTCACCGAGCTCCGAGTTCGAGGCAACAGGCGGGGCTCCGCCCGGAGGAGCGTCAGCCCGACCGGCAGTGGCTGAAGGGGGTAGCGCTCCACTTCCGCTTCCTCCCCTGCTGGTAGCAGCCTTCGCATGGTCGCTGATGTTCGGCGCGGTATACGCTGTGTGGGCCAACTATATGGTGAACGACCTGCACTACACAACATCGCAGATGAGTCGCCTCTGGGCCATTGCGTCACTGTCCGAGTTCCCGCTGATGGTCGTCGCGGGTCGCCTCTCGGACCACATCGGCAGACTGCCCA
>JAAZAN010000140.1 GCA_012514315.1 Chloroflexota bacterium
AGGATCGGTGTCTGCAGTCGGCAATGTGTGAGGAAGTGCAGGCGCTGGCCGGGCGAATCGATCCCGCGATGCCAGCGGTGCTTGTTGGACACTTCAGCGTCTCTGGCGCAAAGCCAGGCTCTGAACAAGGGACTATGATCGGTCGCGATGCAACGGTTGCTCTGTCATGTCTCGCAAACACCATCTGGGACTATGTAGCATTGGGCCATATGCACACCCATCAGGATCTCAATGCTGGATCCTACCCTCCCGTTGTCTACTCTGGTGGTGTGGAGCGGATGGGCTTCGATGAGGAAGGACAGCCGAAGGGCTTCTGCTGGATCAATCTGGTTCGTGGGAGAACGACCTGGGAGTTCATCGAGCTGGCTGCCAGGCCATTCGTTACCGTATGCGCTGACCTGCGCGATGAGGCCAGCCCGTTGATGACTTTGCAGCGAATCATCGCAGATCACGACCTGCGGGATGCGGTCGTGCGCCTCATTCTCACCCTTCGATCTGGTCAGGAGGACTTACTTCCCGATCGTGATGTTCGCGGTCTCCTAAGCGAGGCGTATTTCGTGAGCGCGATTCGCCGCGATGTGGTCCCACAGACACAGCCACATCTCGGCGAGTTGACGCCTGAAGGCATGGCCGACCAAGGACTGCTCGCAGAGTACTTCCGGGCGAAGAGGGTTGATCCCGAATGGGCACAGCGTCTGCAAGAGTGTGCGAAGTTGATCTTCACTCCTGACGAGTCATAGTTGGGGGAGAGCCAGTCACACGTTGGGCCGATTCTGCCCGATGCATTTCGCTTGCAGAATACGGCCACGATATCCGAGCCTCAGCGCTGCTGCTCTCAGTGGCAGGGGCGGTTCACGCGGTGGGTTTTACGTGCAATGCCCCACCGCGGACGCGATAGCGCCCCATTCCGCGATAGTAAGCGTCTCAGCCCGTCGGCGTGGATCAATCCCGAGCTCGCTCAGCATCGCCCCCACGTCCTCCCTCGGACGCCTCAGGCCAGCCGACAGAGTGTTGCGGAGTTGTTTGCGTCTCTGCGAGAAGCCTGCCTTCACGACACGGAAGAACGTCTCGCGGTCGGGTACCTGAACGATCGGTGCGGGGTGGCTATCAATCCGAACGACAGCAGATTCAACGGCAGGTGCAGGGTGGAAACTGCCCGCCTTGATGCGAAAGAGCACAGTGGGGCGCCCATAGAACTGGACGCTCACAGCCAGAACGCTCATATCACCCGGTGATGCCGTGATTCGCTCGGCTACCTCGCGCTGGACTGTCACGATCAGTCGGGTTGGCTGTGGCGATGCCTCCAGTAGTTGGCGAATCGCTGCGGATGTGATGTAATATGGCAGGTTGGCGACGACTTTGTAGCGTCTGGGCAACTGGGGATGCTGCTCCCATACCGATTGAATGATCCGACCAGGATCGATACTTAGAATGTCACCTTCGATCAGGTCAAGATTACTGAACCTGCGAAGTCGTTCCTGCAATACCCCGCTCATATGATGGTCCAATTCAACGGCCACCACCCGTCCCGCATCCCGTGCCAGCCGCTCCGTCAGAGTGCCCAACCCTGGACCGATCTCCAGAACCACATCTGAATGGGACAGGTCGGCAGCGGCCACAATCCTCTCCAGTATGCCGGCATCGGAGAGGAAGTTCTGCCCCAACGCCCTATTGGGCTCAATGTCCCATTGGGCAAGCAATTCACGAATGTCCATTACAGGCGGTCACTGCGTCAAAAAGTAGTTGACATTCGAGGGGACGGGAGTGAGCAGATACACGTCAACCCATCGATACCAAAGAGCCAAGTTGCTGTCATCATAGCCCAGGTCGATCCGGCGCCCCTTGATTGAGCCACCCGTATCACCGGCGTATCCGACTCCGTAGCCAGGTACGTACACCTCGCTGTGGAGATTGATGTACCGTGGATCCACTGCCACAATGCCGAATCGCATTTGCAGCCCAGTCGCGGTTCGCCCGTACCATGGGCTCGATGGAGAGGTGCCAGATGTGCCAGCGGAATACGATGTCGCGTGCATGCGGAGTACCCGCCAGTACTCAACTGGGCCAGAGGGAGTGTCCAAGGTGCGAATGATGATCTTGGTCCCGTACCCCATGATCTTCGTGGTGGGAGGCACTGCAACATACTCGTTCTCCACCGCGCGGGCCACCTCGTCACCATTCTCATATCGAACGCGGATGCGACGCTGTAGAATACCGGGCGCACCTTCCTGTAGTAATCGCTGGTTATCGATCTCCAGATCAGGATCAGACTGCCAGATGGACTCAAATGCGATGGGGTCCTGTTCAATCAGAAACCGCTCCGTCACGCGAATGACATAGACCAGCTCATCCTCCCCAATCGGGCTCTCCAATGTTGGGGTTGTGTAGTCCTGGCCAGTCAGCACGATTCCGAGGTCTCCCAGTACATCACCGACCACTTGGCGGTGAGTTCTGGTTCGCAGCAAACGACCGTCTACCGCTACTTGAACGGGAACTGACCGATCAATCGATATCTCCATTCCTGCACTCACTGGCGTATTCAATGCAGGTTCAACGTAATCGGCCAGGAAGATAGTCAGTCCCAGCTCGGTGAGTGCATCACCAACTGTTGCTGACGTTGTGAAGTGCTCGATCGTATGCCCAGCATCGTGTACAGTCAGAGGTACAGCGCGCCGGACGATGATGTGCGGCGCCTGGTCGGGGTCTATGGAAGCCGGTCCCAACGCTCTCAGGTCGCCTTCGACCGACATTGCGTCGAAGGGCCCCAGTGAGACCTTAGCCTCGGTGAGGATGGCTTCGGGGGCGGTCGCGTGAGTGTACATGAGGATCGACTGCCCGTCAGTACTGATCCGAACAGGTCGCGCTCGCTTAACATACACGGTAACTGGCTGACCACCCGGTTCGATGGGGGTGTCCAGAGCCGGGGTAACGATATCCTTGTCCCCCAGGGTGATTCCGGCGTCAAGCAGGAGTGCCGCGATGGAGTCCTGTTGCGTGTGGAGATACTGCCTCTCACCGTTGACAACCAACGTGACAGGCGTGCGTGTGGTTCTATACCCTGCTGCCAGCGTACCCAGGACACAGATCAGGGCGCCGATCGCCTGCAGGCTCCGTGGAATGTGTAGCCTTCGCGCTGGATAATCGGTTGCAGAAATGTTCATATATCTGGATGGCACAGGGGAGACTGCTTGCATGCCGCCTCCCCAATGAATGGCCGTGCACCCCTCGTCGAGTTGTACCTGCCTCAACTTGCCATCCTCAACCAGCTCGGATCAGGTTGCCCTGCGGCGCCCAGGAATGACTCCTTACCGCTGCTTCCTCCCGGACCTGACGGGATTCGAAGGTTCCTGCCGCGCAGGACCCGATCCTCAACACCAGTCGAGGTGGCAGTCTCGAGGGGTCATAACCCTCGGAGGGGAATTCAACCCCGCTATGGCGGATTGCGGGCATAGGGCACCGCCAGTTCCCCGTCTAGCACGGCCGCAGTCATGTTACCCAATGGGCGGTAAATGTCAAATCTCGACCAGAAGCCGCCGCCCAGCTTGCACGGCCCATGGTGTATGTTACAATGATGCTTAGGAGGGACTGAATGCCCATTCGTCTGCTGTCTGACACAGTGGCTTCGCAGATTGCTGCCGGAGAGGTTGTTGAGCGTCCAGCGTCC
>JAAZAN010000141.1 GCA_012514315.1 Chloroflexota bacterium
AACCGCCAGGAGCGAATGATGACAGACTATCCACCTATCCCAGCCGTCGTTACCGCAGGCTGCAGCCCCAATGAGCACGACCCCCTGGCCGCACTGACGCAAGGTGGGCCCAAGGCGCTTCTCCCGGTTGCGGGGCAACCGATGATCACGCACGTCGTGAACAACCTCGTCGCATCCCGCTACATAGACCGTGTGGTGATTGTCGGCATGGACCCGGATGCCACAGCGCCCTTCGCAACCCAGGTCACATACTTGGATGACCGAGGCGGGCTGGTAGCCAATTATGAGGCCGGCCTCCGATATGTGGTGGAACACATCCCATGGTGTGAGGAGATTCTCCTGAGCAGCTCCGATATCCCCACCATCGTGCCGGGCATCGTCGATCAGTTCATCAACACATGCAGACAGACTACCCACGATTTGTATTACCCAATTGTCGAAAGATCAGTTATGGAGTCGCGCTTTCCGGGTTCGCATCGCAGTTACCTGCGACTGGCAGAGGGGGAGTTCGCCGGTGGGGACATACTCCTGGCAAGTCCAAGACTCGAGATACGAAACCCTGCACTGTGGCGCGATCTCGCCGATGCACGCAAGAGCCCTCTGAAGCAGGCGCGCAAATTCGGCCTCTTCACACTGCTCAAACTGGCGCGCGGACGCCTATCCCTGCGCGAGGCAGAGCAACGTGTCTCACAGGTGCTTGGCATCCACGGTCGGGTCATTCCGTTTGAGCATGCAGAGATCGCGATGGATGTCGACAAGCCATTCCAGCTCGACATTGTGCGTGCCGACATCGAAAGCCGTTTCGCGGCTCAGCGTGAGACCTGAGGACTCACTGACGTGCGCTCGTTACTCGCGGCAGATCGCATCATATCGTCCGCCCTGGGGAGACTGAAGACCGTGCGCTGTGTACGCTGGTTGGCCATTCTCCTCGCCCACTCAGGCGACAGCCCCCTTTGGTTGGGTATTAGTATTGGGATGATGTGTATCGGGAACCCACGTCGCAGACGTGTCGGTTGGCGAATACTGGTGGGCACTCTTGTGCCCGCCATCCTTACAACCATTCTGAAGTCTATCTTCCGCCGGCCCCGGCCAAACAACGAAACTGTGGGCCTGTACGCTTCGTTTGACCCCCATGCCTTTCCTTCCGGTCATGCCGCCAGGACAGCGTGCATGAACGCTCTCCTCCAGCCGGTGACTTCGAGCTCATACGGTCGAATCGTGCTGTCGCTATGGACCATCGGCGTTGGGGTCTCTCGTGTGATTCTGCAGGCACACTTTCTGTCGGATGTACTCGGAGGTTGGGGCGTTGGATTGTTGGCAGCCAGAGCCCTCTCGCTCCTGGCGTTCTGAACCCTTCCGATTTGCGGTTGCCGGCCAATTCTGAGAGTGGGCGAGCAGACGGAATGTCCACACGCACCACACTCGAGAACACTGGGATCACACACTCCAACCCCACATCTAGGGGCTTCCATGTGCATCTAGCGGTAATCCTGGGGCTCGTGTTACCGTAGTTTGACTGCCGATGGTCGTCTTTTCGGGCCACCTTAAAAACCCGCATCTTTTAAGCTCAGATACCGCTTCACGTTTGACCTGGTGCAGCGCATCATGGTAGAATACAGATGCTCTCGGGGATGTGTTTTACTGCTAGCACATCCGCAACCTCACCAGGACCAAAGACACACCCGGTCCTTGCACTGGGATGTCGTTCCAGTTGACGGCGAGTGTGTCAACCACTTCATTTTGCAGCAACTGAACACGTCAGTCACAATCACATCACACTATGAATGCAGAGCACCCTTCTCACATCTGGTCCGCCGCACTTGGCGAACTGCAAATGCAGATGACGCAGGCCACCTATGATACCTGGCTGCGTGATTCCAGACTGATGAAGTACGAGGACAACACCTTTGTTGTCGCGGTTCGGAACGGCTACGCCAAGGACTGGCTTGAACATCGTCTCCAGAGCCCGATTAAGCGAACCCTCGCCCGCCTCTCAGGGCAGCCTGTTGACATCAAGTTCGTGGTCTGGACTGAGGACATCAAACCTCCAGAATCCACTTCTTTGCTCAATCTGCCTGCATCCAAGGCTTCTCCTCCAACGATCGCTGCCCCCACAGTGGCCAACCTGAATCCTCGATACACCTTCGATAATTTCGTGGTTGGGCCAAACAATCGCCTGGCGCACGCAGCGTCGGTGGCGGTAGCAGAGAACCCCGCAGATGCGTACAATCCGTTGTTCATCTACGGCGGCGTCGGCCTGGGCAAGACCCATCTCCTCAATGCAATCGGGCATGCCTATCTGGAACAAGGGCTCCGCGTTATCTACGTCTCATCTGAGGAGTTCACCAACGATCTCATTGATGCTATCCGTACACAGACAACTGACGCGTTCAGGGAGAAGTACCGGACAGCCGATCTACTGCTCGTCGATGACATTCAGTTCATTGCTGGCAAGGAAAGCACCCAAGAAGAGTTCTTCCACACGTTCAACACGTTACATGGCACGGGGAAACAGATTGTTGTCTCCTCAGACAGGATTCCCAAGGCCATGAGTACGCTCGAGGAACGACTCCGCTCCCGTTTCGAATGGGGATTGATCGCTGATATCCAGTCGCCGGATTTTGAGACGAGGATCGCCATTCTGCGATCGAAGGCCGCTAGTTGCAAGGCCCATCTCCCCGATGAAGTCTTGACACTGATTGCCAGCAGGATACAGAGCAATATCCGCGAGATAGAGGGGGCTCTCAACCGGGTAATTGCGCTGTCCACACTCACCAACCAACCTCTCACGCCTGAGCTGGCGGACTCTGCACTAAGCTCCCTGAGCCCTCAGACTAGTAAGCCGTCGCTGCGGCAGATCCTCGACGAAGTAGCGACTCACTTCGACATCGACGTCGACGCAATCCAGGGACGTGGACGGAGTCAGGCCATCGCACGCCCTCGCCAGATCGCCATGTACCTCATGCGCGAAGAGACTGACGCATCGTTGCCTGAAATCGGCGCGCTCCTGGGAGGCCGCGACCACACAACCGTCATCTACGGTTGCGAGCGAATTGCCGATATGATCGAACAGGACATTGAGGTCCGCCGTGATGTCCTCTCGATCCGACAACACATCTACGAACCCGCACGATAGCGTTCTCATCGCTTTTCCACAGCCTCCTCCGCGCCGGATCATGTAGGCCATAAATGGGCTCTCCGGCTTCCCCAATCCCATATATAGGGGGCGCGAGGGTTTTGCCAACAAGCATTGCCTGCCCGCCCTGTGGATAACTACGGGTTTTCTGTGGATAACCCCTCCGTAATGGGGATAACTTATCCTCATCCGGCTGTTTGTTGTCAACACGAATCAGCCCAAAGACGCCATCTCCGTACATCCTCTCGTTGCTCATGTGAACAACCATCACTTATCCCGTGTTTTCCTCAACTTGCTATCTTGGCCACTACTCAGGCGCCCCCCAGTACTGTGGCTATACCCTCCCCCCAACCGCACATATATGGCCTTGGAACTTGCGCTGTCGCTTTCTCCACATTCTCCCCCGCTCTACTACTATTACTACACTTAACAGATACTGTTCATAATCTACATTGATCCTGTAGAAACTCGATCTTGACTCGTCGATGTCGTTCCGCGCGCCTACGCTAATTCAAAGAGCGTTCTGGAAATGCAGCGTTGCTAGTTCAGAGACAGCGTCCTCTGATGCCAACCTGCCAGAAGATATTCTCAACGGCACTGCTGCAGGGGCAGCTTCGGATGCTGCGCAATTCCAGACTCTCCAACAGGATCCGAAAATCCAGCCGCTTGCCAGAGCATTCGAGTTAGGGTATGATGTTTTTGGGACGGGCGCCTACCCGTCCCACCGTGGCGACCTATGGCTAGATCCCGATATGCAACGATTAAACCTCAACTGGGGCATCGTTCATCCCTCTCTATGACGACCTGGCTGGAATGGCTGCTTGTCCTGACAGTCATTCTCACTGCTATCTTCCTGAGATTCTGGAGACTCGACAGCATTCCCCCCGGTCTGACCCATGATGAGGCAGGGCACGGTCAGGATGCTCTGGCTATCGTGCAGGGCGCCCGTCCAATGTATGAAACCATAGGTTATGGACGCGAACCGCTGTACGATTACTTGACCGCCATTAGTATGCGTGTCTTCAACCGCGGCGACTACCTGGCGCTGCGCTGGACGTCAGCCGTGTGTGGCGTGGCCACCGTCGCGGTCAGCATGCTGTGGGTACGGCGGGCGCTCGGCGCTTGGGAGGCCATACTCTGCGGCGGCTGGATGGCCTGTTCGTTCTGGGCCGTCTCGACAAGCCGTCAAGGACTTCGTTCTACCGTGATGCCATTGTTCCTGGTCAGCGCCCTATATGCCTGGTGGCGCGGAGCGTACGATGGCGCTTCACATAACCATCCAGGATGGGGATGGTTCACACTCAGTGGGATTCTGGCTGGGGCGTCGTTGTGGACCTATATGGCCGCACGGATCACGTGGATATTCCTGCTCGCCATACCCCTTCTCACGCTGCTGGTTGACCGCGAGCGCTTCAGACGCCGTTGGGGCGGCATGATTCTCGCCCTGGCGGTCACTGTGTGTGTGGCCGCGCCGATGTTCATATGGCTGCGGTTGCACCCTGAAGCAGAACAACGATTCAGCCAACTGGGTGAGCCGCTTCGATTGCTCGCTGCAGGCGACATACGGCACGTTCTCAGGAACAGCCTGAGTGCGTTGGGATCGTTTACTTTCCAAGGAGACGATCTTTGGGTCTATAATGTCCCTGGCCGCGCATGGTTGGGGCCGGTTGAGGGGATGCTCTTCTATATCGGCCTGGCGATTGCGATATGGAAGTGGCGATGCCCTGCCTACGCATCTGCCCTGATTGTGCTGGTCGCAGGCATAACGCCAAGCTTGATCACGGGCGTATCGGCCAGCAGCACGCGTGCTATCGGTATCCTGCCTGTCATCTATGTGTTCCCAACCATCGCTGTGATGGCGCTGCTGAAACACCTGAAGCCGCTCCCCTGGGTTACCTCAGTCGTCATCCTTGTCCTACTGATCGTGCCTCTCCAGAAGTCATATCGTGACTACTTCGGGGTCTGGGCTCGGCATCGCGACGTTCGCGTCGCGTATCACACAACACTGTTTGAGATCTCTCGAGCGCTGGACGAAATTGCCCTGGACCCTAACAGCGTGGTGGTCGTGTCATCCATCTATCCAGGGCGATACCACGACCCGTACGCTATGGGCCTGCTGTTGCGGCGCCAGGATCTCTCGTTGCGCTGGGTAGATGGGCGGGCTGCCATCGTATTCCCATCCAAGCCAGCCTATCTGGTGGTACCGGCTATCGCGCCGATAAGCGACCCAACGCTGAGTCAGGCCGTGTCAGATCACGCGGAGCCGATTCGTTCGTACCAACTTGAGGAGGATGACCTCAATCCATACTTTGATCTGTACGCCTGGGACAGCCCCCATGCGGCTGAGGACGTACTCTCCAGAAGCTCCCAGCAAGCGGTGGCGGGGAGCTTAGCTGCGTTCGCGCCGGATGATGCCAACGATGCATATGAACTGCTCCGTCTCCCGCTTCAATTGGGGGACGTCATCGAGCTGGTCGGGTATGACGTGGAGGGGACAACCGTGGGTCGCAATGATGACTTCACGATCGTGATATACTGGCGGGTACTTGCTGTTCCTGATCCCGAGCAGGAGTTCGTTCTGTTCACCCATCTGATCGCCGCATCAGGCGACCCTCCGGTGATCGCTCAGGAAGATCGGCTGGATGCCCCGGCCTGGAACTGGCGGCCCGGCGAGATATTCGCGCAAGTCCATACACTGAAAATCGGGGACGATGTTCCTCCGGGTCAGTATCCGGTGGCTGTGGGCGCCTATACCCGGGATATGCCCACACCTATCGAGCCGGATCCAGCCACGGAGCGCCTTGTGATCGACGTGGGTGGTGGGGTGGTCGCAGACCATATCCTGCTCCCGCCAATTCGTATAGAGAATCGAGCCACCCAGTGATGTCACTGATGACACCGGAAGCCCGCGAGATCAAGGCTTCTCCGAAGACGGCGTTCTGGATCGCGGTACTGCTTCTGTTGTTGGGTTGGGGGCTGCGGCTATGTGCGTTGAACGAGGTTCCCCCTGGCTGGCGGGATGACGAGTTGATCAACATCCACGTTATCTCCGGGAAGCCATTGACGGGACAATTCCCGTTGTACTTCACTGACGCATCTGGGCACGAACCTCTTTACCACTACTTGCACGCTGCCGTACACGCGGCGCTGGGCTTCAATGTGCTGAGTGGTCACATTCTGTCCGGCGCCTTCGGCACTTTGACACTGGCGCTGACCTACGCGCTGGCGCGCCGTCTCTTCTCTGGGCAGACCGTGGCACTCATTGCTACAGCAGCGATGGCGACCTCTTTCTGGTCGTTGATGTACAGCCGAACAGGTATCCGTCACATGAGTCTGCCCCCCTTTGCAGTGGCCATAATGTGGCTGCTGCCAATCTGGCACTGCTTATGTTC
>JAAZAN010000142.1 GCA_012514315.1 Chloroflexota bacterium
GCTGACTCTCCCTCACAGGGAGTATCGTAATTGGTCGCCACACTCATTCCAGTGGCCCACATCAGGGCGCACACAGCTGGCCCACTTCACCCGATCATGGGTGGCCCACCACGGGCGGTGATTGACATTCCGCGCTTGCGCCGTCTGGCACGTCACTGTAGAATACGCATAAGGTCTGGCAATACCTCGCGTGACTGTCGTGGTCTATTGGGTCGTGGAACACCCTACCTTGTGCCGAACGGGCCTGCCGTGATCAGCAATCGCGAACGTTTGACTCGTCTCGCAAGGCTCATCGCACTGAGCGTGAGCGTCCTCAGCTTTGCGGTAGCTCCCTCCGGTGGCGCCGCCCTCACCGCAACCATCTCGGTCACCGGCCCCGGAGCAAGCGGTCCAGGTACACCGCGGCAGGCTCTCCTGGACGCCAATACCGAAGATACCACCGACCTCAATACGACCACGTTCACACCGGGCTGGCTTCCATCACCGTCGAGCACCTGACGACTGATAGTAGCGCCGCCGGAGTCATCCGGGACGGGATTGGCAATGAGAGAAACGGCATCTGAGACCCCGACTGATCAGTCAATGGAGCGAGACTCGCGCTATCATAGGCGGTTCGCACTCCTGGCGGCGAAGGAGGCGGAACGAGTTCTCCCGCTCTTCGAAAGCGAGCACCCGAAGGACGGTCGTCCACGCCAGGCGATAGAGGCAATCAGGGCTTGGGCGCAAGGAGAGCGAGAGTTAGGGATCGCAGAGGTACGCGGCCTCTCACTTGGCTCTCACGCGGCGGCGCGCGAAACCAGGTCAGACGCGGCACGATTCGCCGCGCGCGCCGCCGGTCACGCTGTCGCAACCTGGCCTGTGCCAACCCATGCCATGGGCGCGCCGATATATGCCTGCAAAGCCATCATCGCAAGCATGGATACGGTTTCCAGGAAGCCGAGAGACTTGGGAGGCGACCCAATCACTCGCTGAAGCGAACCCGCCCGACCCAAAGACGATAGCCGAATGCTTGCGAGCCGTGCGCCTGCCCCGCAAGCCCCTTGAGGAGGTACTCCATGTGGAAAGCAGTGTTGACCGAACCTGAGCGATTCGTCCTGGAGGATGCGCCCATTCCCGCCCCCGGGCCCGACGAGGTCATTCTTGAGGTGAAGCGTTCGGGCATCTGCGGCTCCGACCTACACATCTTCCACGGTCAGAGTTCGATCCAACCGCCTGTCGTGCTCGGACACGAGTTTGCGGGCACGGTCTACGCCTTGGGCGACGACGTCGCCGTCGTCGCCGTAGGAGACGCCTGCGTCGTCGAACCGGGCGTGCCCTGCGGCCACTGCACGTATTGCCTCTCGGGCAGGTACAATCTCTGTGCCAGCCAGTACACGATCGGCGGCTACCGCGAGCATGACGGAGCCTATGCCCAGTACGTTCGCGTACCATCGGCCAACCTGATCCCTATGCCGCCGGGGATGAGCTTTGACGTGGGAGCGATGGTCGAGCCCGTCGCGTGCGCTATGCACGCGTTGGACCTGGCGCAGGTTCGGGAAGGCGACACCGTGCTGATCATCGGCGCCGGCACGATCGGCCTCCTGATCGCGCAGGCAGTTCGGATGGCCGGCGCAGAAACTGCCTGCGTCAGCGACATTGTGCCGGAAAGGCTCACGCTGGCGCGCGAGCTGGGCGTGGACGCGACCATTGACGTGCGAGAGGCCGATCCGGTGGCCTGGTCGCAAGACACCTACGGCGAGGGCGGCATCCGCGTGGTGATCGATACGGCCACGACGCCGCGGACGTTCTCTCAGGCGCAGGAGATCGTGCGGCGCGGCGGACGGATCCTCAACGTGGGCGTGGCGACCGAGCCAGTGGAATGGCAGCCCAACAGCCTCTGGCGCGAGTTCGAGCTGACAGGGATGAACATGTACACTCGGCGGAACTTCGATGAAGCCAGGTGTGCCATCGAAGGACGCGCGATTCAGGTCGAGCCGCTGATCTCGGCCGTCTACCCGCTGCTATCGATCAATGACGCGTACGAAGCGATTCAGAGCCGGCCGGGCGATCTGATCAAGGTTCTATTGGCGCCGAACGACTAGCGTTCATCCAGGTCGAGCGTGTGGGCAAAGTACTGCTCTCCCTGCGGCCCAGTTCGACAGGCCCACTCCCCCTGTGGATCGATCACGCCACTGGGGGCCGAACAGCGCCAGTTCGCCGGGTGGCAGTTGTCGACGGTGACGATCCACAGGTTGCCGGCTCGGGCGCGCATCCGCAGGTTGGACTCGTGGTACTGCCAGGCGACCTGTGACCACTCGCTGCCGTCACGCCCGCCGTTCACCGCGTGGAAAATCACACGGGCGCCCCACCCCGCCAGCCGTTGCGTCAAGTGCGGATCCGGCACAGGCGTACAACCCGGATTGGCCCAAAGATCATTGCAGATCAAGCCACCGATGCGGACGCCCTCGAAAACGAACGTCTTCAGTCGGCTGGCACGATAGTCGTTGATCTCACCCTCAGGGTGATCGTCGAGCGAGCCACAGCGCAACACCTTGCTATGGAAGCCGAGAAACGCGCCGTCACGATCGTAGAAGCGGATCTGATTGTAGCACGCCCCGTCTTCGGGCTCGACAAAGCACGTACCGAGCGCCAACCCGATCCCAACAGCGCGTGCCGCTGCCGTAACGTGACGCAGGCCAAGCTCAACCGCAGCCTGGTCGAAGTTCGGCGTATAGCCACTCAGCGCCCCCTCTGGTGTGAGCAGGATATCCGCCCGCTGAGCTTCAGCGTATTCGATGCCACGCAGGATGGCGGCCACGTTGGCTTCGACGTTCAGCCTGACTGGAAGCTGTGCACCGGCCACCCGCAATTGCACCGATCTCCTCCCAGGCTTCTACGGCAGCCCGACTACCGCGAATCCGACTCCAGATCGAGCCACTTGCGCTCCGCGGACGTCAGAGCAAGATCGAAGGCCTCGATGTTCTGTTGAAACTCAGCAGCGCTCACGGCGCCGACGATCGGAAAGACGTTCAGCGGTGATCCAATGATGAACGCCAGCGCGATCTGCGGCACGGTCACGCCGCGCTCGTCGGCCAACGCGATAGCACGATCAAGTCGCTCGAAGTTGACCGGATGACAGTAGGCTAACTGGCAGGCCCCGTCCAAGGTCTCCTTGACATCCTCGAAGTTGTCTCGAGTGACTCGGCCGGAGAAGAAACCGCGGGCCAGGCTGGAGTAGGCCACCACCGGCATCTGGTTCCCCTGGTACCACGCGCGTGCATCGCGGTGGTCCGGTCCGCTTAGCGTGACACACCCCGGCCCCCAAGGGTCCTTCACCTGATCTGCCAGGCCGTAGTTGGGGCTACTGACCGTGAACGGGATCAGCCCATGTGCCACAGCGTAGGCGTTGGCCTCGGCGATTCGCTCGTGACGCCAGTTGGAGCCGCCGAAGGCGCGCACGCGTCCCGCCGCGTGGTGCTCATTGAGGGCCTCCACAATCGGCCCCACCGGGTAATCCGCGTTATCGCGGTGAAGCAGATACACGTCCACATAGTCCGTCTGCAGTCGCGCCAACGAATCGTGCAGATCGGCCGCCAGGTCAAACGGTGTCACACGGCTGCGGTCTGCATTGTGATGACAGCCTTTGGACACGATCACAACCTGCTCCCGATTGCCTCGGGCCTGCATCCAGAGACCCAGCCCTCGCTCGCTCTTGCCGCCGGCATAGACGTGCGCCGTGTCGAACGCGTTGCCTCCCAGGGCAAATACCCCGTCGAGCAGGTCGAAACTCCGCTCCAGGTCATCAGTCGTCACGATCATCGTTCCCAAGAGCAGACGCGCCACTCGCTTGTCCACACCGGGAATGGATCCATATTCCATAGCGTCGAGCCTCCTTGTCGGGTTCAAGTGAGGAATGAGCGCGCGTTCCCCTATTCCATCGGATAGCGGAGCCCGATCTGTGCACGCGCACGATCCAAGGTCTCGGCAATAGCGATGGATTCATCCAGAGGCATGAGCGGACTCTCCAGCTCGCCCGCGCGGAGGCAGTCCATCACTTCCTGCGCCTCGTAGTGATAGCCGGCAGGCGCCTCAAACGTAACGGGGTCCTGGTCCTCGACTCTCAGAGTTGCCGAGGTCGCGCGCCAGAAGCGATCGATATGGATCGACCCGGCGGCGCCATCGATATACGCACCGTGCCGTGTGGACGTGCGCACCGCGCAAGACAGGACCGCCAGTCGCCCTCCATCGTACCCCAGCAACAGCGCGGATTGCTCATCGACGCCAGTCGCGCCGATGTGAGCCTGAGCCTGCACTGTCTCGGGCGATCGTCCCAGCACCATCGCTGCGTAGGCCACTGTGTAGACGCCCACATCAAGGAGCGCGCCACCACCCAGCGCCGGGTTGAGCAGACGGCCCTCTGGATTCCACCCGGTCCGGAAACCAAAATCCGCTGTGAACAGACGGATCTCCCCGATCCGGCCCGCCGCAAGCCACTTCCTGACCTCGGCAGTCACGGGCAGGAAGCGCGTCCACATAGCCTCCATCATGAATAACCCCCGTTCGCGGGCGCATGCGACCATATCACGCACCTGCCCGGCGTTGAGCGCCATGGGTTTCTCGCACAGCACCGCCTTGTCGCCCCGCAAACACGCCTGCGCGTTCTCGAGATGGTATGGATGCGGCGTCGCGACGTAGATGACATCCACTTCAGGATCGGCAATGAGCGCTTCGTAGCTGCCGTAGGCGCGCTCACACCCATACTCGTGCGCGAATTGCCCGGCCTTGTCCTGCGAACGCGAGCCCACTGCAAGGAGGCGGGCTCCCTCGAGCTTCTTCAGATCTGTGGCGAAAGTCCCCGCAATGCGACCTGCCCCCAGAATACCCCAGTTGATCTCCCGCGTGCTCTTGTCCATTCGCCCTTGCCCCCTTGATAGAATTGGATGCATTGTACACCCAAACCCACAAACCGTCACACCGATATCGCCCCACCCGTGCTCGCGCGGTTCAGAGATGCTCCACCGTGACCTGCTTGGCGCGCCGCTGCAGTTCGTCAAGCAGTTGCTCTAGATAGATCTGCCGCATCGGTTTGCCGCGGACAACGTCCGCGAGCTGCAATGGATTGATGGCGTCACCAACGATGAAGTGGATCTCGTCGGCCTCCAGCAGGACGCGGGCCAGTCGTGTCCCCGCATCCTGCTGCGGCGGCAGCTCGTGGACCGTCTCGGCGGCCTGCAGTCGGTCCACGGCAGCGCTTAGCGTGAGAATGCCCTCGGTCACCAAGTTCACACCGTCCAGTCGCGCTACAGGTGGGAGCTTGCCCGCCGCCTGTGCACTCGCACGCTGGGCGGATGGTTTCCACTCCACTTGCAGATCCTTGCCCAGGATACGCGCGACCATCTGCGCCGTCGTACCGCCGCAGATCACCTTGGTCCCGGGCGCCGCCATCAGCCCCTGGACCGCACGCTCGTCCAGCGTGTGATCGGAGGGCGGCCCTGTCAGGACGGTCGCCCGGCGAACCTCTCGCACGACCATCGCGATGGCCGTAGCGTCGTCGCCCGGGGTGCCATCATACAGCTTGAGGCAGGTGCGTCGCAGTGAGCGCACCAACTCGTGGGCATCGGTATGTACAGCGGCCCACCGGCGGACTGCCGTCGCGATGTTGTCACGCCCCCACCCCATACGGTAGAGACCACCCACCCCGGCGTGAACGTATCCATCGCTCACCATAACCAGCATATCGCCGATCTGCAGGCGGAACCGCCCCTCCTTGATGGTGCGCCCCGCGACAGTGCGCTCTGAAATCGGCAGATCGACCACCTCACCGTCGCGCACGAGAATCAGCGGCGGCGTGTCATACTCGACAAGGTAAGCAGTACGCCCGTGGACGATCTGCAGCATAGCGATCGTCGCATAGGCCAGATGACGCACGTGGCATTCCGGCAAGGTCACAGCCAGTGTCTCAATCACCTCATCGACGCTCTCATCGCGCTCGAGCATCGAGGATGCGATCTCGGCCGTCAGAGTCGCCAGGATGTTCGCCTTGACGCCGCTTCCCAGACCATCGGACAGCACCACAATCAGGCTCTCGGGGGTACTCTGAACCTTGACCCAGTCGCCGCAGAGCTCCTCACCCGACTTTGACAGACTGTCCCAGGCAATCTCAACGTGCTGCGTCACGCGGCGCGACGGCTGCACCACCGCACGATGGGTCCTCATACCGCAATCCTTCTGCATCAGACGCCGCCCTTGGATTCCTCGACAAGCTTGGCGAGGTGCGTGAGCAGCACCTTCGTCTCGGCTGTGGTCTCGCCCAATAGACTGGCGATCTCGTGCGCAACACGCATCTGCTTGTTGATCACCTCCTGCGTACGGGATAAAGTCTCGGCACGGAGTCGATCCAGCTCCTCACGTTTCTGTTCCTGTTCCGTGACATCGCGCAGGATCGCCACCAGTAAGTTCTCGCCCCCCACCGCGACAATCGTCTGCTCAATCGTCAGGCCATCGCGCACGTGACGAAGCTTGTTATAGATCGGCTCACCCGTATCGCGGACCGCCAGGAAATCGTCAACCACGGGAATGATGCTGCGCAGCGGTCTGCCCCGCACGGCCGCTCTGTTGACGCCGAACACGCGGCCGGCCGATGGGGACAGGTCCTGCACTTTGAGGTTTCGGTCAACAATGATGATTGGGTTGGGAGCCACATCCATCACCACGTTGGTCAGCGACTCAGCTCGCGAACGCATGTAGGGAATGCACATCGTTGCTTCGGCCATGCCACGCAATGTCGCGACGGCCTTCTCGCGACAGGAATCGTATCCGCAGGCGCCACAGTTGAGCTCGTCATCGGGTGTGTACTTGTCGACTCGATGCAGCATGTCCTGAATCTGCTCCTCGGCGAATGTGGGGATCTCAACGCTGCGGTCGCGGTATCCACGCCCCAGATCCGGCCAGGTGTCGCGGGCCGGGAGAGGCTGCAGCGGGCGATGCGCGGCATAGGCCATGATCCGCTGTCGTCGCACTGCGACGCTGCGCTCATCGGCCAGCGCAGGACCATTGATGCACCCTCCCTCGCACGCCATCAGCTCGACGAGACATGCCTCAAGCAAGCCGGACCGCACTCCCTCCAGAACGTTCTGGCACGCCGTGATCCCTGTCCCGGTCACCACATGACTGGAGAGGATATCGGTATCCATCCGCGCTGTGCCGACCAACCCACCCTCAACCGGGAATAGACGGGCGTAACCGTCGCCGGCAGGCGCCATATGCTCCGAGGCAGCGAAAGCTGGGCGCGCCGATGTGTACTCAGCCGGCGCCGGTTCGAGGTCGATACCGGCCTCCGCCATCCATGCATCCAGCTCAGTGTATGTCAGCGCCGCATCGATCACGCCCGCCACCATGGGGTCGTCCATCTCGCCTTTCTTCGCGATGCATGGGCCGATGAACACAATAAACGAATCCTCACCGTATTGCCGACGCAGATAGCGGCCGTGCGCGACCATCGGCGAGACGATGGGGGCGAGGTGTGGAATGAGCTCGGGGTAGTACATTTCTACCAGGTTCACGACCACCGGACATGACGATGCGATGACGGGCCAATGCTCGGATGTCTCGTTCACCCACTCGCCGTGCGCTTGCCCAACCATCTCGGCGCCGACAGCGGTCTCGCCGGCGGCGGCGAAGCCTAGGCGCGCCAACGTCCGTTCCATCTGGGCGAAGACAGTCATATCGAAGTGAGCAGGCGCTGATGGCGCCACGGTAGCCACTACTCTGCGTCCAGCAGCCATAGCCGCTCGAACTGCGGGTAGATCCTCGCGCACGACCTTAGCAGCCTGAGGACATGCTCGAACGCACGTGGCACATAACAGACAGAATTCCGGCACAACTTGAGCCTGACCATCGGTCACACGAACGGCTTTGACGGGACAGTGCCGCACACAGCGGTAGCAGTCACGGCAGCGGGCTGGATTGGTGCTGATCACGCCCGCGCTCAACTGGCTTCCCCCAACAGAGGAAGAATGGCCTCGTAGAAGAACTCCTCCGCCTGGTCGGGATCCAGGCCAGCGTACACCTGCTCACCCACGCGGACTGACACCCCCATAGAACACTGCTCCATGCAGAACGCACCCACCAGCTCAACACGATCCGCGAGATGCTCCTGAGCGATCAGCGCCTCCAGTGTGCCGGCCAGTCGCTCGGATCCCCGCACAGTGCAAGAGCTTCCCACGCAGACAGTTACTGTAACCACAGCCCACTCTCCTTCGACCCATTCATCCCCGGCGACGCTCTTTGCCGAGGATCAAGTCACCCGGCCCAATCCAGATCCGCTGGCGCCTGGCACCGTGATCACCGGCGATCCGAAACCTCCACCAGGCATTACAGTTGCCTCCAACACCAATCGGACACATTGTACCGCGCTTCATCGGCGTGAAAAACCAGATTGTGTGCCCTGACTTCAGTCATAGAGCCCCACCAGTCTGCGACACAAGCGAGGGCTCTCCAAGATGTCCGTCGAGTCCACAAACTGGCTGACCGAGCCCACGCGAGGCGCCCTGGCAAGGCAGGACGGCGCCATCGTCGCATTGATGGCATCAGCGAACCGGTCGGCGTGAATGACGCGGTAGGGACGGTCGAAGTAGGGCGAAACGCCGCCCTCCAGGGCCGGCGTGATCCCGAGCGAGTTATGCAGTTTGACCACAAATTCGTAGACGCCAGACATAGCTGCCTCACGCTCCCGCCAGTCACGGGCTTCGAGAACGTCAATCAGCATCGGCTGCAGGCGTGGGCCACATCTCAGTTGCACAAAGGCAGTGCCAAACCATTTGCTGTAGGGTGCATACGTGCGTTCCACGAGGAAGCACAATCTCATCACATATCGCACCAGACGGGCCGCGATGAGGCGGGACCCCAGTTCGTCACCCACTTCGCCAGCCCGGCCCAGGAAAGCCTCTTCCTGGGCGATCTGACGCCACTGAGCCGCCATCAAATAGAGCCATACCTCGTGAGGATAATACCTCAGGCGCGCTCGCAGCGGCTCGAGCTCGCCAAGTCCGTCGTGGAACACGCAGCCATCGACCACGGAGCGCAGTCTATGCTCGGGGAACGTCAACCAGTCGGTGAAGTCCGGATCAGCGCCTGGATCCCAACCAAGGTAGTCACAGAACCAAGCCGCCACAGTGTGGAATTGGACACCGTGGCGGAGGGTCTCATCCTCCGGCTCCGCCATCCACAAGGCGCCGCCGTCATCCGTGGTCGCGAAGTGAGTGGAGTAACCACCGAAACACCGCGGCAGATCGGCGCTCAGCGCCTGCTCCAGGTGGATCCGCCAGCAGTTCAGATCATCCGCGTTCAGAAACAGCTGCACGCGAGGCCCCCATGAATGATCCATCGACAGAGGTGTATCAAACCCCAACACCTCGGAACCTGGCCCAATCAGCGCCGCCGAGTGACGCAGACCTGGAGCGTGCCGTTCAAGAATCGGGCGAACGGCCTGCTCGTAGAACATACGCGAGAGCCTCAGTCCTGGGACGAAATCGGGCATCTCAAGCTCCTGACATGGGGACATAAGTGGATACAGTCAGCAGATGACACCGCAGACCACGTCGGGTGATGCAACGCTCCGCCCCGCCTGGGTGCTGCCGGGCCAGTAGTGGGCCCGGCTCTCAACCTCAACACAGAGACAGTACACCAAGGAGTTCTGCCAGATCGTTGAGCACCACGCCGCACGGGTGATCGCCGACCACTTCCACGCACCAATCGGGTGTGTAGGGCGTACGACACAGGTAGAACGGGATGCCCATCATCAGCGGAAGCGCGCCTGGCAGAGAAAACGTGTCGGCCACGACGGCGAGGGACGCCCCGTCCGACCGGGCGTCGACCAGCGCGCGGTAGTAGGCCGGTCGACGCAAGTCGATCGTGCGAACATCGGATATGGGCCAGATCTGCGCCTCCCCCACACCAGGAACGTCGAAATGCCGCGTCCATTCGGGCGCCATCTCATACTGACGCGTGTCACCCAGAATCGCGACGTCGCCAGGCAGGCCCAGCGCATCGATATGGCGGCGGACTTTGTCGCCGAGCGAGTTGGTGAGAATCACTGGATGGACGTCCGGGCGCTCAATCAGCGACACCAGCACCTCACGAGCACACGGACGGAAGGCGATGCCAAGGTCCGCTGTATGTCGGTGGAAGAGGTAGTTGGTGCAATCCACCACTGGATCGTACTCTGCGACCGGAAAACGTTCGGAGACTCTGCGCAGGTAGTAGGGATTGTCGCGCAACATCACCTGCAGCGTGGTGGTATTGAGGATGAAGGCGCCCTCGTCGCAGTAGCTGGCGACGAGGCCGTTCACCACCCAGCAGTAACGTTGCGGCCTGGCCATTAACCGAGCTCGCGTCGCCTCGTACTCGGATGCGAGTTGTTTCCGAGGCGCGTCGATGATCTCAGTCGCCAGAGTCGTGAGCGACATGGCGGCAAGCTCACCAACTTGAGTCTCTTCCGCTGTAAGTGTACCGTCGAAATCGACGATGACCTTGAGCAACAAAATGCCTCTATCAATTAGCGCAGTATGCCGCGCGCTCGACGCCGAGCGGGAGCTGGGACTGCGACTGCACCTCGTTCAGATGCCGGTACAGGCCGTCCATCGCCATCAGCTCGTCGTGCGTGCCCATCTCCGCTATCGTGTCACCGTCCAGAACAACGATCTTATCGGCATTGCGGATCGTCGAAAGCCGATGGGCAATCACAATCGTCGTGCGTCCCACCATCAGTCGTTCTAATGCCTGCTGGATAAGGAGCTCGGTCTCAGTGTCCACCGACGATGTGGCCTCGTCGAGAATCAGGACCGGAGCGTCTTTGAGCAAGGCTCTGGCAATGGACAGTCGCTGTTTCTGCCCACCAGACAGCTTGACACCGCGTTCGCCAATGAGCGTGTCATATCCTTCGGACAACTCCGTGATGAACCCGTGAGCGTTGGCCGCCTTCGCCGCCTCAATCATCTGCTCCTCAGTCGCACCGGCTCGACCGAAAAGCAGATTCTGACGCACAGTGCCGTGGAACAGGAATACATCCTGCAGCACCATGCTGATCTGGGCCCGCAGGCTCTGCAGGGTGAGGTCACGCACATCACGCCCATCGAGTGTGATCGACCCCTCGCATACATCGTAGAAACGTGGAATCAGGCTCGCCAACGTCGTCTTGCCTACACCGGTCGGTCCAACGAGCGCCACCACGCTGTTAGCCGGGATGTCGAGATCGATAGAGCTCAGGACCTTCGGCCCATCAGAGTACCGGAAACTGACGTCATCGAAGTGGATGGCGCCCATCGCACGCCCGATTAGCTCAATCGCATTGGGCCCCTCGTCCACCTCGGGGTCCTCGTTGAGCAGGTCCGCCACGCGGTCGGCGCCCGCCAATGCCTGCTGAACGTTCTCGAACGCACCGCTCAGCGCACGGACTGGCTGGTAGAACAGATCAAGGTAGAGGAAGAAGGCGACCAGATCGGCGACTGGCAGGACCTGTCCCAGCGCCAGCCGGCCTCCGAAGTATATCAGAACGATCGTACCCAGTGAAGATGCAAACTCGACGAACGGGTGGAAGGTCGCCATGAGCCGCAGAGCGTGTAATAGCGAGTCACGATAGCGGTCAATGCGGTCACCAACGCGTTGCGACTCGATCTCCTCGCGCGTGAACGCCTTGATCTCGCGGATTCCCGAGAGATTGTCGTTCAGTGTGGCGTTGAGTTCGCCCAACTCCTTCTGGCGCTGACGAAAGGCGGGCCGTACATACTTCGAGAAGCCCCGGACCGCCAGCACGAGCAGAGGAACCGGGAGAAGGCTCAGCAGCATGAGCTGCCAGTTGAGGCGAACCAACACGACACTCACCGCCACAAACGTGAGCACATTGACCAACACATCCGGGACAGCGTGAGCGATCAGGCTCTCGAAGAGATCGGAGTCGTTGACAAGACGGGACATCAACTGCCCGGTCTGTTTGTCCTCGTAGAAGCGCAGCGAGAGTCGCTGCAGGTGGGCATAGATACGGCGCCGGGCGTCGGCCACGACACCCCATCCGGCCACGTGCGCCATGTAGCTACGGACGAACTGTAGGCCAGCCCGCAGCAGGTAAGCGACGAGTCCAAGAAGCGCCAACTGTCCCACACGGGTGTAGGACTCGGAGCTGATGCCCTCGGCAGTCACGATGGCGATCATCTCGCGCACAATCCACGGAGCCACCAGCTGGACTCCGACTAGCATGAACATACTGACGATTGTCAGGCTCAGCTCAAGCTTGTACGACTTCGCAAAGACCAACAGGAACTTCAATGATTTCATCCGATGTAACCCTCGTCTCCTCAGAAAAACGCTACGTCAGGGCGTCGGGCTCAGAGCCAGCGCTGTCCCAACGCCTCTATTCATAACGACACGCGACATAGTGGGCTGCGCGCATCGCCGACGGACACCGGTCTGGATAGGGGAAGGCGCGCCGGCTGGCGACCAAGGGCCGGTCCTCACCATCGGCAGCGTGATGGTGGTGCAAGGCGAACATCGCACAATGCTCACCCAGCGCGCCGTCGGCCCAGCGGGCGATGTATCTCGCGGCATCAACATACTGAATGGATTCCCACAATACCAGGAATTCGGGAAGTGCGTCGACGATCTGGCAGGCAGCCACAGAGTCCCTCACGTGCCTGGAACGGAACCCGCAGTTCCACTGTAATTATGACTCACTTCAGCAAAGTTGACAAGGTGAGCGCCATCCGGAACCCGATGGATCGTGACCATACGACTGCCTGTTCTCCGCCATAGAGTCTGGCTCGAGCAGATGGACATTCGAGCGAACGGTGGTATATTTGGCATACTGGCCGCGCAATCGGACGGACCGATCCGGGCGGCGCCGGTACTCATCAGGGGGATGGATATGAGAATACAGTTGGAGATGCATCTGCAACAAGGGAACCATCTTGTCGCGGACGGAGCTATGGGCTCCATGTTGCAGGATATGGGATTGCCCGCAGGAACGCCCCCTGAGATATGGAATCTCGAGCATCCGGAGGAAGTGGCCTCTGTGCATCGCGCCTACGTCGAGGCGGGCGCCGAGGTGATTCTAACCAACACACTCGGCGGGACACGCCTTCGACTGGATCATCTTGGCGACCTGGGCGCGCGCGTGGCCGAGCTGAACGAGGCCGGTGCGCGCGTCGCCCGACGGGCAGCGGACGGGCGTGCATTCGTGGCTGGTGATGTCGGCCCCATTGGCGAGCTTATGGCTCCGTTAGGCGAGCTCCAATACACAGATGCAGTGAACAGCTATTCCGAACAGGCGCGCATCCTGGCGGACAGTGGGGTCGATCTGATCTGGATCGAAACGATGAACGATCTACAGGAAGCTCAGGCCGCGATTGAGGGCGCGCGTCACGCCACTGATCTGCCCATCTTCTGCTCCTTCAGCTTCACGCGCCGGTCACGCACGATCATGGGCGTTACACCAGAGCAGGTGGCACGGACCCTGTGGCCCCTGGGCCTCGCGGCGGTGGGCGCCAACTGTGGCGAGGGAGTGGAACATATCCCAGGCGTGCTCCAGGCAATGAAAAAAGCGCAACCCGAGGCGATCCTGATCGCCAAGCCCAACGCCGGCATCCCCCACCTGGAGGCTGGCCGGACCGTGTTCGATCTCGGGCCTGATGACTTGGCGGCCTATGCACCCCGGTTCGTGGAGGCGGGCGCTCAGATTATCGGGGCGTGCTGTGGCAGCACACCCGCCCACATCTCGGCTATCGCCGCCGCAATCGGCAATCAGCGATAGTAATCGTTGTATCGACAGGACAAATTAAGGAAGCGGACTCTATGCAGAAGCTATCGCGAAACGCCCTGTGCTGGTGTGGCAGCGGCAAGAAATACAAGAATTGTCACCTTGACAGCGATCGCGCCGCGCGGCGCCGAATTCAGCGGCTGGGCCAACCGCGGCGTGACGGAATCATCATCAAGACCGAGGAACAGCTCGCCGGCATCCGCAAGAGCTGCGAATTGACACGCGACATCCTCGACTCACTGACTGACCGCATCATCCCGGGCGTCACGACGGATGAGATCAACACGTGGGTCCACGAGCAGACCGTGTCGCACGGGGCAATACCGGCGCCACTCAACTACAAGGGGTTTCCCAAGAGCGTCTGTACTTCCATCAATCACGTCATCTGCCACGGTATCCCCGATGGCACCGTCTTGCGAGAGGGTGACATCCTCAACGTGGATGTGACGTCCATCCTCGACGGATACTACGGTGATTGTAGCCGCATGTTCCTGATCGGTCGCGTGTCGGATGAGGCCCGGCGGCTCGTCGAGGTAACACGCGAATGTATGGAACTTGGCATCGCCCAGGTGAAGTCCGGCAACTACGTTGGCGACATCGGCCATGCCATTCAGGTACATGCCGAAGGCCACGGCTACTCGGTGGTGCGCGCCTTTGTGGGCCACGGTGTGGGCGTGCAATTCCACGAACCGCCGAACATCCCGCATTACGGCGTCCCCAAATCCGGACCCGTTCTGGAACCGAACATGGTGTTCACAATCGAGCCAATGATCAACACCGGCCGGTATGAGATCCGGATATTGGCCGATGAATGGACAGCGGTCACGGCCGATGGCTCGCTTTCGGCACAGTGGGAGCACACGGTCAGGGTCACGGAAAATGGCGTGGAGGTGCTGACTGCATGATCTCCCAACAGGTCCGCTGGGGATGCTCCCACTGTCGGCTGGTTTGGTCGCGGATGCCACGCCACTACAGACTACGATCGTTGTGAAATACGAGCGCGAGAGACAGGTCGCCCTGCGGGCAGTGACACAGGCCGCCGAACTCTGTATCGCGGTGCAGAATGAGACGGCCCAGATTCGTTCGGTCGAGAAGGGTGACCGAAGCCCTGTGACCGTGGCGGACTTCGGTTCTCAGGCACTGATCTGCCGGGCACTGAACGAGGCGTTCCCAGATGACTGCATCGTTGCCGAGGAGGACTCACGCACACTCCGAGAACCGCAGGGGTCGGGTCTGCTCGACCAGGTGGTTCGCTACGTGCAGCTCGCCCACCCGATGGCCACCTCGGACGACGTTTGTCAATGGATCGATCGCGGGGACAGGAGAGTCGCCAATCGTTTCTGGGCTCTCGACCCGATCGACGGGACGAAAGGCTTCCTGCGTCGTGAGCAGTACGCCATCGCCCTGGCGCTGATCGTCAACGGCGCTGTTGAGGTGGCCATCCTCGGCTGCCCGGCGCTGCCCATGTCGCTGGATGACACCACAAACTCGGTCGGCGTTGTGTTCGTAGCCCAACGGGGTCGGGGCGCCCTCACTGCACACCTGGGACAGGATGAGTACCACCCAATACACGTCACCGGTCCCGACGATCACTCTCACCTGCGGCTTGTTCAAAGCGTGGAGAGCAGCCACGGCGACGCCTCATTGCAGCAGACTGTGGCCAGACAGGTCGGTATCTCCGAACCACCGCTCACTCTGGACAGTCAGGCAAAGTACGGCACGGTCGCGCGCGGGGACGCCGCGCTCTATCTGCGATTCCCCTCACCCGGACACCCCAACTATCGAGAGAAGATCTGGGATCACGCGGCAGGAGCATTGATCGTGGAGGAAGCCGGCGGACGTGTCACTGATATGCACGGAGTTCCGCTGAATCTCTCATCCGACTACCAGATGAAAGTGAATCGTGGCGTCATCGTGAGCAACGGGTTGCTGCACGCCGGGGTCCTGGCGGCCTGCAGGCAACAGGCGTAACCACAGTGAGGTATGGTGATCTATGAGCAAGCAGATAGCACCCTATGGATCCTGGGCATCCCCCATCAACGCAGCGATGCTCGCCGACGCGGGGATTAGTTTGCAGTCATTGAGGTGCTCAGAATCTTACGTGTACTGGATAGAAGGCCGCCCTCGTGAAGGCGGTCGCTACGTCGTCGTCAAGCGTTCGCTAGACGGGCAGACGAAGGATGTCACACCCGAGGGGTTCAACGCTCGCACCCTGGTCCACGAATACGGGGGCGGCGCGGCCATCTTCGATGGCGAGACCGTCATCTTCTCAAACCTTTCCGATCAGCGTCTGTACCGCTACGATGGGCAGGCTACTCCGCAGCCTATCACGCCCGAGCCCTCGTTGGCCCGAGGCGTGCGTTACGCAGACGGCTGCCTTACGCCAGACGGACGATTCATTGTATCGGTGCGGGAGACCCACCACGGAGACGATCGCGTCATCAACGATCTGGTCGCCATATCGCTCGACGGTTCGGAGGCGCCGCGGGTCATTACCTCGGGATATGATTTCTACTCCAACCCGCGCATCAGCCCGGATGGGCGGAAACTGGCGTGGCTCTGCTGGAACGACCCGCTGATGCCCTGGGACGGCACCGAGCTCTGGGTCGCCACTCTGAACACCGACGCGTCAATCGACGCCGCCAGACGGGTCGCCGGAGGCTCGGCAGAGTCGATCTTCCAGCCCGAGTGGAGTCCGAGCGGGGTACTGCACTTCGTCTCGGACCGCACGAACTGGTGGAACCTGTACCGCGAGGTAGATGGTAGGATCGAGGCGCTGGCTCCGATGGATGCCGAGTTCGGTCAGGCGCAGTGGTCGTTCGGATACAGTCGGTACACATTCCTGTCCGATGGCCGCATCGCGTGCATTTACAGTGAGAACGGTATCGACCACCTTGGCACGATCGCTGTTGAAGGTGGTGAGGTGACGCCCATTCCCTGTGAGTTCACATCGCTCCTGTGGCTGAGCACCGATGGACAACTGCTATGGTTGATTGGCGCCAGCCCGACGTGCAGTGCAGCCGTCTTCAGTCTGGATCCCGTCTCCGGCGCCGTTGAGATCGTGCGATCGGCCTACGCCGTCGAGATCGACCCAGAGAGTATCTCAGTACCGCGCGCTATCGAGTTTCCCACCGAACACGGTCTGAGCGCGCACGCCTTTTTCTATCCACCACGTAACGCCGATTACTATGGTCCGGACGATGAGCTGCCTCCGCTGCTGGTAATCAGCCACGGCGGTCCCACGGGGTCGACGGCATCCCGTCTGTCTATGGGCGTGCAGTTCTGGACTAGCCGTGGGTTCGCGGTAGTGGATGTGAACTACGGCGGCAGCACGGGGTACGGCCGCGCGTACCGCGAACGATTGCGTGGGCAGTGGGGCATCGTCGACGTCATGGACTGCATTAACGCAGCGCAATACCTTGTGGATCAGAACGAGGTGGATGGCAACCGCATCGGCATACGCGGGGGCAGCGCGGGGGGGTATACGACGTTGCGCGCCTTGACCTGGCAGAACTTCTTCAACGCGGGCGCCAGCTTCTTTGGCCTGGCCGAGCTGGAGACATTCGTGCACGATACGCACAAGTTCGAGGCCCGCTACCTCGACAGCCTGATCGGGCCGTACCCAGAGGCACAGCATGTCTACCGCGAACGCTCGCCCGTCAACTTCGCGGATCACATCAACTGCCCCGTGATTCTGCTTCAGGGTCTCGAGGACAAGATCGTCCCGCCTTCTCAGGCTGAAACGATGGTACGGGCGCTTCAGGCTCAGCGGCTGCCCCACGCATACGTGGCGTTCGAGGGCGAACAACACGGGTTCCGCGAGGCCAGGAACATCATCCGGGCCGCAGAGGCGGAGCTCTACTTCTACTCACGCGTGTTCGGGTTCGATCTGGCCGATGATATCGAGCCAGTCGACATCGCCAATCTGGACTGAGGAACTTGCCGGAGTCGACACAGATGCACATCCAAGCATATCGCGTCGAATGTGCAGACCACCTATCGCAACTATGGAACAACCAGGATGAGTAATCAGACCATAACTATCGTATCCGGCTTGCCGCGGTCCGGCACGTCAATGATGATGCGCATACTTGAGGCAGGCGGTCTGTCCGTGCTGACCGACAAGGTCCGCCGGCCGGACGACGACAACCCGCGGGGTTACTACGAGTTCGAGCGTGTTAAGCAGATTGAGACGGATAAGGCCTGGCTACCGGATGCCCAGGGCAAGGTAGTCAAGATGATCTCGGCGCTACTGAAGCACCTTCCACCCGACTATGAGTACCGAATCGTCTTCATGGTGCGCGAGATGGCGGAGATACTGGCATCACAGCGCAAGATGCTCGTCAACCGAGGCGAGCCGACGGACAAAGTCGCCGATGAAGTGATGGCCCGTATGTTCACCAAGCATCTGGCACAGATCAGGGAATGGCTAGCATCACAACCCAACGTGAAGGTGCTCTACGTGGACTACAACGAGACCATACGCGACCCAACGACGCAGGTCGAGCTCATCAACGGCTTCTTCGAGCACCGGTTGGACACTGCCGCAATGCAGGATGTGATCGAGCCGGGACTGTACCGACAGAGACACCCACAGGCCTCAGATTGACTACCAGAATCCTCACGTTGATGTCACCCATCGTCGGATTTGACAACCGCGCAGGAAGGTGGTATCAATGGCCCATTGTCCTAGCAAAGGAGATATACACACATGGCCGACAGCAGCTTCATGGATTCCGCCCAGCTGTTCTTCACATCGGAGTCTGTCACGGAAGGACATCCGGACAAGATATGTGACCAGGTGAGCGATGCAGTGCTCGATGCGATCATCAAGGACGATCCGGATGCACGGGTGGCGTGCGAATGCGCCACCACGACCGGCTTGATCATGGTTATGGGAGAGATCACCACCTCGACCTACGTCGATATCGCCGAGATCGCCCGGGCCACGATTCGCGATATCGGCTACACCCGCGCCAAGTTCGGCTTCGATGCGGACACCTGCGGTGTGCTGGTCTCGATCAAAGAACAGAGTCCTGACATCGCACTGGGCGTGGATTGTGCGCTGGAGGCCAAAACAGGCGAGATGACTGATGCGGACATCGAGGCCATCGGCGCCGGCGACCAGGGCATGATGATCGGCTTCGCCTGTAACGAGACCCCTGAGTTCATGCCTCTGTCCATTGTCCTGGCGCACAACCTCACGCAACGCCTCGCTCTGGTTCGCAAGAACAAGACGCTGAGCTATCTGCGACCCGATGGCAAGAGCCAGGTGACGGTGGAGTACTCCTACGGACAACCCAAACGGGTAGACACAGTCGTCGTCTCCACGCAGCACGCGCCCGACATATCGCGGGACCGGATTCGCAGTGATGTGCTGGAACACGTGATATCCCCTGTAATTCCGAATGGGCTCCTGGATGACCGAACCAAGCTCTACGTGAACCCCACCGGCCGCTTCGTTACCGGTGGTCCGGCCGGCGATGCCGGGCTCACTGGCCGCAAGATCATTGTCGATACCTACGGAGGCATGGCCCGCCACGGCGGCGGCGCCTTCTCCGGCAAGGATCCGACGAAGGTGGATCGCTCCGCGGCGTACATGGCGCGCTACATCGCTAAGAACCTCGTCGCGGCGGGCATCGCCGACCGACTGGAGCTGCAAGTCAGCTACGCCATCGGGGTTGCGCGACCCCTCTCGCTGATGGTAGAGACTTTCGGCACGGGCAAGATCCCCGATGACGCCATCGTTGACCTGATTAACCACCACTTCGATCTTAGGCCAGCGGCGATCATCTGCGATCTCGATCTGCGCCGGCCGATCTACCGGGCCACGGCGGCCTACGGACACTTCGGGCGCACAGATATTGATGCGCCCTGGGAACGCACCGACAAAGCCGATGCGCTGCGAAAGGCTGCTGGCATAGCGTGACCTGGAAGTCGTCTCCTGTCATCTCACGCATACGCCATATCTTCGGATCAAGTCAATTGTTCGAAGGAGGTGTCAGTATGTGGAAAGAGTTCAAGGAGTTCATCAACCGCGGCAGCGTCGTCGATTTGGCTGTAGGCGTCATCATCGGCTCGGCCTTTGGTGCTATTGCCCAGTCATTGGTCAACGATGTGATCATGCCACCAATCGGGCTGCTCTTGGGCGGGGTGGATTTCGGCAACCTGTTCATCTTGCTCAAGGCCGGCGTCACGGCCCCGCCCTATGCCTCGCTCGCCGATGCTCAGGCCGCTGGCGCCGTGACGATCAACTACGGCGCGTTCATCAACGTAGTGATCCACTTCCTCATCGTCTCGTGGGCCATCTTCATGCTGATCCGTGGCCTCAACGCGATGAAGCGTAAGGAGACGGAACCTGCGGCCCCCACCACCAGGGAGTGCCCATACTGCCTATCGACCGTTCCTATCAAGGCCACGCGCTGCGCCCATTGCACGTCGGAGCTGCCGCCAGCCTCGTAGCCGATACACGTCTCGCCGGACTGCCGAGAGACGTGCTGGATAGGATCGAGCGATGAATGCCAGGTAGAGAGTGAGCGAGATTGACGACTCAGTAAGCCGAGCGATCGTTGGGCAGCAGGAAGTGCTCGCCCAGATCATCACAGAGACGCTGTACCGACAGGAGCCTGAACTCCTGGAGCGCCACGGACAGCGCGGTCGCGCGGCTTGCCTCCGGGACGTCAACTATCACCTGTCCTACCTGGCAGAAGCCATCGCCAGCGATACCCCCCAGCTTTTTGTGGATTACATCGCGTGGGTCAGATCGATCCTATCCGGCATCGGCAGTCTGGACGACGATTTTCCGCGCCATCTGGGCGTCATCCGTGACGTGCTGTTGGACTCGCTCCCAACGGAAATGCACGCCCCCGTACTGACTTATCTGGAGGCCAGCCTGAAGGAGGACCAACAGCCTCTCTGTGCGCAGGTACAGTTCGCCGCTCAGGGCACACCATACGCCGATCTCGCACAGCAATATCTCGCCGCGTTACTGCGCACCGACCGACAGGCAGCCAGCATCCTGATTCTGAACGCGGTTCGCGACGGAGTCAGTGTCAAGGATATCTACACGCACGTTTTCCAGCCCACTCAGCACGAAGTGGGCCGTCTGTGGCAGGCGAACCAACTCAGCGTCGCGCAAGAACACTACTGCACGGCCGCCACGCAGCTTATCATGTCGCAGCTCTACCCGTACATCTTCAACTCCGAGCGAGTTGGACGACGTCTCGTCGCTACGTGTGTCGGGGGCGAGCTCCATGAGATCGGCATTCGGATGGTGGCCGACTTCTTTGAGATGGCTGGGTGGGATACCTACTACCTGGGCGCCAACACACCGTCGTCCAGCATACTCCAGGTGCTCACTACTCAAAAGGCCAATGTCTTGGGCATCTCGGCGACGATGCAGACCCATATCGGCACGATGAGAGACTTGATCCAACGAGTGCGAGCTGCGGAAGAGGGACGCAACGTCGCCATCCTTGTGGGCGGCTATCCGTTCAGAGTAGCACCCGGTCTGTGGCTCCGCGTAGGCGCCGATGGATATGGTGTGGATGCTGAGGATGCGATCGCGGTTGCCGAGACATTGACCGCCGGAACCCACTGACGCCGCCTGCGACCAACCGGCACGACGGATTGTCCCCCGCGCTCAATGGATTCCGGTGATTCCGAAGCCCGTTGAGAGACCGACAGTGAGCGCCGGGCGATTCACCGGCGCGGAAGCTGAGTCAAGCTATGGACAACCGGGAATCCCAAGCACAAGGGCTTGCGCTACTCTGTGATCGTCACGGCGTGATCAGACAGGTCATCAGTAACACCCTCTACCTTGAGGACCATGTCCTCAGAAACCGTCCGCTGCCTCTAATCGTCGATCCTGGGTCACGATTGAAGGCGCAGAGCTTCCTGAGCGAGATACAGGAACATGACGCAGCGTTCGATTGGGAACTGAACGTACTGATCCAGGACTCACCCACACTACTCCATTTCGCCGGGAGCGTGCTTGATCACGGCTTGCTCGTGCTTGGGGCGCGAACCAGCGCTGACATGCTGAATCTCTGGGATGAGCTGATGCAGATCCAGAACGAGCAGGCCAACTCGCTGCGCGCGGCTATCAAGCAACAGACCCAACTCACTCAACAGCACACCGAACGGGATAGTCATTTCTACAATGAGCTGACTCGCCTGAACAATGAGCTGGGAACACTACAGCGCGAACTGGCCCGGAAGAACGTCGAGCTCGAACGGCTGGATGAACTGAAGAATCAGTTCCTGGGCATGGCGGCCCACGATCTCCGCAATCCGCTGGGGATCATCATGGCCTACAGTGAGTTTCTCATGATGGAGACCGAGGACCAGATGAGCGCGCAGCATCGTCAGTTCTTGTCGATCATCAAGTCAAGCAGCGAGTTCATGCTCGGACTTGTGAACAACCTGCTGGACGTCGCGGCCATCGAGTCTGGCCAACTCCAGATCAGTCCACAGATGACTGACTTGAACGCCCTCGTGGCCGGCAACGTCTCGCTGAACAGCATGCTGGCGGAGAGGAAGGGCATCACGCTCACATTCCGTGGTCAGGAAGACTTGCCGCCTATTCCTGCGGATGCACCACGCATCGAGCAGCTCCTGAACAACCTCATCTCCAACGCTATCAAGTACTCCTATCCAGATACCGCAGTACACGTGTCGATCACGCCGGGGGAGGACAGGGCCGTCATTGCAGTGCAGGACGAGGGGCAGGGCATTCCACCCCAGGATCGCGACAGGCTGTTCCAATTCTTTGGACGAACGAGCGTCAGAAGCACCGGAGGGGAGAGAAGCACCGGTCTTGGGTTAGCAATTGCGCAGAAGATCGTCCAAGGGCATGGCGGCGAGATCTGGGTCGAGAGCGAGGTTGGGAAGGGCTCTACATTCTACGTGGCGCTGCCCCTCCGTTTGACCGATGGCCCCCGGCTCGCCCGGTCTACCGGTCGAGACCAGTGACTATGACTCCCCAGCCAGGCCAATCTCTTCAGCCACGCCCTGCATGGCCTCAAGCACGATAGCAATGTGCTCCCATAGCTCGACGTCCAGCTCGGCCGCAGCCCGCTCCACTTCCTCGCGATTGACTGCGGCAGCAAAAGCGCGGTCCTTCCACTTCTTGCGAACCGACTTGACCTTCACTTCCCGGATATCGCGCGATGGACGCACCAGTGTCACCGCAACCAGGAAGCCGGTCAATTCATCTACGGCATAAAGCGCCCTGGCCATCGGTGTGACTCGGGGTACGCCAGTATTCCCATGGCCCAGCACGGCATCCACGATCGGGCTGGCATAGCCTCGCTCACGCAGAATCCTTCCGCCCATGTGAGGATGATCGTCGGGATAGCGATCGTAATCGAAGTCGTGTACCAGTCCCACAGCCGCCCACAGATCCTCATCCTCTCCGAAACGGGAGGCGTAGGCCCGCATCGCCGCCTCTACGGCCCGCATATGCCGGATGTGGTTCTCGGTGCAGCCGAACTCCTCGATCAGGTTCTGTGCTTCCTCTCGGGTGATCGTCTCGTTCACAATACCTCCCGCGCTGCGTCTGAATGGAGGGGCCGCCGTCTTCCGACGGCGGCCCTGGCTCAAGGTGGAGATGGCGGGAATCGAACCCGCGTCCGAAGAATTCGAACAAGGACATCTACAAGCTTAGTCGACCGTTGCTTCTCGGCCAGGGAGTCGCCGCCGACAACGCTACACCCGGCACCAGTCGATGGGAGCCTAGACTCCCGCTTGAGCATCCCTATCGACGTCGGGATGCTGCACGCCAACTCCTTGACACTCGACCCCCAGTCCGCTGGCGAGAAACCAGGGCGAGCGTGATCGGCTTATGCGATCAGGGTTGTTCCCAGACTACACTTAGGCTGCCAAAGGAGCAGCGGCAAATGCGGACTGAGGAACAGGAATCCAAGTGTTGTTTTTGGCACTTTGGAAAGTGTGCTCCGTTTTTGCGAGGTCAGAGCGCCCCGGCTTGCAGTCCGTGCCCAGCCTTCCCCGTCGAAGCCTGTCATCCCCAAGCCACCCATATTATAGCACACGCACGACAACCAGGCAAGGGCC
>JAAZAN010000143.1 GCA_012514315.1 Chloroflexota bacterium
GCCGAAGTTGATCTCTACAAAATGCGCGAGGATAGCGGCGAAGAGGGAGATCAACAGGATCTGGTGCTCGTGAGGGGGGGGGAGAGCATCTGGATCTTCAGTGAAGCGCAGTTTCGCTGACGTGATGACCCGGACCGCCAGGTAGATTCCGACTCCAGCAACGAGGCCCAGCGTCAGTGCTGCTCCGAAGAAGTTGAGGCCCTGCCACCACCAGAAGAATGCAACGCTGGCTACCGACAAGCCACTGACCAGCCCAAACAATAAGTTGCGTTCCTTATGGTTCCGGATCTGCCCCGTGTACTTCAGACCGTAGTAGAACACAGAGCCAAAGACCGCCAGATATGCGATCAGGCCAAGCACACCCGTGATCGCCAGGGAGTCCAGTGTCTCGTTGTGAGACCGGTCCGGTGATGCAGTTCGAGATTCGTAGTGGCCGAGAAGTGGAGGATAGAAGCGATTATAGGCCACGTAGATAGATTCAGGGCCGTAGCCAATCAGAGGGCGAATGGCGTTGAATGGGTCCGAACGACCTTGTGGGTAGAGCTGCGTGGGCGGTTGCTCGATGGGGTCGTGGGGCAGAATCATGTCGACCATGCCGTCCCATATGAGCGCCCGGACTTTGCCCGAACCCCTCTCGAAATCGAACACGCTGCCCAGCCGCCCCAACCAGGGAGCGTGCTGAAAGGATGTGAGTGGCCCCCCGGGTATGTTCACGAGGACCAGGAACCCCACCACAAGAGCGGTCAGAGCGATGATCACCAGACTCGCCCAGGTCCCCGACCGATGGCGTGTGGATAGCGCCAGGAGGAGTAGAAGGAAATACGACCCCGCGATGAGCCCCAGCAGGGGACCGCGGCTCTGAGCGTACCAGATGGTGATCAGTTGGACGGCGGCGATGAAGATGTATCCGGCGGTCCGCAGGATGCTGGACCAACTCGTCGTCTCTTCCTGGAGGATCGTTCTGAACCCTTCGACAACGCGTCCGATGGTGATTGGGAAGACCATGATCAAGTAGGCCGCGACGAAGATCGCATTACCCATATTCGATGCGACGCGGCTGGTCACATCACCACCCCACGGCAGTGGATCCAACTGGTTACGCTGAATCAAGCCATACAGGGCGATCGGAAGACTGTTGAGTATGATGACGTTGATGAGCCGGTCAAGTTGCGCGCGGGAGCGAAGCGTCTGCAGGATCATCAAGAAGATCACTATGTAAGCGAGTGTCGTGTAGGTACCCTGCAGACGTTGATAGGATCCAAGGAGGCTGATGCGAGGCGTGATGGAGAGGGCAGTGCTCAGGGCATAGACGATCACCGTCACGCATGTTGGGAGCACAAGGGGAGTACGCCAGTCGAGTATGTCCCCTTGCCTGCCGCTGCTCCGTTCCTCGATGATTTTCACGGACCATGCCACTACCATCAAGATGGCAATTGTGCGCAGAGTGGTTAGTTTGTCTGGCTCGAACACCCTGCTTGAGTAGACGTTGAAGAACAGGGGAGTCACAATAACAGCGAGAAGCCAGCCGATCTCAATGACTTTGTCACAAAATGCGCTGAGCTTCGTAGAGTTCATCCGGTTAGTTTCCCCTCTTGTGAGCAGATAGCGATGTGTTGGGTCCGCAGGTTCACAGGCCAATCATGCGGGCAAACCTGTGCTCCGTCGGCGACCACGTAACGTGGTTGGACGTCACACGACTGCTCGCTGGGTCTCCTCGAACCACGCAATTGTCCGCTGGAGACCTTCCTCCAATGAAGTCTTGGCCACGAAACCGAGAACCTCCCTGGCGCGCAAGGTGTCAGGAACGCGGCGCCTTGTTTCCTCGAAGTGCGGACCGTAGATTGACTTGGGTGGTAGGTGCACGATCTCGGAACTGGAATCCGTCAAATGTATGATCAACTTCGCAAGGTCGTTAATGGTTGTCTCGCGGTCGGATCCAATGTTGAACACTTTTCCAGCAGCCTCGCGCCGGGTTGCTGCCAGGATGGTTCCCGTGACTGTATCACCAACATATGTGAAGCAGCGCGTCTGCTCACCGTCGTCATACACGGTCAACGGTTCGTTCTTAATGGCCTGCGTGATGAATCTGGCAATGACACTCCCATAGCCTCTGGGATCGAGCCGCGCGCCATATGCGTTGAAGTACCGCACGACAGATACCGGCAGCCCCTTCTTCGCGTAGGCTAGTGCAAAATACTCATCGATGGCCTTCGCGCTGGAATATGACCAGCGTTCCACCAGGGTCGAACCCAATAATCGGTCACCTTCCTCCTGGAGGGGGACCGCAGTTGACTTACCATATATCTCCGAACTGGAAGCTATGACTGTGCGGACGCTATGCTTGAACGCGAGCTCCAGGATGTTCTCAGTGCCGCGCACGTTCGTGGTCATAGCGCGCAGAGGATCATCAACTATGTACTTCACCCCCACAACAGCAGCTAGGTGGTAGATGACATCGACCTGGCGCACCAATGGTTCCAGAATTCCAACGTTGAGAATCGTGTCGTTGACGAAATGAAACCCTTTGCTGTCCAAGTGTTGCCGGATATTGTCGATAGTGCCAATCGAGAGGTCATCCAAGACCGTGATTTCATGTCCCTGCTCTATGAGCGCATCGACCATATTGGACCCTATGAAGCCAGCGCCGCCTGTAATCAAGACTCTCATCATGCAGTTGCACTCTTCCAGA
>JAAZAN010000144.1 GCA_012514315.1 Chloroflexota bacterium
CTGACAGCCCATCATGACACTCAGTATAACTCGCCCGGCGCTGTCGATAACGCCAGCGGTGTTCAGGCCCTCGTCGTCCTAGCTGAACGTTTCGCCCGCCAGCGACCGCTACTGACGCTCCGTTTCGCAGTCTTCGGTGCTGAGGAAACCATCATGCTCGGTTCAAAGCATCGCGCCCAACTTCTGCAGGAAACCGGCACATTGTCAGACATCTTGGCGGTGATCAACCTCGACATGCTGGCCTGCAACGCACCGACGTGGATCAACCTCACGCAGGATGCGCTGGAATTCAGAGTTCGCGTAGCTCGGGCTTTCGAGCGCCACGGCGTATTTGACCGCTACGGCGACGTCCACTGGGAAACCCCACCGTGGCCGACTTCTGATCATGCACCTTTTGCTGCGCTGGGTAAGCCTACGCTCTTCATCTCCTATCGGGGCCAGCAGTACCCTCACCTGCACCTGCCCACCGACACAGTCGACCAGGTGGACCACGGATTGATGCAATTGTCGGTAGACTTCCTATACGACATAATAGCGGATCTTGCGAATGAGCGTTCATAACTTCGGGCATCGTCAGATGCTATAGTGCTTGGAGCCAGGCGTCCGGGGCACCTCAACCAGGAGGTGCTAGAGTTCGTGACCCGCCTGGCCGACCATGCGACCATATCCCTGATTCGAGAACGACGGCTGACTTGGGGGGCCTCCATGCGGATGAGCTGATCGGGGATACTGATGGGCTCACGATGGTCAGTCGTGCCACTGTCAGCAACTTGCTGGAGGCAAAGATATACCGCACGATAAGGGAGGTTGCGGCGGGGGAGATTGTGGTGGCTGACTCGGGTAAGATCGACGTCGTTGGTGTAGCCACAATCACTCCTGTTGATAAGATCGGGACACTCGTAACCGACTCGGATGTTCCGCCAGCGTTTGTGGCTGAGATGAGAGAGGTGTCAGGGTGGTCCCGGTCTAGCAGTCAAGTACCGGCAGAGGAGGCTGACGTATGGAACGTCTGGCGATGGTGTACAGGGCACGCCCTGGCAAGAAGCAGGAATACGTGCGCGCTCACGTTGAGATCTGGCCTGAGATTACAAGTGTGCTGGAGCGCGGGACAGTGAAGGAGATGACTATCTTCTCGCGCGGTGACCTGATCTTCCTGTTCGCCTCGATGGATAGCGTGCAGGCCTGGCGAGACGCTCAGAATGGCGATCCGGCTTGTGAGCGCTGGGACGCATGGATGGCAACCCTGCTTGAGCAACCTTACGATGAGGGCGAGCAGGGCATCTTCGCGCAACTGGAGGAGGTCTGGCACTTCAAGGCATAGATGGGTGACTCATGTTGACGGTGGAAGGTTCTCGCAATCCCGAGCGCGAGCATCAGGCCGTCGGGCAGCGCGGCTGGATGGGTCGTGTGCAGGACGACGAACTGATTCGGTAGGTCGCAAGCATAGATGCTAGCTCATGTCATCTTTCGGGCTATACTGGTCCATGGGTTTACGTCCAAAGTGGGCCGGCGGTTTTCGCCAAAGCTGGTCCTGTCCTGGCCACTTGCTCCATCCGCCGAGTTTGACAGGCAAGGTCAGGTTGTCTTGTCACGGGCTTAAGGAAACTAACCACAGAATCACCCGTTGGC
>JAAZAN010000016.1 GCA_012514315.1 Chloroflexota bacterium
CAGCCCACCCGACAACACCTGCTCGGGTGCAACCCCCTCATCCAGCGCTTGCTGAACTAGCTGGGCCACGTCACCGGCCGATCCCTCATACAGCTTCGATGCAATACTCTGTAGAACGTCTGACATTTTGCTTTACCTCCGCTTGAATGTGTTGAACGCCTAGAGCTGACGCTGGCCCGATGCCAGCAAGAGGCCCTCCGATACCATGTTCGGAAGACCTCGCATACCCCTACGACTGTGCCTGCTGCGCTTCCTTCATACGCTTCTTGTAGGCCGTAATATAGCGCATGCCAAAGCTGTCACGCCCCAAGAGAAGATCCGCAGCCAGGAGTGCTGGACGCACTTTGGCCACATCGACAATGGGGCAGTTCACGCCCGCCATCGCAACCATAGCCAGGAATGCCCAGTTGATGACCTCACGTTCAGGCAGGCCAAAGGAGACATTGCTGGCCCCCAATGTCATGTTGAATCCGAACTCCTCCTTCACACCACGGATGGCATCCAGCGTAACCACCGCGGCATTAGGATCCGCACCCACGGTAAGCGCCAGACAATCGACGATCAGATCCTCACGCGGGATGCCCAGTGCGTCGGCGCGCTCGACAATGCGCCGAACGACCGCCACACGGCCCTCTCCGGTACAGGGGATTCCCTCATCGTCCATCGCCAGACAGATCACCGCCGCCCCATACTCTTTGACCAGGGGCAATACATCATCCATACGGGCTTCCTCGCCGTTCACCGAGTTGATCAACGGCTTGCCGCCCGGCGCGAGCTCCCGATGCAGACTTAGCGCGGCACGGAGCGCATTGACATTGGCAGTGTCGATGCACACGGGTACTTCAACAGTCTCCATCACCAATTGGAGCGCCTGGGGCAACAGGCTCACCTCATCGACGCCAGCCGCACCCACATTGACATCAAGCACATCTGCTCCGACCTCGACCTGGGCCAACGCTTCCTTGCGCACGACCTCCAGGTCACCGGCGACCAACGCAGCAGCCAGCTTCTTCTTTCCCGTCGGGTTGATGCGCTCCCCAATGAACACCGTTGGTTTGTCTGCCCCGATCACCACGGTCTTCGCCGCGCTCTTGAGAACTGTTTCCATCTGCAATGCCTCCTCATGTGTCTTATTCGTTGTCCGATGCAGTACTGTCGCCCCCCCGGTATCCCAGACGGCGCGAAATCGCATCGGCTGACTGGCGGAGTTGACCGGCCAACTCGTGGAAGACTGCGGGGGTCACACGGTAGGCAGGACCCGCGATGCTGACCGCTGCCACGGCCTGGCCCTTGTGATCGAACACCGGAGCAGCGATCACGTTGAGACCAGCCTCCAGCTCTTCCTCCACCACAGCAAACCCACGCTCGCGGATCACCCGCAGAGACTGCCGCAACGCGTCGGGGTCGGTCATGGTAGCCGGCGTGTAGCGCTCCAGCCGGGCGTGCACGTGACGCTCAATCCGATCTTCCGGCATATAGGCCAGCAGCACCCGACCAGCCGCTGAGGCATGTAGATCCATCCGGCGCCCCACCCAGCCGATATTCTTGACCTGATAGTTCGGAGGGATGAACTGCTCCAGATTGACCACCTGTCCAGCATCCAGCACCGAGAGATTCGCCGTCTCCTGGCAGTTCTGCACCAACTCACGCAGTATCGGGCGGGCCACTTCCCGGATATCGATGTAGCTGGCGACCTGAGCAGCCAGACCGATCAAGTCGACGCCCAGACGGTATTTCCCGGTCTCGGGGTTGCGGGAGAGCAGTCCGCCTTGAGCCAGCGCCAATGTCAGGCGGGAGACGGTGCTCCTGTGTAGCCCCAGTTCCCGGCTTAGCTCATTGACTCCGCGCTCAGGGTTCTGGAGACTAAACGATCTGAGAATCGCAATCGCTCGATCGATAGACTGCACCGACGAAGTCTCGCGCTTACTCACCGTCCAGCTCTCCAATCTACAGACCCCGTGTATCTGGCGGATGCCCCACAAGTCCCACAATGCGAGACAGTGTTCCAGAATCAGACGCCATTATACTGCGTTGTAGCTACTCTGTCAACCAGCTTGACAGAGACGATTCGCGCCATATACTAGGGTGCACGATATACCACAGGGCAGCTGCGAATCTGGAGAAGGAGCAAGCAGAACATGGAACAGCGCTTCGGTCGAGGCTCATCCGTCAACTGGAAATGGATCATCGGGATTCCGATCGCGGTCGTCTTACTGGCTATCGTGTTTGGACTTCTGTCGCCGCACCTGTATCTCTTCACTCAAGTGGAGGCTCAGCAAGTGGGCGTACGCTTCCGCGCCGGCCGCATTTACGAAGTTGTGGGGCCTGGCGTGTACAGCGACTTTGGATGGTACGCCAACTTGAGAAAGGTTTCGATGGAGGCCGTTACGTTCTCCGTCTCAGATCCTGAAGTGGTGACTTCAGATCGGCAGCGTATTGGCCTCGCCGTCAGCGGAGATGTGTTCCGGCCTAGCATCGCCGAGAGTGATGTGTTGATCAGGCTTTGGCCAGAGTACCAGCGCCTATACTTGAGCGACGAGCTGCTCAAGACCAGGGTGACCGACCTCACGCTGCAGGCCATCAAGTCCTGCGCTGGCAGCCGTACGTTCAACGATAACGTCATCGGCGCCGGTCGCGACGCACTGCGGGTCTGTGTCGATACCGAGGTCAACGAGCTAGCCTCCAATCTGGGACTTACGGTGAAGAACGTTGCCATCCCCAACGTGATCCTCTCACCGGAAGTCCAGACCAGTCTCGACAATATCACACAGAGCAGGCTAGATACTGAGCTCGCTCAACAGGACGCCATCAAGGCGAAGGAGCAGGCCACTGCCGAGCAGGTACGGCAAGAGGGCGAGGTCCGCGTGGCGCTCTCGCGCCAGCAGGAGGAGGTCCGACAGCAGACGACGCTCGCTCAACTGCAACGGGACCGAGTTCTGGCCGAGAGATCTGTCATCGAGGCGACGAAGTCCAACGAGCTGCTCTCTGCACAGAAGGACCTCGAGATCAACGAGGTCGCGGCAGAGGCCGCCCTGGCTGCTGCCCGTGCGACGCTGGCCCAGGACATCGTCCTTGCCGAGATGTACGCAAGCAATCCGGCCTTTGCCTATCTGCAGGCGGTGACGGCCAACGCGTCAGCGCTCTCTCCAACGGACAAGTTGATCTTCGTTCCGGAGGGCACGACCCCAACGATCGTCGTCCCCGGCTCGGGCATCATGCCGACTGTTGATACAGCACAGGGAACAGTGTCGGGTGGAACACCCGCAGAGACCCCCTAGCTTTACCGTCATACAGCTGAGATGAAGGAGACACACGTCATGCCTGTTGGAACTAAGAACCAGGTCATTCCAGGGTGCGGCACGCACCACGTGGCGATTCAGACGCGCGACTGGGAAGCATCGTTGGCATTGTATCAAGATACCCTCGGCATGAGCAAGGTTGCCGAGTTCGGTTCTCCAGAGCGCAAGATTGTGCTACTGGACATCGGCGATGGTAGTCACATCGAACTGTTCGCGCCGCCCCCGGAGACGACTGGCGGCGACGCAGCTGCGCCAGGCGAGGATCAGGGGATCGTTAAACACGTTGCACTGGCGACAACCGATGCACGTCGTGCTATCGAACACGTACGCCGCGCCGGCTACGAGGTCACAATAGAGCCCGGAGATGCAGATCTGGGCGGCATGCCAGTCACATACGCCTTCTTCAAGGGCCCCAACGGGGAGATCATCGAGTTCTTCCAGAATCGCTAGACACGGAGCTTCGCTGTCGCGAGTCAACGAGCCGGAGGGCGATCCCAGGTAAGTCGCCCCTCCGGCTCGCATTTCGGCCGGTAGCTCAGTCTCCCAATGTGCCCCTCAGGAAGTCCAGCAGGAGATCAAGCACGTTGGGCGACGCAGTTGGAGCGATCAGGTTCATGCCGTGACTGCCTCCCGGGTAGATCACTAACTCATACGCCTCGCCCGCAGCGCCGCGACAGGCATCAGCCGAGGGCGTATCTGAGTCGGCTGCCAGGCACACAACCGGAACAACTGGCGTCACAGACTGCAGACGCTCCACCTCTGATGTATAGCGCAACGTCAGGTAGTCTCCGGGCGAGAGAGAGAAAGCGCCGCGACAACCCTGGGCGCATGCATCGACCGCACCGTCAGCCCCAATGCTGGCGCCGACCAGGACTGTCCGCTCTGGATCCACCCCCTCCAGCACTTGGGCTGCTGCCACCGCGGCCTTCGCATCCAGCAACCATCCTTCGCGCACAAAACCCTTACAGCCTCCCTCACACCCGCGAAAAGTGAACGTGAAGACGGCATAGGACGTCCCCTCAACAATGGGCGGGAACCACGATGAGTCGTGCCATGCAGCCTCATACGGTGCGGTCACCTGCGAGAGATCGACGCGATTCTGCAACCACGAGGCCATCGTAACCCAGTCCGTCTCGTCACCAGGCGCCCAGTGCATCAGGATAACGAGTGGAGCCGATTCGTTCGCTGATGGATAGTATGTGCCGTGCAATATCTGCCCATCCTCCGCAACGAACTCGACCTCCTGCGGCGTCGCCGGGCTTACAGCGGGCTCCGTGGGCTCGGCCGTTGGAGTGAGTGTGGGCAAGGGCTCTGGCGTGGGGGTTCGCGTTGGCTCAGCAAGAGTCACCGTTGGTTCAGGCGGCGCTTCAGTCGGTTCGACTGTCGGTACGGACGCTGCAGGCGTGGCGCTGCACGCCCCTAGAAATATGATCGCGAGCAAACAACAGCCTAACGTAGGGATAACGCGCCTTTGTTGGACATGGCATCTCATCGGGCACCCTCCTCTTTCCATAAATCGACGCTATGGGGAGTATCGGCGCCTATGGTACCATGGATTCAGCCAACCGCCAGATGCGGCGACCAGGGGTTCACGAACAAGATCGATAGGCCATCGCGGTCATTGACGTCACGCACCCGACCAGCTTCAGCGCCCAGGCACGCGACACGGATGAACCGGCAACATCGGATACTCGAAAGACAGAAACGACAATACCTATATGAAGAGCGTGATACTGGCGTCACGAGCTTCCTTGACGTATGAGCCTACCGCGCCATACTCGTCGATCAGGTCCTCGCGCAGGTCCTTCTTCCTGACCCCCATGATCTCCATTGTCATCTCACACGCGATCACCTTACCGCCCAGCTCCCGGTAATCACGAAAGAGTCGTTCCAGTGACGCCACATTGGCCTGCTTCATTCGGCGTTTGATCATCCACTTGCCCAGACCCAGCATGTGCATCTTGGAGAGCGGCCCCTTCTCCAGGCCACCCTTCTCTAGTCGCTGGAGGCCCCAGAACGTGAAGTAGATCGACACGTCCATACCCATCGCCAGCGCACCGTTCCCAATGATCAGCGCGCTGTAGACCTTATCCATATCACCACTGTGCAGCACAATGGTCGCCCGTTCCGCCATACCGTGCCCCCTATCGCTTGATGCGGATCGTCCAGTCGGTATCCGATCCATCCACACTCAGCAACTGCAGGCCCAACGCGTCGACAGCCATCGGAATCTCCTTCTTCGAGGCCGGGTGTGTGCCGAACACGATCACCTCATCTCCCTCAGCGGCCCGCCTCAAGGCCTTGCGCACCTCCACCAACGGTACCGGACAGGTCTCTCCCCGGCAATCCACCTTGATCTCAGCCATAGTAGCTCCCCCTATCCCGTGAACCTGACGGTCACGTCGTGGACATCCCACAACGGTTCGATCTTCTCGCGGATCTCCTCACGAATGTTGTTGGCGAACTGATGATCCCCCGGCAGATCGATGGCGATCTGAACCTGACCGTCGGTCACCTCGATACCCGTCACCAGCTTGGTCCGGACCAGATCGAGCCCAACCACCGGGTTCATCACATGCTTCAGTCGCTTGCGAACGACTTCGACAGTCGTCGGCTCGCGCTCACTGACAAGCCCATGCCGCTCCTCGTAGTTCTGAATCGCGGCGCGCAGGCCATCCACCGCCAGAACCGAACAGTGGGTTTTGATGGGGGGAAGACCACCCAGCGCATCGGAGGCGTCCTTCCATGTCAATGCCTTAGCTTCCTCCAACGTCTTGCCCTTGGCCAGTTCAGTGATGATCGAGCCCGTGGCGATATTGGAGGCGCAGCCATACGACTCGAACTTGATGTCATCGATACGGTGACTGTCGGCGTCCACCTTCAGATATACCGCCACCATATCACCGCACGCTGGACTACCCTCGACCGCCTTGGCATCGGGGTCTTCCATACTGCCCACATTGCGTGGATGCTTGAAATGCTCCATAACGGTCTCACTGTATGGTAATGGCATTTTCATTCCTCCCTATCAGTCGCTTGATCGACTATCGCCGCCCTCAATTCTTGCCGAGCGGGCTGATACGACGCAGCTCGATGACCACGTCCTTCACGGCGTCGGCCACAGCATCCACATCTGTCATATCGTTGTACCTCCCAAAAGTAAAGCGCACTGACCCATGCGCTCGCTCATGGTTGCCACCGATGCCCATGATCACGTGGCTAGCCTCCAGCGAGCGACTGAAACAAGCTGAGCCCGTGCTGACAGCAAAGCCACGCATATCTAGATGGAGCAGCAGCGATTCGCCTTCAACGAAACGAAACGAGATGTTCGCATTCTGAGGCAGACGACGCGTTGGATGACCGTTCAGTACCGTATCCGAGACAGACAATAGAAGCCCGGTCAGTCGATCCCGCATTTGCTGCAGCCGTGCCGTTTCTTCAGGCGTGATGAGCTCGACTGCTGTAGCGAAACCGATCGCGCCAGGAACATTCTCAACACCGGGTCGCAGATCGAACTCCTGGAATCCCCCATCCATCCACTTGCGAATGGGCGTACCATTGCGCACATAGAGCCCGCCAACTCCCTTGGGCCCGTGGAGCGTGTGCGCTGAAACCGTCACCAGATCGACGGGCACCTGACTTACATCCAGCGGCACTCGCATAAAACTGTGCGTTGCATCGGTGTGGAAGAGAACGCCCCGCTCCTTGCAGATGGCAGCAATGGCCTCCACATCCTGCAGTGTCCCGATCTCCTGGTTGGCCGCCTGGATCGAAACCAGAATCGTGTCACCAGCGATTGCATCGCGAAGGCGCTCTGGATCAACCAGACCCGTGGGATCGACCGGAAGATAGGTTACACGAAATCCCTGCCGCTCAAGCGCCCTCGCGCTGTGTAGCACCGGGAAATCCTCAATCACCGAGGTGATGATGTGTCGCCCCTTCTTCTCGCCCAGAGCCGAAGCTACCCCCTTCAACGCAAGATTGCTCGACTCGGTATCGCCCGATGTGAACACGAGCTCCTCCGGGCCGCCTCCCAACTGCTGGGAAATGCGAGCACGGGCCGCGTCAACTGCGTCCCGCACGTCCACACCCAGCGAGTAGCCGAACTGAGAGGTCGCCACGGCGTACATGTCAAAGTAGTAGGGCTTCATCGCGTCCAGAACCCGCTCATCCATCCGTGTTGAAGCCGCGTTGTCCAGGTAAATGAGTTGATCGAACATGATGTGCCCCCCCGTCCAGCTTCACGCGCGGCCGTGTCCACTGCCCAGACCACGGCCACTCATCTTAATTCCCATTATAGCACAGGTGGCTAATAAAGTCAATGAATATCGTCGTAATTATGCAAGGAAACGATGACCCCGTACCAGCCAGCATCAGTCTTCCGCGCGTACTCCAGGGACCACGTAGGCAATCTGGCGATACGGGCGAACCTGATCGGCTACCGCGTCCTTCAACAGATTGCCCGAGACATGCATCAGCGTATCATTGAAGTCAGGGTCCCGCGCCATAGACGCAAGACAAGGAAAGTGATGATGGAGCAGGCCCGCTTCCTGTTCGGCTTCATCGGCTGACACACCGATCAATCCCTCTGCAACGAAACGTGCGCATCCACAGCACGCATCGCGCGTCACCTCTACCGCCGTGATCGCACGGCTACCGGGATCCACATCAATGCGGAACTGCGGGAGGCCGAAGTGGCCAGCAAACTCGGCAATGAGAGGATCGTCGTATTCTACGCGATGCCGCCTTACATTGTAGCAGGTCTCCGTCAGTGAGCAGAACGGCTTAGGAGTCACACAAGCTACGCCCATATCGGCCAACCACCCCTTTAACTGCCGCGCAAGCCCACGGGGCAACCATTCCTCCCGGTCCACTGGAGCGATCACGGCGCGTGCGCCGGTCATCTTCGCGATATCCGGCAGCAGTTCAGCTACACCTCGGTGCTCCGCCAGTGACAAAACGAGATCCACCGCAGGCAGATGCTCGGGCAGGTAATCCTCGGGGTAGTCAATCACGGGCGGCAATACAGCCGGTGCGTCCCAGACGTACACCTCCCAATCAGATGGGCCG
>JAAZAN010000017.1 GCA_012514315.1 Chloroflexota bacterium
ATTCAGCCTGATGCAGACGTGGACGGCCCGCGGCCTCAACCCCTTTCACCAATGCCTGGCCCTGCTGCAGCGACCCACCGCCAACGCTCCCCCCTAAACTCCCTTACCCTAACGGTGAACTGTTACGGCCGTGATCGATTTTGACAAATAGATAGTCTGTGGTAAAATTATCTTTTGCGATTCGTAGCGTACTGGCGAAGTCTGTGTGTCGATCGATTATTGCAGGAGAGTAAAGAATGGTGATGAAATCCTTGGGGGAGAAGTCGTATGCTCACATCACCAATACCGAGAAGCTGCCGAGGCTGATTGAGGTCCAGTTGGAGTCCTTCCGCTGGCTTCAGGAGGAGGGTCTGACGCAGCTCTTTGATGAGATTTCCCCTATTGAGAGCTTCAATAGCGGTCTGAGGCTCTATCTGCCTGGTTCGAAAGCACGAGAAGCGCACTTCGACCTAGGTTATCGTTTTGGTGAACCTAAGTATGTGGCCGAGGAGTGTCTCGAGCGAGATCTAACTTTCGCCGCGCCATTGTACGTCCAGGTTGTCCTCGACAATCGTGAGACGGGTGAGATCGTCGAGTCTGAGATTTTCTTGGGCGATTTCCCTCTGATGACGCCCAACGGCACGTTTATCGTCAACGGCACTGAGCGGGTAGTTGTCAGTCAGCTTATCCGATCTCCAGGTGCTTACTTCGACCTTGAAGAGGATCGGGTGACTGGGCGTCGGCTCAGTATAGCTAAGTTGATACCCGATCGCGGCGCCTGGATGGAGTTCGAGACCCGGAAGTCCGATTACATCATTGTGAAGTTCAATCGCAGGCGGACTCTGCCTGTGACTATCCTGTTGCGAGCTCTCGCAGCGGTCGATGATGGAACGGGGGACGCGATTCTGGGTTCAGGGACCGATGAAGAGTTGTTGGCTTTGTTTGAGGATGCGGATACCAATTCCAGTCATCAGTACATTCCCACAAGCATTCGCCAGGAACCGGCCTGGGAGCCCAAGGATGGTCGTTCGCTGGCCGAAGAGGCTCTGCTTGAGTTCTATCGTCGAATGCGTCCGGGTGATCCGCCAACACTGGACAATGCGCGGGAATATATGGAGCAGCAGATCTTTGACAACCGTCGCTATGATCTGCAGCGCGTAGGTCGGTACAAGCTCAATCAACGCTTGGGTCTCAATATCAGTCTCGACCACCGCACGGTGACCAAGCAGGACCTCGTGGCGCTCGTTGAGCGTATGATTCGCATCAATAACGGGATTGTGGATGCGGATGATATCGATCATCTCGGCAATCGCCGGGTCAAGACGGTGGGTGAGCTTGTTCAGAACAAGCTGCGGATTGGGCTGCGGCGTATGGAGCGCGTCGTCTTGGAGCGAATGTCCATACGTGAGTCTGATTCCTTGACGCCGGTCAACCTGATCAACATCCGGCCCGTCGTGGCGGCGATTCGCGAGTTCTTCGGCTCAAGCCAGCTCTCGCAGTTTATGGAACAGACCAATCCTTTGGCGGAGCTGACACACAAGCGAACGCTCTCTGCTCTTGGGCCTGGCGGCCTGCGGCGTGAGCGCGCCGGCTTTGATGTGCGCGACGTCCATTACAGTCACTATGGACGGATCTGCCCCATTGAGACCCCTGAAGGTCCGAACATCGGTCTGATCGGTCGGTTGGCGACTCACGCCCGAGTAAACCCGCTGGGATTCGTTGAGACTCCTTACCGCAGGGTTATCCGGGTTGTGGATCCCACTGTGGAGGCGCTCACGGGTCGTCGACTAAGGGCAGATATCGTGGACCCGGTGACAGGGGAAGTTGTGGCCGAGGCTGGCACGGATGTGAGCCCAGAACTGGCGGAACGGATTGCAGCGTTGAATCTGACGGACAGAGTGCAGATCGTGCCAACCGTCACCAGTGAGATCGTGTATATGTCCGCAGACAAAGAGGACCTGTACACCATTGCGCAGGCGAACGCGATTGTGGATGAGCGGGGACACTTCGTGCACTCGAGGATCTCAGCTCGCTATGCTGACCAGTTCCTGTTTGCGGCGCCGGAGCGGTTGGACTACATCGATGTAGCGCCCTGTCAGATCGTCGGGGTATCGGCCTCTCTGATCCCGTTCCTGGAGCATGATGACGCGAACCGTGCGCTGATGGGGTCCAACATGCAGCGACAGGCGGTGCCCGTGATCCGTCCGGAGGCGCCATTGGTCGCAACTGGTATGGAGATGCGGGCCGCTTTGGACTCTGGGCAAGTGCTACTTTGCGAAGAGGACGGCGATGTGGTCAGCGTCACTGGTGATCGAGTGACCGTGAGACACAGTGATGGTGCGCGTGTGTATCATCTCCGCAAGTACCAACGGTCCAACCAAAGCACGTGCGTGGATCAACGCCCAGCGGTCTTCAGCGGGCAGCGTTTGAGGCAGGGAGACGTCATCGCGGATAGCTCCTCCACAGAGGAAGGGCAGCTTGCCTTGGGTCAGAATGTCCTGTGTGCCTTCATGTCGTGGGAAGGTGGCAACTTTGAGGACGCGATTCTGATCAGTGAGCGACTGGTTCGGGAGGATAAGTTCAGTTCCATCCATATTGAGAAGCACGAAGTGGAAGCACGTGACACGAAGCTGGGTCCCGAGGAAATCACACGCGACATTCCGAACGTCGGCGAGGAAGCTCTGAAGGACCTGGACGAAGAGGGCGTGGTTCGTGTGGGAGCAGAGGTTGGTCCGCTTGATATCCTGGTCGGGAAGATCACACCTAAAGGTGAGAAGGAGCTTAGCCCAGAGGAGAAGCTGCTGCGGGCGATCTTCGGTGAGAAAGCGCGGGAGGTGAAAGACTCCTCTTTGCGACTGCCACACGGTGAACGGGGTAAGGTTGTTGATATCAAGGTCTTTGACCGCGAAGAGCACCAGGATCTGCCGGCGGGTGTGGAGAGAATGGTGCGGGTCAGTGTGGCGCAACTGCGCCGTATCACTGAAGGCGATAAGATGGCCGGGCGCCATGGTAACAAGGGCGTGATCTCCAAGGTCGTTCCGGTCGAGGATATGCCGTTTCTGCCGGACGGCACACCGATCGATCTGATTTTGAACCCACTGGGTGTACCTGGTCGTATGAATATTGGGCAGGTTCTGGAAACCCATCTGGGGTGGGCAGCTGATCGGTTGGGATTCCGTGCGGTGTCACCGGTGTTCGACGGGGCCACTGAGACGCAGGTTGAGGCGGAGTTGGCTCGCGCCTGGCTCATTGATCGAGCATGGGATGAGATCACTGAACGCGCGTGGGCCTGGCTCAAGTCGCAGGAGTATCCTATCGCGACATTGAAGGATGATGAAGAAGCACGGCGCCTGTATACCGCAGCCTGGCTAACCGACTATGGGTATGACGTGGATCAACTGCTCTCCGAAAGCCCGACCTACGCGCGGCGCGCTGTCTTGCGCGAGTGGTTGCGCGAGCGAGGATTCGATCCGGATCTGATCCTGTCGTTCGAGAACGGGATCGGTGAAGTCACTCTGCCGCAGGAAGATGCTGACCTGAACGCACGGGTCGCGTGTTTGCGCATCTGGCTGGAGGATCGCGGTCGCGATGTTGCTGATCTGAGCGATGATGAGGTAGAGGCTCTCGCAATGCAGATCGCGGCGGATTCGATGGATGCGTTACCCATCCTTGGCAAGATGCGGTTGCTTGATGGAAAGACAGGAGAGCCGTTTGATCGACCGGTCACGGTGGGCACGATGTATATGATGAAACTGGCCCATCTGGTCGAAGACAAAGTCCATGCTCGGTCAACGGGTCCGTACAGTCTGGTTACCCAGCAGCCGCTCGGTGGTAAAGCCCAGTTTGGTGGTCAGCGATTCGGTGAGATGGAGGTCTGGGCGCTGGAAGCTTACGGCGCGGCCCACTCGCTTCAGGAGATGTTGACGATCAAGTCGGATGATGTACAAGGACGTGTCAGAACCTACGAGGCGATCGTGAAGGGAGAACCCGTGGAAGAGGCTGGCGTGCCGGCCTCGTTCAAGGTGCTGGTGAAGGAGCTCCAGAGCCTCGGCTTGGCAGTCGAAGCGGTTACCGAAGATGGCGAGGTGCTCCATTTCGGTCGGGACGAGGAGCGGACCAAGATGCCGAAGTTGGGTCTGGGCTTGCTGAGTCTGGGCCAGAGAAGCGGGTAGTATCCGCGGCTTTGAGTCTGAGTTTGACATCCGGAAATAGTGTGGTAAAATAAGTATTCGTCCGACGGATCGACAGCCATAGCCCCTGTCGACGATTTGACAAGACTATAGGTTCATTCGCTAAGGAGGCCATCGGTACGGGTGGGGGTGGCCTTCTTCAACGAGTCAGAGTGGAGGCAGATGTGCCCACGATCAATCAGTTAGTCCGTAGTGGTAGGAAACCGAAACCGCGAAAGGCGCAGGCGCCGGCGCTGCAGTATACGTTCAACTCGAAAAAGCAGCGACGCATTCGGCGGTCGAAGGGGGCGCCACAGATGCGGGGCGTGTGCACGCAGGTACGTACGATGACGCCCAAGAAGCCGAACTCCGCGCTGCGGAAGATTGCCCGCGTACGTCTGAGTAACAACCTGGAAGTGACTGCGTACATCCCAGGCGAAGGCCACACGCTTCAGGAGCACTCGGTGGTCTTGGTCAGGGGAGGGCGTGTGAAAGACTTGCCAGGTGTCCGTTACCACGTGGTTCGGGGTGCAATTGACTCGGTGGGTGTCGAGGGGCGTTCCCAGCAGCGGTCCAAGTATGGGACCAAGCGACCGAAGTAGTACGGGTAGGTGAGAAGAGATGTCACGACGAAATCGTCCGCCAAAGCGTGTGGTTGAGCCGGATTCCAGATACAACAGCGTCCTGGTCTCGCGGCTTGTTAACAAGGTTATGAAGGACGGCAAGAAGAGCGTCGCAACGGGTATCGTCTACGACGCCCTGGCTATTGCCGAAGACAGAGCAAAGAAACCCGCTCTAGAGATCCTTGAGGAGGCGATGCGGAACATCTCGCCGGTGATCGAGGTGAAGCCGCGTCGAGTTGGTGGTTCCACATATCAGGTGCCGGTGGAGGTTCCACCGTACCGGCAGACGGCGTTGGCAATTCGATGGCTGCTGATGGCGGTGCGAGGTCGTTCTGGAAAGTCGATGGCTGAGAAGATGGCTGGCGAGCTAGTCGACGCCGCCACTGGAACCGGTGGGGCTATTAAGAGGAAGGAAGATACGCACCGGATGGCTGAGGCTAACCGGGCCTTCTCTCACTATCGCTGGTAGGTAGGCGGCTCGTTCCGGTCGTGTAGGGTGGTTGTGTATTCGGTGTATTGAATGGTCGGCGGTTGGCGGGTACGGTGGGGGAACAGAGCATGTCGTCTAAGGAGGTTGATGTCCCGCTAGATCGTATTCGCAATATCGGCATTATCGCTCATATCGATGCCGGAAAGACCACAACGACTGAACGGATTCTGTACTACACCGGTCGTACTCACCGTCTCGGCAATGTGGATGATGGTACGACGATAACAGACTGGATGGAGCAGGAGCGACAACGAGGAATCACGATTACCTCGGCAGCAGTGACCTGCTTCTGGCGTGAGCACCAGATTAACATTGTTGATACACCCGGCCATATCGATTTCACCGCCGAGGTTCAACGTAGCCTGCGGGTATTGGATGGTGGTGTAGTTGTCTTCGATGCTGTAGCGGGTGTTGAGCCACAGTCCGAGACAGTCTGGCGTCAGGCAAGCGCCTTCCGTGTGC
>JAAZAN010000145.1 GCA_012514315.1 Chloroflexota bacterium
GAGCCAGGAACCGTCTTACGTCATTCGTGCATTGGGGCGCAGCGAACCCCTGGCGCATTCGGCCATTCGCTTCAGTCTGGGACGCCAGACCACTACCGAGGACATCGAAGTGGCGGTGACCGAGGTCCGTCAGTTGGTGGAAAGGCTGCGCGCCACATCGCCGCTGTGGGAACTGGAGCGCTGAGGAAATCGGCATGCGGATGGTGTACAGTGAAGCATTGATGGACCACTTTCAGCAGCCTCGTCACGTGGGCCGGCTGGATGGCGACGCGGTGAGCGTGGGCACCGGGATGGCGGGTGCGGTCGATACGGGCGGCGTACTGCGTATACAGATACGAGTCGGCCCGGACGGCCTGATCACCGACACCCGCTTCAAGGCCTATGGGCCCCCGGCCCTGATCGCGTCGGGTTCCTGGCTTGCCGATACCGTGCGCGGCTTGGAACTCTCCGCGGCGGAAACGATCTCACATCAGGTCATCGCCGAGGCGTTAGGGCTGCCGCCGGAGCGCCTGCACTGCGCACTGTTGGCGGAAGACGCCATACGAGCGGCCATAAACGAATACAAGGAAAAGCAGAGGGCATACGCATGAACACGATCAGCATCAGTGAACGCGCGGCGAGCCACATCGCCCGCTATCTCGAAAAACGTGGAAAAGGCATCGGCCTGCGTCTGGGCATCAAGACCACGGGATGCTCAGGTCTGGCCTACAAGATGGAATACGTGGACGAGCCTCGCGCCGAAGACCTGCTGTTCGAGCAGCACGGGGTAAAGGTGTTTGTTGACCCCGAGAGCATGCAGTATATCGACGGCACACAGGTGGATTTCGTCCGTGAAGGCCTGAATGAAGGGTTCAAGTTCGTGAATCCCAACGAGAAGGCCAGTTGCGGCTGCGGGGAATCTTTTACGGTCTGATTCTCCGCACGCTGCGAACTCTCCACATTGGCTGCCTGGCCACCAAGAAATACGGCCCCCGAGAAGGGGGCCGTATTTCGTTTAGCGGTATGTCGTGCCGCTTTGCCGCGTCGGACCTTATTGCGTCCGTCTTGATTGCATTCCGCTGTATTAAGTTCAGTCTTCCTTGCGCAGATGAGGGAAGAGGATGACGTCGCGGATGCTGGCGCTGTCGGTCAGCAACATGACCAGTCGGTCGATGCCGATGCCGCAACCGCCGGTGGGTGGCATACCGTATTCCAGGGCTCGGATGTAGTCGGCGTCGTAGTACATCGCTTCCTCGTCGCCGGCATCCTTGGCTTCCACTTGTTGCAGGAAGCGCGCAGCCTGGTCCTCGGGATCGTTCAGCTCTGAGAAGCCGTTGGCGATCTCCCGGCCGGTAATGAACAGCTCGAAACGTTCGGTGATTTCGGGATTGGCGTCCGACGCACGCGCCAGCGGCGAGACCTCCACGGGGTAGTCGATGATGTAAGTGGGGTTCCAAAGCTTGGACTCCGCCGTCTCTTCGAAGAGGGCGAGCTGCAGGGCGCCCAGGCCCGCACGCGACAACACGGGCCCATCAACGTCGGCGCCCAGGCGACGTAATTCCCGGCGCAGGAAGTCGGTGTCGTACAGCTGGTCGTCCGTATAGCCCGGCGCATGCTTCATGATGGCCTGGACGATGGTCAGGCGATCGAAGGGCTGGCTGAGATCCAGCGGGCGGCCCTGGTACTCCAGCACAGCGCTACCTGTCGCGGCAATGGCGGCTTCGCGGATCAGCGTCTCGGTGAAGTCCATCAGCCACCGGTA
>JAAZAN010000146.1 GCA_012514315.1 Chloroflexota bacterium
ATCTCCTACCCACCGCTCCGAGTCACTCCCGACCCCTGGGGTATGGGGCTGTTACTCACCTGTCCGGCGCTTATACTTGCTGTGCTGCCTGCATCAGCGAGATGGGACAGTCCAACCCCGGAGTCAGGAGCGAGTATACGCGAACTAAGACTGGGGCTTTGGAGCGCTGTAGGGCTCGTGCAGCTCCCCTCGCTCCTCTACTTCAACACCGGTTCCTACCAGTTCGGGTACCGTTTCGCGCTCGACTGGTTGCCGTTGGGCGTCGTCCTGATCGCCATCCAGTGTCGAGCAGGCATCCGGGGGTGGCACAAGGCGCTTATTGCGGCAAGCTGCTTGATGCACCTGTGGGGCGTTCTCTGGATGTACCCCAACTTCAACGGACAACCATGGATCACGCAATATCTTCAGTTGGCACGTCGCCTTATCCACTGATCGCAGGCACAACAGGTTCCACATCAACCGCCTGGGCTGAACTCAGATCCAGTTCTGTGCCCTGGTCGGATGGTGGTATGTCACTGCGGAACGTGATCCCATCCTCTCCTGCATCCACCACAACCTTGCTTCCGTTCTCGAAGTCGCCTCTCAGCAGTCTGATGCTCAGAGGGCTCTCGACGTGCCGCTGAAGCGCACGGCGCAGAGGCCGAGCACCAAACTGCGGATCAAATCCCTCGCGCGCCAACCACGACCGAGCTGCTTCGGTCAACTCGACATCAAGTCCTTGTTCGCGTAGACGCTCCGCAATCTCCTTCATCTGCAGATCAACAATCTGCTCGACCTCTTCGAGCGTCAGATCACTGAACACGATAATCTCATCAACGCGGTTGATGAACTCAGGCCTGAACGTGCGCTTGAGCGCTTTTTCAATCTGTCGACGCACGTCCTCCGTATGTCGGTTGCTCCCGCCGGCCAACTGGAATCCAAGAGTGCCACCACTCTCACCAAACTCGGTGCCGACATTGGACGTCATGATAACGACCGTATTTCGGAAGTCCACCACATTGCCCTGTCCGTCCGTCAGCCGGCCATCATCCAGGATTTGAAGCAGTGCGTTCCACACGTCGGGGTGAGCCTTCTCGATCTCATCGAACAGAATCACCCGATACGGCCTTCTTCGCACAGCCTCCGTCAGTTGACCGCCCTGTTCATAGCCTACGTAGCCGGGAGGCGCGCCAAACAGCCGGCTCACAGTATGGTACTCGCGATACTCGCTCATGTCGATACGGATCAGCGCATCCTCGTCGTCGAACAAGAACCACGCCAGCGCCTTCGCCAGCTCGGTCTTGCCGACGCCCGACGAGCCCAAGAAGATGAAGCTACCGATTGGGCGAAGCGGGTCTTTCAGGCCAGACCGGGCGCGTCGGATCGCATCGGAGACAGCCTCCACAGCACTGTCCTGACCGATGATCCGGCTGTGCAACGCATCTTCCATGCGGAGCAGCTTATCCGCCTCAGTCTCCAACATCTGAGCCACTGGGATACCCGTCCACGTCTCGACAACTTCGGCGATGTCTTCCTCACCGATTGTTTCGTCCAGTTCATGCTCCTGCTGCCAGATATCGCGCTGCAGATTGAACTCCGCTTGCACGTTGATGCGTTCAGTCTTCAACTCGGCGGCGCGCTTATAGTCCTCCACCGTGCTGGCGGCCTCAATCTCGGTCTGCAATCTCGCAAGGTCTTGCTGCAACGCCTTGAGCTCAGGAGGCAATGTGTACAACGCAACACGCCGCTTGGCAGCCGCTTCGTCCATCAGATCGATGGCCTTGTCAGGCAGATGTCGATCCGTCACGTAGCGCTGTGATAGCCTCGATGCAGCCACAAGCGCCTCGTCCGATATATGGACCTTGTGATGCGCTTCGTATCGATCTCGCAAGCCGCGGAGCATCTCAATCGTCTCCTCAACTGTGGGTTCCTCGACAAAGACAGGAGCAAACCGACGTTCGAGTGCATCATCACGCTCAATGTACTGCCGATATTCGTCCAGTGTCGTCGCACCAATGCACTGCAGCTCACCTCGGGCAAGCGCCGGCTTCATCATACTAGAGGCATCCAGCGCGCCCATGCCCGAACCGGCGCCGACGACATTGTGAAGCTCGTCGATAAACAGAATAATCTCGCCCTCGGCGCGCTGCACATCCTCGATCGCACCCTTGAGACGCTCCTCAAACTCCCCTCGGAAGCGCGAACCAGCCACCATGGCAGCCAAGTCGAGCTGGACAACTCGTTTGCCGGCCAATATCTCCGGGACGTCGTCTGCCGCGATCTTCTGAGCCAGACCCTCGACAATCGCCGTCTTGCCGACACCAGCCTCACCAATCAGAACTGGGTTGTTCTTCGTGCGCCGACAAAGGACTTGCACCACCCTCAGAATCTCATCATCCCGCCCAATGACCGGATCGAGCTTGCCGGAGCGGGCCATCTGCGTCAGGTCACGGCTGTACTTCTCCAGCAGACGATAACGATTCTCCGCCCGAGGGTCAGTCACGTGCTGACCACCGCGGAGCTCCTGAATCGCCTCAAGGATGCGATCCTTCGTAACTCCACTCTCCTGCAGGATTCGCGCAGCTGACGTGTTGCGCTCGCTCGCAATCGCCAGGAAGATGTGCTCGGTGGATATATAATCATCCTTCAGCTTGTTGGCTTCATCGTTGGCTTGATCCAACACCCGCTTGACTCGTGGCGTGATGAATACCTGTCCAATACCCCCACCGCCGTAGATACCAGCTTTGGGGCTCTCTTTCAGTACCTCGTCCAGCCGTTCTTGGAGCGGGGCAACCTCGACATCCAGATGCCCCAGGATCTGAGAGATAGCGCCATCGGGCTGCTCGAGAAGGGCCACGAGCAGATGTTCTGTGTCAACCTGCGTATGTCCATAGCGCGCCATGACCTCCACAGCTCGTTGCGCTGCGTCCTGAGCACGCTCTGTGAAACGATCTAACCTCATCATTTTTGGGAACTCCCCGCTTGTTCGTATATAGTATTATACTCTACATCATCCCGGCGGACAACGACAACGCGCCATAGCCCAGCCCCACAAACAAAGCGGGACTGGGCCATCGCGCCCGAGAGAGCCTTCATCAGGCCTACGCTGCAGTCAATCGTATCTCTCCGCTCTCAACATCCACCCGGACAGTGTCCCCTTCAGTGAACTCCCCCCGTAGGAGAGCGAGCGCCAGGGGATCCTGAACCTCTCGCTGAATGACCCGCTTCAGAGGCCGTGCTCCGTACACCGGATCATAGCCCACATCGGCAAGATAGCGTTGCGCGGCCTCGGAGAGCTCCAGCCCAATGTGCCGTTCGGCCATCAGGGCACGGAGATGGCGCACTTGAATATCGACAATTCGGACTAGATCCTCCTTCGTCAGGCTGCGGAAGAGAATAGTCTCATCGATCCTATTGAGAAACTCTGGCCGGAACGTATGATCCAGCTCCTCCATAACGCGCTCGCGCGCGTCCTCAATGCCAAGCTCCTTAATCCACCGGCTGCCGGTATTACTGGTCATGATGACGATCGTGTTCTTGAAGTCCACAGTCCGACCATGACCATCCGTCAGGCGCCCTTCATCCAGGAGTTGCAGCAGCGTATTGAACACCTCCTGGTGCGCTTTCTCAATCTCATCGAACAGCACGACACTGTACGGCCGCCGGCGAACTGCCTCGGTCAACTGCCCACCTTCCTCGTACCCAACATATCCTGGAGGCGCGCCAATCAGACGAGACACAGTATGCCGCTCCTGATACTCGCTCATGTCGATGCGAACGATGGCCTCTTCCGTGTCGAATAGAAACTCAGCGAGCGCACGGGCCAGTTCAGTCTTGCCGACCCCTGTCGGCCCCAGGAAAATGAAGGTGCCGATTGGTCGATTGGGATCTTGCAGACCGGCTCGTGCACGCCGCACTGCATTGGAGACCGCCTTCACAGCCTCCTCCTGTCCCACTACTCGCTCGTGCAGTGCGTCCTCCATCCGAAGCAGTTTGTCGAGTTCGCCTTCCATTAGCTTGGACACCGGTATGCCGGTCCACTCGCCCACCACTTCGGCAACATCCTCGGCTCCAACCTCTTCCTTCAGCATAGGCCGCTCCCCCTGCAACTCACGCAGCCGGGCCTCCTGCTGCTGAAGCTGATGATCCAGCTCTACCAGGGCGCCGTACTGTAACTCCGACGCACGTGCGTAGTCCTGAGCCCGTTGCGCCTCCCCAATCTGATGACGCGCTTGCTCGATACGCTCCTTCGTCTCACGAATCGCCTGAATCGCTGTCTTCTCCTGTTCCCAGCGCGCACGTAACCCACCACTCTGCTCGCGCAGGTCGGCCAGTTCCTGTTCTAGCTTCTCGAGCCTCTCCCGGCTGGCCTTGTCTTTCTCCTTCTTGAGAGCCTCGCGCTCGATCTCCAACTGCATGACGCGCCGGTCAACTTCATCGAGCTCAGCCGGCTTGGAGTCAATCTCCATCCGCAACCGCGACGCAGACTCGTCGATCAGATCGATCGCTTTGTCGGGCAACTGACGATCCGTGATGTATCGGTGGCTCAGCGTCGCTGCCGCAATGACGGCCGCGTCCTGGATATGTACACCGTGGTGCACCTCGTATCGCTCTTTGAGGCCACGCAAAATACTGATGGTCTCCTCGACCGATGGCTCGTCCACATACACCGGCTGGAATCGTCGCTCCAGAGCCGCATCTTTCTCGATATACTTGCGATATTCGTCGAGTGTTGTGGCGCCAACTGCGTGCAACTCACCTCGGGCCAGCATCGGCTTCAGCATATTGCTGGCATCCATGGCGCCCTCTGCAGCGCCGGCCCCGACCATCGTATGCAGTTCGTCAATGAACAGGATGACCTCACCGGCCGCGTCAGTCACTTCCTTGAGCACCGCTTTCAGCCGCTCCTCAAACTCGCCGCGATACTTGGCGCCTGCGATCAACGCCCCCATATCGAGAGCGACCACCCGCTTGTTCTTCAGCCCTTCTGGCACATCCCCGCGCACAATACGTTGAGCTAGCCCTTCAGCGATTGCCGTCTTTCCCACGCCTGCATCGCCGACCAACACCGGGTTGTTCTTAGTACGCCGGCTGAGCACCTGCATCACGCGGCGGATCTCATCGTCGCGGCCAATCACCGGATCCAGCTTCCCATCTCGCGCAAGTTTGGTGAGGTCCCTGCCATACTTCTCCAGAGCCTGGTACGTCGCCTCGGGATTCTGGCTCGTCACCCGCTGACTGCCACGTATGGCCGTCAGCGCCCGAAGCAGCGCATCTTCACTGACACCGTGCGCCGAGAGAAAACGAGCCGCATCACCGCCCTCAGATCCAGCCAGCGCAAGCAGCAGATGTTCCGTGCTCACGTAGTCATCGTGCATACGCGCTGCGACCTTCTCACTCTCCACCAAAACCCTGGACAACTCTCGAGACAGGCTGGTCTGGATCGTCGCCCCATAGACCTTGGGTTTACGCTGGAGCTCTCCATCGATTGCAGGCAACAGATCTTGCGGGTTGATCTCCAGTTTCTGGACGATCTGTGGTGCAATACCATCCGATTGTCGCAGAAGGGCCGACAACAGATGAAATGGCTCGATCTGACCGTGACCATACTCGCCGGCCATTGATTGGGCGCTGATCACAGCTTCCTGTGCCATCTGCGTGAACTTGTTCAGATCCATAGCTACTCCCTCATAACTGCCATACCGATGAGCTTCGTCCCCTCAGCGCGCCGGAGTTCGAACAACACGGACGGCCGGCACGACCCGATCCGAAGTTTGCATATTATGGTTGTATTATAGCAGCAAGGCATTAGAGGCACGATAACACCGTGTTGGATTCTCGTAAGAGGGCGCCCCACTCTATCATTCAGACTCTACGGATCGCCCCTGCAGTCTACAGGCAGAAGGCGCCTCGGTTGTGTCAGCGCAACGGTTGCACTATAATCTTCCGGGCCGTCGGGGACAGTCTCGACGGCGCGCCAAGTAGGGAACGCTTGGCGTGTATATGAACGCTCGCAAAGTGGAGGCATTGTATGGACGATTTTGAGCAACTCTTGCAGGAAACTGAGGAGCGATACCGACAGCGGGTCGAAGTACGCGAGCGCATTGCACGAGCAATCAAGTCCGGAAACATACTGGAAGCTGACACATCTGCACGAGTCACCATGAGACTCAACCGTCTCAACCTGGATCGACCGAGAGTCGAGGAACTGCTCCGTCAGGGCTCCGCATTGGCCGCTCTGTCATCTCGACCCGTAGCCCTTTTGAACGACCAGATAGTCCTGGAACGGATTCTTGGTAAGAATGAGTTGATCGGTGTTCTTTTCCTGGAGTTGGGCCTCTTGATGTCACACACGGTGGGGCGCGTGCGTATCGCGGGCCTTGATGGCCGCATCGTGGGCTACGGCACCGGATTCCTGGTATCGCCGCGTCTTCTCCTGACCAATAACCACGTCTTGCGAAATGAGCAGGAGGCAGAGCGAAGCGATGTGGAGCTCAACTACCAGATCGGTCGCGATGGCCAACTCCTTCCATCTGTCGCTTTCCACCTCGATCCGCAAGCATTCTTCGTCACGGACAGAGCGCTCGATTACACTCTCGTCGCTGTCCAGGAGTCTGGGACCGAGAGAAGCCTCACTGATTTCGGCTGGAATCGGTTGATTGAGCAGGAGGGGAAAGTCATCCTCGGTGAGCGACTTAATATCATCCAACACCCCAATGGGGAACCTAAACAACTGGCGCTGCGCGAGAATCAGTTGGTGGACGTTCTTGATGATTTCCTTCACTATCGCGCGGACACAGCGCCCGGTTCATCCGGATCACCGGTCTTCAACGATCAGTGGGAGGTGGTCGCGCTACACCACTCGGGAGTGCCCAGACGCGACTCAGAGGGCCGCATTCTGACGCCTGACGGTCTGCTGTGGAACTATCACATGGGAGAACACCGTATCGACTGGATCGCCAACGAGGGTGTGCGCACCAGCCGTATCCTGCACCATCTGAGAGAACTGCCCCTCTCCTCTGCCCAGGATGAGATGCGGCAGGAGCTGCTCGAGGTACAGGCAAGCCCCAAGCCTGTCACCCCATCCAGCATACCGCAGATAAGAGCCGAGTTGACCGAAACGACGACGCCAGAAGTCGCATCCCCCACATGGGACGAGGATGGGACTGCCACCTGGACCGTCCCTGTGAGTATAACCCTGCGGCTCAGACTGCCATGTGGCACAACGACCGGACCCAATCCCGATGCGCCCGTGATAACGGAGAGTATGCATCGTCAAGTCGAGGAGCGGCAGCTAGATGACGCGCTCCGTGAACTACAGGTTGCACAAACACGTCCTTACTACGACGAATCGCAGGATGCCGAGAATCGCGGCGCCTACTACTCTGTCTTGAGCTCGGTCTCGGCGCCCTCGCCACAGGGGTTGTTCGAAGCGTTCAGCACGCTGGTGCGTATGACACACACCACGCAGCCACGCTACAACCCGCGCACGTCTGTCTACCCTTGGGTCGATCTACACCCCGATAGCATGCTGCGCAGCGTCTACTCAGGCAAGCCATACGACCCTGAGACATTCATCCGAGAGGACTTGCGCATCAGCCGAGAACGGGTAGCCCGCCTGCAGGAGATTATGGCGACTGAGACGATGATTGGGGAGGAGTATCTACAAGAACAGATTGACCTCCTCGAAGCACAACTTCCGTACAACTGTGAGCACGTCGTGCCGCAGTCATGGTTCAGCAGGCGAGAGCCGATGCGCGGCGACCTGCACCACCTATTCGCTTGCGAGGTCGGCTGCAACAGCTTCCGCGGCAACAACGCCTACTTCGACTTTTCGGACTTCGAGGAGGCCCTGAGACACGAGTGCGGCAGGCTGATGGAAGACAAGTTCGAACCAAGCTCTGGCAAAGGAGCGGTGGCGCGTGCCGTCCTCTACTTCCTGCTGCGTTACCCGGGAGAGATCAACTCGGGCTACTGTCGTCTGAACCGAGACCGCCTATCCGTGTTACTCAACTGGCATGAGCAGTTCCCAGTCGACACGTACGAGAAGCATCGGAATGCTGCCATCTTTGAGAAGCAGGGGAACCGCAATCCGCTGATCGATTTCCCAAACATCGCGCGGTACATCGACTTCACTCATGGACTCGGCTTTCCTGAAGATTGACACCACAGAAACAACCAGGGCCACTGTGACGTGGCCCTGGTCTGCGTTCAACTGGTATGGTCCTAAAGATCAGTACCTGAGAAGTGCTCCCACGCCGAACTGCGCGATCTTAGGATGCTCCTCCTTGTCCACCACATCCACACGACCGCCGTCCTCAATCACCTTCGCGATCAATGCTTCAGTCGCATCTGGTATCTCAGCGAACTGACCGCCACAGAACGGACACGTCTCCAAGGCGTGATCGGTGATGTAGGCGCAGTTCTGACACCGATAGCCTGGCCGATGGAAATCGTGAGCGATTACCAGAGTCTGGACCCGTCCCTCATGGGCCGCTCCAAGCGTGTCATCCAGCCGAATGACCCCATTCCGCCCCTTCGCCGCCTCTGTGTATACTGTCTCCAGCAGCTCATCCTCGCGTTTTCTCTCCACCGCCTGGACAATTTCCAGAGAGCGCGTACCAACCTCAAGTTCAGATGCATTCATATCGGCGCTGAACTCGCCGATGATCTTCTCCTCAAGTGACTTCGGCAGCTCATCCCGGAAAATCGGCAACGTTGGCTCCGCCCCCGCGAGAATCAGACGACGCGGACCGTACTTACGGAAGAAACGTTCGGTCGCCTTGGCCGCCTCGCGAATGTTGCGCTGAGCGACCTCTTCCTCGCGTTGGCTCGAGATGGGCGCTCCTCCGCGACGACCAGGCCCACCCGATGACCCACGCCCCTTCTTGAGCCTTCGCACTTCCTCGCCACTGATCTTCTCAGTGGTCTGCAGCTCGCCCATGGCGAACAACATCAAGCGCAGCTCCTGCCTATCAACCAGCGCCACGGCATAGCTGCCATACGCATCCAACAGGGCTGCCAATGGCCAGATATACGGCTTGCGGGCTACAGTCACATTGGAGGACACCGGCACGGCAAACGAATATGCTCGCCAGAAGTCCTCTTTCACTCTTGAGAAGACGGCCACTCCCCGCCCACTCCAATCATACTCGTGGCTGAAATAGTTCTCCACAGCAGTCAGGTCCGCCGGCGTAGCCGCGCCATTCGCTTGTTTGAGCATTTGCCGCAACGCTAGTTTGTATTCCTCTGTCGTGAGTTCTGTCGGGTCGACATCAAGATACACACTCAACAACGGCCCTTCCGCTTGATATGCAACTAACTCCTGCAGATCTTCTTTCGTGAACATCATGTGGTTACTCCTTTCCATCTGCTGTCGGCCGCCACGCAGTCCTACGGCCTCCTGCCCAGTGTCAAAGGAACCTCCATCTCCTGTCCGTCACGAATGATAGTCAGCACCACATCCTGCCCAACCACTGTCTCTCGCACAAGATACGCGATCAGATCGTCAAAGTCGGCAATCTGATAGCCATCGATCGCCGTGATGATGTCACCGCCAGCTCTGACGTTAGTACCAGCCACCGCCACATTCCGATTCCCGCCGCGCAGTCCGGCACGCGCTGCAGCACCATTGGCCGTCACCTCCGAGATCAGAACACCCCGCGTTGCAGGAAGGTCCAGAGGGCCGGCCAATTGCGCCAGCGTGAAACGGTTATCGGAAGTAATGCCCAAATACGGATAATCGTAGGCGCCCTTCTCGATCAAACTGGGTACGATCCGCTTGATCGTATTGACCGGCACGGCAAATCCGATCCCCGAGTTGGTTCCGGTCGTGGACCGAATCGCTGAGTTCACCCCGATCACGCGGCCACGTGAGTCAAGCAGTGGGCCGCCCGAATTACCTGGGTTGATTGCAGCGTCCGTCTGAATGATCTCAGGGTTTGAGAAGAACCCCTCACTCTGCGCCAGCTGGGCGGGTAGTGTCCGACCCAATGCACTGATAATGCCGACTGTCATCGTTCCATTCAGGCCGAAGGGGTTACCTATGGCGATCACACGCTGACCCACACGCAGCGTTCTGGAATCACCCAGCTCAAGCGCGGTCAGTCGGTCGGGTGACACATCGACCTTGATCACAGCGAGGTCAGCGTAAGGATCGGCGCCGATCACCTTGGCATCGACTATGGAACCATCGGCAAATGTCACCTGCACTACATCGGCCTCAGTCACTACATGGTCGTTAGTCACAATGTGTCCATCGAGATCGATCACGAAACCTGAGCCAGATCCCATAGGAACCGGAACCCCCTGGCTCTCCACCGATACCTCGATGTAGACAACGGCCGGATTGACACGCTCATAGAGGTTGACGAGCAGGGCGTCCAACCGGTCGACTTCAGCCATCAGTTCATCAGACACGGTCGTGGGCGTAGCGATCACAACAGCCGAAGGCGCCGATGTAGAGAGTCGCACAACCGACGCAGTCACTGCCGGCGGCTGCGCTGTCGGAGCAAAAATGAGCTCCTGACTGTTGCAGGTGCACGCCAACACCGCCAATACCAACGGCGCAAAGAGCAGACTCCATCGCGACACAAACCTGCATGTACTGCGATTCCGCGTGAACATCTGGTATCACCCCATACCCCGAATCTGTGCCAGCTCCTCAAACAGCTCGCGTTCCCGTTCACTCAGGGAATCCGGCACGCAAACCTGAACCGTCGCCAGCAAGTCGCCGTGTTCCCCATCCCGACTGCGCGGCTTCGGCATTCCTTTGCCACGTAGGCGAAATGTCGTACCGCTATGCGTTCCAGAAGGGATCTTTAGCGTCACGTCGCCATCGAGGGTCTTCAGGCGCGCCTGTCCACCCAAGACCGCAGTATACAGATCGACGTCCACCGTGCAGAATAGATCATCCCCCTCACGTCTGAAGACAGCGTGGGATTGCACGCCGATCTTCAGAAAGAGATCCCCCGTCGCGCCACCCGGGAATCCACTGTGCCCTTTGCCGGGGACCCTCACCTTCGATCCATCGCGCGCGCCGGGTGGAATCTTGACACGGACGCGACGCCCACCCTGCTCCAATAGCCGGGTTGTGCCGCTGTAGGCCTCCTCCAGGGTGATCTCCACCGATGTCTCGGTATCCTCCCCACGACGCACACGCTGGCCAGTCCCACGACGGAAGGACCCACCCATCGTCTGACCCTGGCTTGCGTTCCCCATGTCGCCAAACACCACTCGGAAGAAGTCTGAGAATGCACCTCCAGCGGTCGAACCGCCGCCAAACAGATCTCCCAGATCACCGTGCCACTGATAAGTGCCACCGGGTGTCCCGCCGCCAAACCACTGGGACCAATCGAACTGCCCGGGATCACCGCCGGTACGTTGCCACTGCTGCCAACTGGCGCCCAGTTGATCATATTTGGCACGCTTGGCAGAATCTGTCAGTACCTCATGTGCCTCGTTGATCTCCTTGAACTTCTCTTCCGCCTGTTTGTCACCAGGATTGAGGTCGGGATGAAATTCGCGGGCCAACCTACGGTAGGCCCGCTTGATCTCCTGTTCATTGGCATCGCGCCCGACACCCAGGATCTGATAGTAATCTCTATACTCCATCAACCCTCACCTTGCCCAGGTCTGGCCAAGCCTTTCAGTCACATTCTATACCCTAAGCAATGCCATGTCAAGATATTTGAGCACTTGACAAGGGCTTACAGCTAACTACTGTATGAAGCAAAGGCGGAGCTGCCCAAATGCAGCTCCGCCTGAGGACTCTTCGTCGTGATCGCAGGTTCAGATGGAGAAAGTCGCTAATCCTCCTCTTCCTCACCCTCCGATTCCCTGGCCCTAATGACTTCGACCTCCGCCGACACCAGTTCCTCTTCCAGCTCCTCTTCCTCTTCCAGCTCTTCCTCCTGACGTACAACACGCACGATCATCTCGTCAGGGTCAGTAAGTACATCAATTTTGGCAGGAATCGCCAGGTCTCGCACCAGGATTGACTGATCCAATTCCGTCAGTCCTGATAGGTCGACTTCAATGGCGTCCACCAGGTCGTTCGGCAAGCACTCTACCTCGATGACAGTGATGCCCTGTAGCAGCATGCCCTCTCCGTCCTCGACAATCGGCGATTCACCCACAATCATCAATGGGATCTCCGCTGTAAGGCGCTCGGTCATGCTCACGCGATAGAAGTCTACATGGAGCAGTTGCCCCGTGATCACATCCCGCTGAGTATCGCGCAGCAGCGCCATCTCTGGTTCAGAACCATCTCCAACCCTGATCGAAATCAACTGGCTACCGCCGATACGAGATACCAGCCGATCCAGCACCCTACCGTCAAACTGCAGAGGCACCGCATCGAAACGATGCCCGTATAACACCCCAGGTACCAGCCCAGCACGCCGCAGCTGCCTGGCCCGCTTACCAAGCGTGTCGCGCGCCTCGGCAACCAGCTCTAGACGCTCCCCTTCCTGTTTCATTCAAGACCTCCCCAGAACCGCCTCGTATCGAGGGCGGAGTGAATTCCAGTCAAAAGGGCGGAATTACCAGCGTCCGCCCAAGCGCCCGTATTCTATCGCAAACCACCACTTTCGTCAAGAACGCGCTACCTCGGGAATCGCTCGTCCAGGACACGCACGTCATCCTCAGTGATAGGCACTGGGACGCCAACGTGCACCGCGCCGAACAGAGCCATGGCGGTGAACTCAGCCACCTCAAGACAATCGAACGCCTCGATAAGGCCAGGACCGGTCGTGAGGATCCCATCATTCTGTAGCAGAAGGGCCCTGGTTCCACTCGAGAGAGCTGTCGCGACCCGCGCCTCGTCGTCAAATTGCGGGCCGTATGGCAGCAACGGCGCCTCTCGCAGAATAACGTAACTCTCCGACAAATGGCGGGCATCCAACGTCCGCCCGACTACTGCGTAAGCAGTCACGTACGGGGCATGTGCGTGGACGATTGCCCCAACATCCGGATGCGTCTGATAGATGGCCCGGTGTAATCTCACTGAGCGCCCGGGGACCTTACCGCGCTCACACAGACCATCCTCAATTCTCACGAGATCGTCGACCTCAAGATACGTCCAGTCCTGTCTGTGTGGCGTGATCAGAAAGCTGTCCATTCCGCCCTCGAGCCGAGCGGACACTGCCCCGGCTGTCGACGGCATGAGATGCTGGGCATGTGCTCGACGGACGACATCACGAAGCCTCTCGCGTACGGTACTCTCACCAGGCGCGCAGCTTGACGATGCGCTCTCCATAGACGCCATATCCGCCAGACCAGTCTCGGGAATCTCATCCTCACCCAGTGCACGCACTGGCCCCAGCGCGCTCGCGCTAATGATCGTCCGCGCGCAGTATTCCAGCGCCTCGAAACGATGGAACGCGTGAAGCAGGTCGTCCCCCGCTGTCACTACACCGTGATTCTCCATCAGGACCGAGTCAAACCCCTGACCGAATGCGTCTGCGATGCGCCCGGCCAGCTCTTCACTTCCCGTGAGCGCGTAGGGCGCGCAACCAACAGGACCGCAGATCCAGTAGGAATCCGGGGTTACACGGGTATCCGGAGTCTTCTGGACTATGCCGAATGCAGCCAGCGCTGGAGGATGGGCGTGTACGATAGCCTGGATATCCGGTCGACGCTCGTAGATCGCAAGATGAAAGAGGTACTCCGATGTGGGGCGATGCTGTCCCTCCACAACACATCCATCCCTCAAGCACACAATATCTGCCGGAGCCAGGTGTCCCTTGTCGATCCCTGTCGGAGTAACCCAGACATCTCCTTCGGGATCCCTCACTGACAGGTTACCACCCGACGTGGTGGTCATTCCACCGGCGTATATCCGTTCCATCACAGCGACAATCCGATCACGCGGATGCAGCACAGAGAACTCCAATATCATCCCTCCCGACATAGTGGAAAGACCGCTCCACCCGTCAAGGTGGTCACACGGTCCACGGGGTCGCTTGCTGGTGACCGGGTCCACGTCACGCGGATCAGCCAGACGACCCACTGACCGCTATTATAACACACGATCGCTGAGCACCTACGCACTCAATATACCGCACTGCTTGGTCAATTACATGCCATGTGCTATCATAGCGCCTATTCACGAACAGTCGCAAGAGCGTGGGGCCGGTTAGGCGAACACACCAGTATGTCTCAAAATAAACAGAACCTTGAAGTGATGCGATTGAGTCGCGGCCTGAGTCTGTGGCAAGCAATGTCCCGAGGGCTGGGCCTCGTACTTGTGACATCGCTGTTCGTCCTCCTTGGAGACGTGACGGCCGTCGCCCGAGCATTCACGCCGCTCACATTCCTCGCAACGGCGCTACTCATCCTGCTCAACAGCCTGGGCTATGCCGAGTTAGCCATCAGCACCTTACGCCCAGGAGGCGCTTACACTCTCGTGAAGGAGAGCACAGGCAGCGAGGCTCTGGCGTTTCTCACTGGATGGACACTGTTTCTGAGCGAGACCGGTCTTGCTGCGATCATCGCCGTCGGTGCAGCCCGTCACCTCACCGCACTATCTACTGAGTTGCTTGGACTGTCCGTAGCCTCAAGCGGCATCGCATGCGGCCTGGCCATCCTGGTGACACTGATCCAGTTAGTCCGCAGCCGCAACACACGGAGCCTGCGTTTCACAGCCCCGATCATCCTCACTTTGGCAATCATCGCTATCTTCATGCTATTCGGGCCTGTCAGCGCACAGACTCAGCGATCGGGCGGCCGCTTCGCCCCGGCCATCACATCCCTGTTGATTGCCTTCGCTGGGATCGAGCTGATCGCGAACAATCAACGGGAAATCCGCCGTCATCTCGCCAACGTACCGCGCGCGCTGCTCTTGCCCCCGGCGATCGCCGCTGCTATTGGTATTGGATTCACGGCCGTCGTACTTGCATCCGTTGGGGTGCAATCGCTGCGGGACACCACGCTTCCCATGTCCGCAGTTCTCCAGACAGTGGCGGGTATCCCCGGCCAGATTATTGCCCTGATAGTCGGTTTTGCCACACTGACCATCTCTTTGGACTACGTGATCAGATTGATCACCCGACAGTTGTACGTGATGTGTCGGGATGGATTCTGGCCGGGATGGATGTCGTGGATTCACCCGCGCCGCGGCACACCATCGCGACTGACAGCCATCAGTGGACTGGCCGTTGGCATTGTGGTCTGGATGCCATTCCCGCTGCTCACTCAGGCCGCGGGTCTGATGTATCTCTCCGTACTGATCGCCGTTAACCTCACCCTGGCTTTGAGATCCCGTTCGACCGTGATCCCGGCGGCGAAGTCTTCAGAGACACAGGATGCCAGCACCGCCCCTGACGTGGAGTCAGATACACAGGTCCCTATGCACGTCTTCGCGCTCCCGTTTCATCCGTGGATACCGGCGGTGGCGGTGGCTGTCAATCTGCTCGTCGTGACACTGTGGAGCTCCGAAGCGATAGCCGGGCTGTTACTCTGCCTGATCATCGGCTACCTCATCTATCTGGTCTATGGCCGTAGGCGCCACATTGACTCACAAGAGGGGATCACTGTCTTCAAGTCCGCCGATTCCGAGCAGGAGAGATCTGCCTACCGGATTCTGGTTCCTCTCGCTAACCCGAACACAGCCGAACACCTCCTCCGACTCGCGGTACAGCTCGCGCAGGCTAACGGAGGAGAGGTACTGGCGCTACAAGTTACCGTCGTTCCAGAAACCATGCCTCTCGAGACCGGGCGTCGACAAGCAAAGACAAGCCAGATGCTGTTGGAGCACGCGCTAGATCTGGTCTATCAAGAACATCTGCCGATCAGAACCATCACCAGGGCTGCCCGCACTGTGCCACAGGGCATCCTGGAAACCGCAGTTGAGGAAGAGACGGATCTGATCATCATGGGATGGCGCGATCCGGCACGAGGCCGGATCACCTCCCTGGGATCTATCACGGACGCCGTTCTGCGAGACGCACCGTGTGAGGTCATTGTCATCCACGGAGAGCATGTCTGTCCCCTCAAGCGTATCCTGGTGCCTACCGCTGGCGGCCCTCATGCCGAAGCCGCTGCCCGACTGGCGGTGACCTTGAGCAACACCTGTGACACAGAGATCACCTTTGTCTACGTGCAGACAAAGCCACTTACGCCCGACCAGCTCGAGAGTGCCAAGCAGAGGATTCTGGAGCGTCTCGAGGCGCTGGATCTGAACATTCCTCCTTCTCTGAAGATCGTGTCGGCAGGAAGCGTAGTCGAGGGAATCATCAGCGAGGCCCAGGGCCATGACTTTGTGCTGATCGGCGTGTCGGAAGAAACCCTGTTGGACAAGGTCGTATTTGGCAGCATACCATTGCAGGTGATGAGCCGCGTCTCCAACGCCGGCCTGGTGCAGGGCGATCGAGGCGTTAGGGCCATCTGGACCCGCAGGCTTCTCCGGTTGATCATCAGAACAATGCCCCAGTTGAGCAATGCGGAACAGCTCGATGTTCAACAGAACCTGTTGCAGGGCGCCAGACCCGGCGTCAATTACTTCGTTCTGATCGTGCTATCCTGTGTGATTGCCGCGGTGGGGCTACTACTTAACAGTCCGGCAGTTGTCATTGGGGCTATGCTTGTCGCGCCCCTCATGTCACCCATCCTGGCATTCTCCATAGGAATGGTCGTCGGTGACCTGCGGATGATCCGGTTCTCGTGGGAAGCCATCTTCAAGGGAGTGGTCCTGGCGCTGGTCATCGCCGCCTTCATTGGTCTCATCGCCCCAATCCATGTATCCACAGCGGAGATGTTGGCTCGTGCAGAACCATCGCTTCTTGACCTGGTCGTCGCGCTGGCTTCCGGCATGGCCGGAGCATATGCCATCGCTCGCAAAGATGTGAGCGCGGCGTTGCCTGGCGTATCCATCGCCGCGGCGTTGATGCCCCCGTTGGCCACAGTTGGACTGGGCCTGGCGATGGGCGATATGCGAGTTGCCGGGGGTGCGCTGTTGCTCTTCGTGACCAACATTGCAGCAATCAGTCTGGCCGGGGGCATCGTGTTTCTCTTCCTGGGTATCCGACCGCAGGCATGGGGCGCCGACTCCCGCAAGCAGCTTCAGAAACGGTTGATCGCCTCGACCATCCTGCTTCTTGTTATTGCCATACCCTTGGGAGTCGTTATGGCACGCACGATTCGCGAATCCAGACAGAGGCAGATCATTGAAGCAGTGCTCGTCGACAGGTTCACAGCTCAAGATAGCAGCCTGGTCGAACTCGGAGTAGCACACGATGGGACCCGGCTGCTGGTTGCCGCTACGGTTCGATCTGCCGACGGGCTTGATTCACAAACAGCCAACGACTTGGCTGGGCAACTCACGGTGACTCTCAATCGTCCCGTCACGGTGGAACTAGTGACCCTCCCCTTGATGCGATCCGATGTTCCGGCAGAGCCGTAACTCATGGAGAGGGTCGCACAGGGTTGAGTGGTAATGTGATCCCGCCCTCTTCACAGGAGACAGACCAACAAGTGGCAGAGACAGGTCGATTGGCGCTGCGCGGGTCGCTCTTCGTCGCATTGAGCGACTACCTCCTTCAAGTCGTCAGCATTGTGTTCAGCATTGTTCTGACGCGTCAGCTCGCACCCGACGACTTCGGCATTCTGGCTATGGCAACTGTGATCTACTCCGTGATCGAAAGACCACGCATTATCGGCCTGCCACAGCTCCTCATCGCTCGTCAAGATCCGTCTGATCAAGTCATCGGCACCCATTTCGCCCTAAGCACTTTCATGAGCGCCAGCATCGGCATCCTGGTCCTCGCTCTATCGCCGATGCTCTTGCGCTTCTACTCGCGCCAGACAGTATACGTACTGCTCTGTCTTGCCGCCATTCATCTTTTCGACAATAACGGTCTGTCAGCAACTACGGAAGCCCTGTTGACCAAAGAACTGCACTTTGGCCGGCTGTCTACACTGCACATCATCGCGACCATTTCCTCACTGCTACTCGCCATCGCCGCTGCCGTCATCGGTCTGGGAGTCTGGTCATTAGTCATACGGGAAGGTGTGCGGATCATCATACAGTGCACTGGCACGTGGATCCTGACTCCACGTCGTCCCAGATGGTCGTTCGATTGGCAGACCGCGAAGGACTTTCTGCGCCAGGGATGGCATATGTGGGTCAGTGGTCTATCCGGTTTCGTTGTGTTCAACTATGATGATTTTTTGGTCGGCAACCTACTCGGAGATTCCGCACTGGGCCTCTACAGTCGAGCCTACCACTACGCCAAGTTGCCTATGAGTCCGCTGGCGCCCGTCTATTCGGTGACTGCACCCACCTATGCCCGGCTACACGCCGATGCGAAACGCCTGTCACGGGCCTATGAGCTCTTACTCACAGCCGTAGTCCTCATCGCTTTCCCGGCCGCTGCACTCATGGCGCTTGCCGCCCCTGAACTGGTGACAATTCTCCTGACCGACAGATGGGGAGGCGTCGCGCCACTATTGCGATTCCTGTTACCCTACTCGCTTCTACGATCAATCCGGGATGGCACGTACTCGCTTGTGGTCGCGCTGGGCCAACCCCAAGTCCTCTCCCGGATCGGAGTCGTGGAGTCCGTCGTCATGGTGATCGCATGCACGCTTCTGACCTGGTGGTTCGGTGCAGCCGGCGCCGCGATCAGTGCTGCCATACCCGTGTTGATTGGGTTGGTGCTGCTCCATCACCGATTCCTGCGTCACGCCGTTTCAGTGGATTACTGGGGCATCCTGCTCAGGCCATTGCTGAGCTTGCTCGCAGGCATCCTCTGCCCAGTAGCCTTACTGGCTATCGTGTCAATCACAGCCCCTGGCTTAAGACTGGCGATCAAGCTGGGACTGGGCGGGGCTATATTTGGACTATCTCTCTTTCTGCTGCAACGTCAGCGCTTAGTGGAAGAGCTTAGCTACATATACCGGTTAGCGGTCGGCAAACACCGCCCTCAGATCGCTCCATCTGACATCGACGCAGACTAGACACAGTCACTCGTGCGATCTGGGGGGCCGTTTGATCCGGCGCGATCTCGCTCGATCGCACATCCAGGAGTAAGGTAGATACCTCAATGGAAGTCGTTATATCCGTCGGCGATACGTTCTGGGCCTACCACGTGGTGCGCGCCGCACTGCAGGCAGGCTATCTGAAGCGCTTCCTGACCACTCGCCTTGACAGAGCAGAGCTCCGGATCGACCGACGCATGGTCAGGGAGATACGGGCGCCAGACTTGATTGGACGGGGAATACGTCGCATCGCGCCCCTCAACCGTCTGTTCACCTGGAACTGGGTCAAAGATAATCTGTTTGATCTCTTAGCTAGTAGGCACGTGCCGGATTCCGACATCTTTCACGTGTGGACCGGATATGGCCTGCACTCACTCCGCAAGGCAAGAGACCGAGGCGCTCGCATCGTCGTCGAGCGCGGTTCCACCCATCCACTGACCCAACAGCAGCTCATGGCAGAGGAATATGAACGCTGGAATGTACCTCCCCCGACCATGGTGTCCAGGTGGACCGAGAAACAGGTCGCGGAGTTGGCCGAAGCGGACCAGATCATCATCCCATCTGAGTTTGTACGGCGTAGTATGATTGAGAACGGCGTCCCGGAAGGGAAACTGGTTCAGATTCCCTATGGCGTCGACCTGCAGCGATTCCAGCCCGCCGATCGATCCGACGATGTATTTCGTGTCCTGTTCGCTGGCGCCGTCTCCCTGCGAAAGGGAATTCCCTACCTGCTGGACGCCATCGACCGACTCGATCGACCTGACATAGAGTTGGTCATAGTCGGTTACGTCACCGAAGATGCACACCACATCGTCTCCAGGTATCGGGACAGACGCGGATTCCGATTCATTGGGCCCGTCCGGCAGCACGATCTACCCCGCTACTATCAGGCGAGCTCAGTCTTCGTATTGCCATCGATTGAGGAGGGAAGTGCTCGGGTTACGTACGAGGCCATGGCGTGCGGACTTCCCTCGATAGTGACTCCTCACGTGGGGTCCATCATACAGGATGGCGTGGAGGGTTTCACGGTACCCATTCGTGACCCCGACGCGATTGCAGATAGGCTGGAGAAGCTCTACCGAGATGGGTCTATGCGGCGAACGATGGGGAGAGCGGCTCACCACAAGGTTCAGTCCTACACGTGGCAGCGCTACAGCAGCCAGGTCATAGGGACGTACGAGAGACTTGCCGATGAGGAGAGTTAGTTCGCTCCGGCTTGACATCGTGCGTGCCGCAGAGAGCCGGGGTTCCCAGAGACAGCCCGGGCAGAGGTCCGCCTTCACTGTATTCGGGCTGTCGGCGCAACCCGTAGCCAAAACGAGTTGTCCAGCAGAGACAAGGGACTACTTCAGATGCGTTCACTGTTAATGGCCCTGGAGTTCCCGCCACAGATTGGCGGCATCCAGACCATAATGTACGAGATATGCACCCACTTGCCCCGTGGTGAAATAGAAGTACTCGCCCCGCAGACCCCCGGGGACGAGTCATTCGACGCGATGTGCGATTTGACGGTCCATCGCAAGAACCTTCATCAGGGCAGCCCTCTGACCTATCTGATTGACACGGGATTGGGCAAGCTCGTATCACCGCTCATGAGTCAGTTTCGACGGTACATCTTGGCCACAACACCACTGCTGGCACAGAACCCGTTTGACCTGATACAGTGCAGCCATTTCAGCATAGCCCCTGCTGCCTGCGTGCTGAGCAGAAGATATGGCATACCCTACGTCATATACACCTACGCTCAAGAGATCATGTCGCCCCACGTCCCACGGTCACGACCGGGCACTGGACTGATCGGCAAATGGGCTATGCAACATGCGCACGCTGTATTCACGATCAGCGAATTCACCCGCACACAGGTCCTCAAGTGGGGGGTATCGCCGGACAAGATCGTGCAGATTCCCCTGGGGCCGACCCAAACCACCCAGGTAAGCAGGACCGAGGTGGGACTACTACAGAAACAACTTGCCTTGGCAGGAAAAAGAGTGATCCTTACCGTCGGACGCCTGGTCGAACGCAAGGGGCAAGATATGGTCCTACGTGCTATGCCCCAGATATTGGCTCGGGTTCCAAACACAGTGTATCTGATCGCTGGAACAGGACCGATGGAGCAGCTGCTGCGACGCATTGCGGCCGACCAGGGCGTCAGCGACCATGTGATCTTCTTGGGCGACATCCCGCACGAACGAATTGGCCCCTATTACGCCGTCACCGATGTGTTTCTGATGCCCAGTCGCGCGATCCTGAGAAGAGGTGACGTCGAGGGGTTTGGGCTGGTGTACCTTGAGGCTAACGCGTTTGCCAAGCCCTGCATCGGCGGTCGAGAAGGAGGCGTTCCTGACGCCGTCCTGAATGGAGAGACAGGCCTGCTCGTGAACCCATGGAGCCCAGATGATATCGCTCAGGCGACAATCCATTTACTGGAGGACCGAGCGCTAGCTGAACGTTTGGGAAGAACGGGTCAATCGCGGGTTCAACAGGAAATGAACTGGTCCAACACCGCCCAAGTTGTCCGACGCACGCTGACGCACGCCCTGCAGGAAGAGAATGTATGAGGGTTCTTCTGGCTAGTCATACCTACACTGTCGGGGCAAATCGCGCTAAGATCAACGCGCTCGCCGAACACGCGAACGTCGACCTCCGGCTTGTCGTCCCGCGATCCTGGCCGCATCCATTGGGGACATTCAGAGCTGACCATCAGCAACAGGTTCACTACGCGCTGCTCCCACTATCCACTCTCCTGGCTGGAAACGAGACGCGCTACATCTTCTTTCCGGACATCACCGGGGGCCTGCGCACCTTCCGGCCCGACATCATCCATATCGAGCAAGGTCCATGGGCCCTCGTACATGCCCAGATTATCTTGGCCAAGAAGGTTCTGGCCCCGCGAGCAAGGGTCATTTTCTTCACCTGGCTCAATCAGGACTACTATCTATCTCGCCGTGCCCGTACGGTTGAGAGGTTCAACTTCCGCAACTCCGACTGGGCCATAGCCGGCAATCGAGAGGGCGCCAGCCTTCTGCGGAAGCACGGGTTCGCCCACCCTGTGAGCGTCCTTCCGCAGACTGGAGTCGATCCCGCGATCTACCGCCCCACGGGCTCGCCCGCTTTGCGCGCTGAACTGCAGCTCAACCACGGCACGAATATCGGATTCGCCGGCAGGATCGAGCCAGAGAAAGGGGTCGAGACACTTCTGGAGGCGTTCGCCTCGCTGGACCTCACCTCAAGTCTGATCTTCATCGGTGATGGCAGCCATCGGGCGGTCCTAGCCCAGAAGGCAGCTGCTCTCCAGGTGGCGGATAGGGTTCGGTTCCTTGGCGTCGTATCACACACGGAGATGCCGGATTATATCAACCTTCTCGATGTTCTGGTGCTTCCCTCCACCACAACGGCGTATTGGAAGGAGCAGTTCGGGCGCGTACTGATTGAAGCGATGGCCTGTGGAATCCCCACAGTCGGCTCGGATAGTGGGGAGATCCCCCACGTGATTGGGGACGCGGGCTTGATCTTCCCCGAGGGGGATCAAGACGCACTGTCAGACATCCTACTCAGACTACTCGTGAACCCCTTGCTTCGCGCCGACCTGGCCCGCAGGGGGCGTGAGCGTGTCATGCAGCGATTCACCAATCAGCGCATCGCTGAGGACACCTATCAGATCTACTGCGAACTACTATCTCGGAGCACACGCCATGTCTGATCCGACCCGCATCCTCTACATCCACCACGCCTTCGGCATCAGCGGGGCGACACTCAGTCTCCTGTTCCTGATTCAGCGCCTGGACCGCACCCGATACACACCCACAGTCCTATGTCTGTATGACGGACCGGCCGCTCAATGCTATCGAGAGGCTGGCGTACCCACAATCACAGGTCGACATATCGATCACTTTGACCACTCCCTCCTGGCCTGGTATTCGCTGCGGCGCGTTGACGTACTCGCGCGCAAACTCGCGACCTTCTACCCATCCGTCGTGAACACGGAGCGTGTCGTTCGGGAAATCGGTGTTGACATCGTACACTTGAATGCCTCCGTCCTTCCTGCTTCAGCCATCGGCGCCAAGCGGGCAGGTGTTCCGGTAGTGTGGCATATTCGAGAACCAATCCACCCTGGATACATCGGCTTGCGGCAGATGATATTGAGAAAGATCATCGACTCCTGTGCGGACCGAGCCATCGCGATCTGCCAAGATAACGCACGCCAGCTCATCCCCAGCGAGCGCACCCAGGTGATATACAACTTCGTTGACTTCGACAAGTTCGATCGGCGCATCGTGACGACAACACCGCTGATCGGCGCCGATTCCACCGAGCCGGCGCATATTGTCCTGATGTTGGGGGGAGTCGCAATCCCGAAAGGAACCGAACCGTTCGTGCAGGCCTTGCCGCTCGTTCTATCCAAACTCCCCAACACGCATTTCGTGATCGCGGGCCCTGTCCCCGAAGCCCTTCCTGGCTGGCAGGGGCGAGTCTCCCGGCTGCAGTCATATCACCGGAGGATCCAGCGGTTCATTGAAGATCACCATCTGGAACAGCATGTCCACTTCCTCGGCGTAAGACGTGACATCCCCCAGCTCCTGGCTGCGTGCGATCTCCTGGCTTTCCCGTCCGTGATGCCGCATTTCGCCAGGCCTATCATCGAGGCTGGTGCGATGGCCAAACCGGTCGTCGCCTCCAATTTGGGAGGCCCGGACGAGCTGGTCGTTGATGGAGAAACAGGTATACTCGTGCCTCACAGCGATCCGACAACCCTCGCCAAGGCCCTTATCGAGATTCTATCTCAACCCACCTTGGGGCGCGCAATGGGAGAGAGTGGCTATGCACGCGCTCGCAGTCTCTATGACGCTCAGCAGAATGCTGAGCAGACATTCGCCGTGTATGACGAGCTGCTGGGCGCGCGCCCGGCAAGTTTGACAGCCACACATCTGAAGGGCATAGCGGATGGGAACTGAACCGCTCGTCTCAATCGTCACCCCTTCATACAATCAGGCTCAGTACATCGAAGAGACCATCCTATCTGTACTCAATCAGGACTATTCGCAGATGGAGTATATCGTGATTGACGGAGGCTCTACGGACGGAACGGTCGAAATCCTGGAACGGTACACTGACCGCCTGCTCTGGGTATCTGAGCCAGATGATGGACAGGCCGATGCGATCAACAAAGGCCTTGAGATGGCGCGCGGGGACATCGCGGCCTATCTCAACTCCGATGACGTCTATCGTCCCGGGGCCATCACAGCAGTCGTGCAGTGCTTCGCCTGCCGACCTGAGGTAGGGCTGGTGTACGGGGACTGTGACGTCATTGACTCCACGGGGCAGTTGCTAGGTACAATTGCCGCACCGGAACCCAACCTGGCACGCCTCATCCACCACGCCGAGTTCATCCCACAGCCTGCCGCCTTCTGGCGTCGTGACGTCCTTGACACATTGGGGGGCTTCGATACAACATTGCGATACGCATTGGACTACGATTTCTTCATCCGCGTAGCCCAGGCATTCCCGGCATTGAGGATCCCTGGTACCCTTGCCGCGTTCAGACTCCACAGCGTCTCAAAGACCGTCTCAGCGGAACACGCCCACTGGCGCGAGAGCCTTCTGATCAGCCGCCGCTATGGCAGTGGCTGGCGCTCGCCCGGATATGTCCTGAGAGTGCTGCGTCACCAGGGCTTGAGGTGGTTACCCTCGCCCCTCCAACGCCGAGTGCGCAGATGGCTGGGACGAGCACAGGACGTCGTCGCTCTTGAGAGTCGCGAGGAGGAACGATAGCTCTGATGAGGCAGCTCGCTAATCGCTTTCGCGGGGTTCGCGCCAGCACACAGCGTGAGGGACTTGCTCTCTTGTTCTTCCTGTCCATTTATCTCTTGACCGTGCGTGGTTACTACGGCGGAGACCACTTCCTATCCTACATGACTGCCGAGTCCCTGGCCCTGGACAGATCCCTGGCCCTCTCGCAGCGGCTCTCGGACGTTTCGGAGATACGGGAACAACAGCAGCGGCGTCTGGTTCAACCGGTACTGGGACACGACGGACGCCCGTACAGCCACTACGGCATCGGCCTGCCACTTGCGATGGCCCCTTTCTACCTGTTGGGACATACAGTCAGCTGTGCTGTTCCCGGCCTGCCGCACGATCTCGTGACGATGTTCGCCGTCTCGTGCACCAATGCCGTCATCACTGCTCTCACCTGCATCACGCTGGCCGCCTGTGCCAGGCGACTGTCCTATTCTGCACGGACGGCCTTCGGGCTGGCCGTGTTGTATGGATTCGGCACGATGGCGTGGAACTACGCTCAGTACAGCTACGCTGAGCCCTTGCTGGTATTGCTCTCCGTGTCAGCCCTGTACTATCTGTGCCGCTACAGGCAGTTCGCCAACAAATCCTGGAGAAGCGCTGCTGCATCGGGTATCTGGGCCGGCCTGTGTCTGTTGACAGAGGTCTACTCGGCTGCAATCATTGCTATCTGCTTTGGAGTCTGCGTGCTCTGGATCGCCATCGAGCGGCTTTCGAAAGATCGGTGTGCGTTGCTGGCGCCAATCGCGTACGGGGCTGCGACGATACCAAGCGTTGCTTTCCTCATTTACTTCAACCTGCTGCGTTTTGGGCGAGCCCTCCCTACAGACCAGCGCCTGGTGGGTGATTTCTCGCTGGCCTATATCCCCGTGGCGCTCTACGGCTTCACCCTCTCGACCGGCAAGAGCTTGTTCCTCTACTGCCCTGCTCTCTTGGTGGCGCTGGGTGGGATTCGCTCGTTTTCAAGTCGTCACACGCACTTGGCGATCCTGATTGTCGCCATTGCCGCCCTATCCGTGATACCCATTGCCACCTGGATCAACTGGTGGCATGGAGACCTGGCGTGGGGGCCGCGTTTCTTGTTTCACCTGGTACCTCTCCTGCTGCTACCCGCTACTGAGATTCTTGAGCACCGTATTTGGCGCAGATGGCCTAAGCTGTTCATGATCGCTGTCCTCGCCCTGGCGCTGATCGTACAGCCCGCCAGCATCCTCGTGAATCAGGGACACTACATCGCCGTGGTCGAGGACCACGGACTGGGAGATACATTCTTCACGCCGTACCTCTCACCCATAGTGGGACATGGGTTGCTGATTATATCCACGGTCGGACACTGGTTCACCGGCCATTCTCTACACATCAGCTATCCTGGACCGGCCTACAGAGGACTCGAAGGAGGCGTCACAGTTGACTTTGGGCCCTACGAGGGCTTCGATCTCTGGTTCGTCAATCTTGCACAGAGAAACCCCGGACCCTCCGTTGTATACATCGCTGTTATCGGTGTCCTCACCCTGTTGGCAGTAGCCACTGGCTCTAGTTACAGCATCTGGAGGTCGCTGGGTAACAGGTTAGTCCACCCCTCGGACCGAGCAGACGACACCGAAGAACGACGGTGCGCCAGTCCTGGAGGGTAGCTAGAGGAACGAGATATGGGCCAGGCCGAATGGGCCATCCCAATCAGATGCAGCCTGATCCAGATGGCAGATCGACCTGAGGAAGATATCAGTTCATATGCGAAGGCACTGCATTCTTTTCCTGGAATCCTTGTCCACGATCTCAGGCGGGCAACAGGTTCTGCTCGATGTGATCTCGGGCCTGCCGGACCATGACCTTCACGCCCTACTGCCAGACACTGGCTCTCTCGCAGATAGGCTGACCGAACTGGGCGTAACGTGTCACTTCGTTCCGATGGCCCGCTACACACTGGTCGAAAAGCGCTGGACGGACTTCCTCCGATTCCCGCTAGACCAGCCACGTCTCGCCGCGCACTGCGCGCGGTTGGCTCGGCGCATCGGCGCCGACTGGGTTTATGCCAACACGAGCCGCAGCTTCATCTGGGGCGCGTTGGGCGCCAGGCTATCGGCCCGACCGATCATCTGGCATGTCCACAATCTTCTGGGCGACAGCAAGACGTTGACCTTGCTCCAGCACGTTGGACGCTGGCCGACCGTGCGACAGATCATCGCAGTATCCGCATGCGCTGCCGCACAGTTTCCACTCCTTAACGACAAAGTGTCCATCGCTCCCCCAGGTATCGACATATCCCGCTTCCGGCCTGATCCATCGGCCCGTCAGGCAATTCGGGCCGAGTTGGGACTATCGATCGATACGTTCGTAGTGGGCATCGTCGGTGACCTGATACCACTGAAGGGTCAACACACCCTTCTGAAGGCTATGCAGCTGACGGAGCCTCAACTGTCCGCGGTCATAGTCGGCGATGCGCGCCCTGACGATGCGAAAAGCTATGCCTATGCTCAACATCTGTACAAGATAGCTGGAGAGCGCGCACTATTCACAGGTTGGAGAAGTGACCTGCCCGCCGTGCTAAACAGTCTTGACATATTGGTGATCGCGTCGGAACGGGAGACAGGACCATTGGTGCTGCTGGAAGCCCTGGCCTGTGGCGTACCTGTGATTAGCACGCCGGTCGGCCGGGCTGCTGAGCTCTTGCCACCAGACGCGTTGTTTCCGACGGGTGACAGCGATGCGCTGGCAGGACTACTGAACTATTGGCAGTCCAATCGCCGACGTCTGGCCGGCGTAGGACGGCTGGCACGAAATCTGGCGGAATCCCATCTCAGCCAAGAAGCATTCCAACTGCAGATGCAGCGTGTGCTGAGCCGAATCCTGGAGGAGCAATGAGCATCTACCTCGATATCTCGGCCGCGGTTCATCACCGTGCGGGGCTGGGTCGCTATGCGGATAGCCTGACCCGTGCGTTGCTCGCCCTTGAACCCGGACGCTACTCACTGTTTTACAACCGGGAAAGCGGGGTAGAACCGTTGCCAGGCCTGGAAACCGTGCCGACCCAGAGCATCGCTTTGGGGTACAAGCCGTGGCGCATGCTGATCTATGCAGGACATGTTGGCCGCATCGGGTTCGACCACCTGCTACCGAACGCCAGCCTCTACCACGCAATGGAACATCTCTTGATGCCACTTCGGGGCATACCCACCGTACTAACCGTGCACGATCTCATCTTCCGGCATCTTCCAGGCCATCACAAGCCACTCAATCGCTGGTATCTCAACGCAACGATGCCATTGTACTGCCGCAGGGCAACTCATATCATCGCGGTGTCCGACTGCACACGTCAGGATCTGATCGCGACCTACTGTATCCCAGAGCCCAGAATCACTGTCATCCACGAAGCGGCCGACCCACGCTTTCAGCCTCAGCCAGCGAATGTGGTCACATCTGTCCGGAAGCGCTACGGTCTTCCCGAGCGGTAC
>JAAZAN010000147.1 GCA_012514315.1 Chloroflexota bacterium
ATGATGGCTGGGATCATCGGCATCATACTGTTCCTTCGGCATCGTCATCCGAATGTGATGGAGACACTGATCAGTTTCATCAGTTCACTCGTCACCGACTTCATGGATCATCCCATCGAGCCCTACCTTCCGTTCCTGGGAACTCTGGCGATTTTCCTGGTGATAGCCAATACGATCGGCGTGATTCCTTTCCTGGTGACACCCACGCGTGACATCAACACGCCGGCCGCACTAGCGATCACCGTGTTCTTCGCCGTTCATGTTTTCGGGATCCGGGCCAAAGGCGTGTGGCGCTACTTCAGGGATCTGATGACCCCCGTGTTCATGATGCCACTGGAGATCATTGGACAGCTGAGCCGAACACTGTCGCTCACCGTGCGTCTGTTCGGCAATATCATCAGTACGGAGATTATCGTCGCAGTGATATTCGCATTGGTGCCTCCAGTCGCACCACTTCCTCTCATGGCGTTTAGTCTGCTGACGGGCGTCCTGCAGGCCTACGTCTTCACGGTCTTGGCAGCAGTCTACATCGATTCTGGGCTTGCATCCTCTAGTTAACACAACCTTGAAGAAAGGAGTTTCAGAAATATGGATCAGATGACACCCGGTACGTTAGTCACTTTGGTCACCATCGTCACAGCCGGGATCGGCATTGTTCTGGGCGCCGTCGTCCCTGCGTTCGTAGAGGGACGCGCGGTGGAGAAGGCATTGGAGGGTATGGCACGGCAACCCGAAGCGGCCAACGACCTGCGCTCGACCCTCATCGTCTCGCTGGCGCTTCTGGAATCGACCGCCATATACGCCCTACTCATCGTGTTGATCCTGCTGTTCGCCAACCCACTGATCGACAGGCTAATACTGGCGCCCATCCCGTGATACACTGTGCACAGGTCACACTAGGCCGCGACAGTACTCACACAGTGTGGCCCGGATACGCGACGCGCGTGAAGCAGCGGGCTGACGAACGCGAGGGGACATCCTATGCTCGATCTTGACATCCGGACAATCGCCTTTCAGGTTGTCAATTTCCTGATCCTGGCAGCGGCGCTCTATCACCTGCTATTCAAGCCTGTGATGCGCAGCGTCCAGGAACGGACAGCAGAACGACAACGCCTGAGACGCAACCTGGAAGATGACACCGCCAAGGCAAACCATCTCCGTGGCGAGCTGGAAACGCGCCTGGCTGGCACCGCAGATGAGGCCGCGGCGATCATTGTCGCTGCTCAAGAGGAGGCTGAGGCTCTGCGCCTGTCTCTGCTCCAGGAGGCACTGGCAGAAGTTGAGCGGATTCTGACCGAAGCACACGCTGATGCGCACCGGCAACAGCAGCTGCTGCTTCGCGATTTCGAGGACGACCTCGTGGAGACCGTTCTCAGGATCAGCGCCCGGATGATTGGACGAACCATCCCACGCGAATCCCATGATGCTCTGGTACAGCAGCTCAGCGACCGAATCTGGGAAATGGGACGAAGTGAGATGCTGCGCGTGGAAGATCTGCGCCGGTCTCTCGGTACCCGCAGCCCCACTGTGTTCATCCGGTCGGCACGCCAGCTCACGCCCGAGCAACAGGCGCTGCTCAGTCGCACATTCGCGGCACTCGCTGACCGCCAAGTCAATGTGGAAGTGAAGACTGATCCATTGCTGGCAGCCGGCGTTCGCGCCCGCATCGGCGATCTGATCATAGATAACTCGATCGCCGGGCAACTCGACGAGTTGCACGATGCAGTCGCGTTGTCGCTCAAGGAGCGCCTGGCGGATGAGTGACTTCGATGCCAGGTCGGATATGGACCGCATCATCCGCGCCCTCACTGAGCGATCCGCCAATATGGACGGAGGTGTAGAGATCGATCGCGCCTCCCTTGTTCAGACGATCAGCGATCGTGCTGCCGAATCGCTGGTGCCTGGTCGTTCGCAGTTCTCTCTACCAGATGTACTGAACGCACTGGACCAGCAGATCGATCACATCAAGAGTGTGGTGCGCTTTCAGGACGTCGGTACTGTCCAGCACATCGGCGAAGGGGTCGCGACGATATCAGGCTTACCGAACGCGGGCACGGATGAGTTGGTCGACTTCCCCACTGGTGTTCAGGGATTGATTCTGAATCTCGACCGAGGTCTGTGTGACGTCATACTCTTGGGATCTGACGAGGGGATCCAAGGCGGTGATCTCGTTACCAGCACAGGCGAACGTGTCAGAGTCCCGGTTGGACAAGGGCTTCTCGGTCAAGTATTGGATCCATTGGGCCGACGGCTGATGGGAACCGGACCCATCAACGCTTCGGAATACCGCTTTCTGGAGCGCAGTGCACCGGGCATCATTACACGCACGCCGGTCAATGAGCCTCTTCATACTGGATCGAAGACCATCGACGCACTCGTGCCCATCGGTCGTGGACAGCGAGAGCTGATTGTTGGAGACCGACAGACAGGGAAGACCACGCTGGCTGTAGACGCGATTCTCAGCCAGCGGCATACCGAAGTCGCCTGCGTATATGTAGCGATCGGCCAGAAGAAGTCGTCAAGTCTGGCTGTGATTGAGACACTGCAGAAGGCAGGCGCACTGTCATACACCATCGTCGTGGTCTCCAGCCCAGACGATCCGCCGGCATTACGCTATATCGCTCCGTACGCAGGGTGCACAATGGCCGAGTATCTGGTCGACAACGGCCAGGACGTGCTCATCGTATACGACGATCTCAGCAAGCACGCCGATGCATACCGCGAGCTGAGCTTGCTTCTGCGACGCCCCCCCGGACGGGAGGCATATCCCGGCGATATCTTCTATCTCCACGCCCGGTTACTCGAGAGAGCGTGCAAACTCAACGCAGAGGCAGGTGGAGGATCACTCACCGCTCTGCCCATTGTAGAGACGCAGCGAGGCAACATCTCTTCGTACATACCCACAAACCTGATCTCAATTACCGACGGTCAGATTGTGCTGGATGCAGACTTGTTCAACCAAGGCATTAAGCCAGCGGTTGACACGGGACGGTCTGTTTCGCGGGTTGGCGGTGCTGCGCAGACCAGTGCGATGCGGTCGGTGGTGCGCGATCTACGACTCGAGCTGTCGCAGTATGAGGAAGTCGCCCGCTTCGCCCGCTTTGGTACTGAGGTAGACGACGCCACCCAACGTCAGATCCAGCGTGGTGAGCGCCTGCGCGCCGTGCTTACCCAGCCGCCTCACCAACCTTACGATCTATCTGCGGAACTGATCGTTCTCATTGCCGCAACGGAAGGGTTCCTGGACCACGTGCCATTGGATCAGCTACCAGATTTCGAGCGCGAGCTGCTGCAACACATGGCGGGTGATCATCCAGGTATGATTCAACAACTCGATCGCACCGGAGAGCTCACAAAAGACACTCGCCACATCATCATCGACGCGATCGATGACTTCGCGAAGCACTGGGGCGTCCAGTCGAAGTCCATAGAACCGTGAGCGGAGGGCAGTTGAGCCAATGCAGATGAAGATGGTGATGGCCGTTGTGCCGCGCGACGACGCAGATGCTGTGCTGGAGGCGCTGATCAGCTCTGGCCTGACAGCAACGTTCACCGAGAGCCGTGGCGGTATGTTACGGCAAGCACAGAAGACCTTGTTCATCGCCGTGCCCGCGGATAGATTGCAGACCGTGCTCGATATCCTCAAGCCGCCTCACGTCAATGCAGCGACGGCTGACACTCTGCGCACCGCCCCGAAGACAACCAGTCTATCGAGCAATGTAGTGTTCATCTGGGACATTGAGCGGTACGAGGGAAGCTAGGAGACTCTTCTGTGGCCGACCTTGAGCGTATCCAGTCCCGACTCGAGAACATCCGCAGTGTCGAGCCTATACTGAGCGCCCTTCGCACGATTTCGCTGGGAAGTTGGCAGACGGCTCAGAAGCGTCGCTACGCTGTACATGAGTACGCGCGGCGCCTGATGGACATCCTGCCTGCAGTCGCCCCTCACGTGCCTGTTCCACGACAGGGACAGCGGACGACAACGCGAGAGGCTGCGGCAAGTGTAGTTCTCGTCGTAGGCAGTGAGCGCGGTCTGTGTGGTCGCTTCAACCGTGTAGTAGTCGATCACGGTATTAGCCACATGGAGCGTCTGACCGAACGCAGCATCCGATGCGAACTCGTGGTACTCGGTACCCGTGTCAGTCGTATCATGGAACGGTTGGGACACCCAGCCGACTACACAGGAAGACTATCGATCACCACATTACCGTCGTTTGAGATCGCGCAGCGCTTCACCGAGCAGTGGCTGCGGCGATACGAACGGTATGATATCGACACGGTGGATGTTGTCCACAACACGTACCGCGGGATCGGACAGTATGATCCCGTGATCGCGCAGCTCATTCCCCCTCAGCTGCCGCCTGGCTCGAGCGCTGAGCTGTGGCCGCCCCCGATCATTGAGACGGATCCTCTCAGTCTGTACCTGCAGGTTGTCCGGCAATGGGCGGCCATCACGTTGCACGAACTACTGCTGAATGCCGCTGTCGCTGAGCACGCTGCACGCTACCAGCTCATGGAGGGAGCGTCACAGAATGCCAACCGGCTGATCGGTGAGCTGACGTTGTTGCTGCACCGAGCCCGCCAGGAGGCCATCACGCGCGAAATGCAGGAGCTGGCAGCAGGAGCGGGCCTGATCGGCCCAAGAAACAAGCGCTAGCCAGGACGAGAGGCTAGTTGGAATTGGGTGATTGGCAATACGGGGCCTGATCCTCGGGACGGATGCTCAGCCATTGTCAGAGAGAAGACCATTGATGCCATCCTCCCAGCACTCACACGCCGTGCGCACCTGTCCGGCCTTGACCATCGTACCATCGTAAGGTCTATCACCGTTCTCGACCGTCCATCCTGAGAGCACCATCGGAAGTGACCCAGCGCCGGCCGGCACCCATTCTCCATTGTACCGTCTGGCGAAATGCACATGGGTTGCCTCGGAGTATCCGCCTTCGCACGAGGGACGGCCGATGCGGTCGCCCTGCTCCAGATAGGTCCCCTCTTTGACCCTTCCGTTCTCGTAGATATGCAGGTAGAAGAGCACCCACCCACTCTGCTCGAAGCCGTCTCCATCCAGGTCCAGAACCACCTGCCCATCCTCGCTCCGAACCACGACGCCTGAGGCCGCGGCGGTGACCCACTCCGATGAAGGCGTACACCCGAGCATCTGCTCACTGGGCACAAAATCCACTGCCGCATTGGCCGGGTCATCTCCCCAACCGCCGTGCGGCCCACCGGTGTAATACCATGTGTATCCCTTCTCCCAGGGCAAGAGCAACTCTGGCTGTTGCAGGCCCTCGGGGAAGAGCGGCTCCACTGCATAGGCAAAGGGGCTGCCAAACAACCGCTGGTACGTCAGCAGGAATCCATCGGCGCCAACTTGTCGCTCAAACTGATCCCAATCGGCGGATAGACCAGCGAGGCATGTCTGGACACTGGCAGTACCTGGGTTGAGAGTGGGAGCGACGCCAACGCGCGTGCCATCCTGTAGACGAAACGCATCGTCCACACCTAGTTTCCACCCGTAGTATCCCTGGTTCAGTTGACCGGCTGCCCAACTCAGCTGGTAATAGAGGCTCTGGCCATAACCCACATTTCCAATCGGCGTGTATAGGGACTCCTGCGAGGGGTTCGCCTCCGAGACCCAACCAGACCTCATCTCGAGAATCGTGAGCAGCACACGCGGACCCACGCTGAAGCGCTGTGAGATCAAATGCAGAATCTCGCTGCCCGTCAACAGGCGCCCCTCGACCTGTTCACTGTACGAGTCAAGATAGCCACCCTGCCCTGCAACAAACGCAGCCAGGTCGAAGTGAATATAGGCCGGTCCGTAAACCACCTCGCTATCGGGGACTAGCTTGAGGTCAGGACTGGTATGCGTAACCGACACCGGAATCAGCAGCGTCTGACCCGCCTGCAGTGCATCAGGACTGGCCAGATCATTGGCGGACACCAATTCGTCAACGGTACAGCCAAACAAGCCGGCAATATACAATAAGGTCTCGCCGCGGTTCACAACGTACGTTGCCGAACTCGACCGTGTCGAATAGCCTATTGGTGTCGGATTGGGGGTTGGCTCACCCTGGTAGGCGCCAGGGTAGGCGGGCGAGGGTGTCGTAGGCGGAGCCTCGGTCGTTACCGGGGTCTGCTGTATCGCGCTGACGGTCGGCCCACCGGGCGTCGCAACCGGAACCGTAGGTGCTCCTACCGTCTCCTCATAGTAGCGGCCTGAAACCGGTCGGGCGCATGCGATGAGGGCAGCCGACATCAGGAACACCATAACGTGCGACGAGCGCCGCACGACTTGCGTCATCAATGAAACCACGCCCAATAGTCTACCAGCTACTCGGGAGAAGGCAACTCAGAAGCAAGTGGCGTTTTGGCTCCGTGGCAACGCTCAGAACTCCTGCTTACGGTGGCGCATCGCGACATTCTCCGCAAGCCCAATACCGAGCATTGTCGTCAGCAATGCCGCTGGTCCGTAGGTGATGAAGGGCAGAGGGAGGCCTACCACTGGCAAGAGCCCCAGGTTCATACCTACGTTGGTGAAAAACTGAAAGAACACCATCGCTAGAACGCCTGCTGCGATCAGCCGGCCGAAGACATCCCCGGCGATGAACACAATCCGCAGCAGACGCAGGAAAAGCACCAGGAAAAGCAGGAACAGGATCACTACACCGAAGAAGCCAAGTTCCTCAGCAAGTACAGCGAAGATGAAGTCGGTATGACGCACTGGCAGGTATCGCAACTGACTCTGAGTTCCCTGTGAGAGCCCTTTGCCCCAGAATCCGCCCGATCCGATCGCGATGAAAGCCTGCTCGAGCTGGTACCTCACGTCCGGATTTCCGCTCGGATTGAGAAACGCGAACACGCGAGTCCGCATGTACTCGAATTCGAGTACCTCCATAAGCTCCCATAGTGGAACGATCGCAAGGACACCCGCTACGCCTGTCATGACAAGATAGCTCATCCTGACATCCGATTGCAGCAACATAGCCAGCCAGATCGAGACGAGGACAGCTGCCGCTCCCATATCGGGCTGCGCGAAGATCAGCCCGGCAAGAATCATAGTCATCGCAGTCGACGCCAGGAAGCTGACGAAACCGCCGCCCTGCTCCTGAGTCACGGTCAGACTCGTCTTGGGCATACCGAACAGAGGAGTCCGCGATTTTCTCTGAGTGCGCGGCTTGCTCAGAACCGAACCCACTGAGATGATCAATAGAATCATCGCAATGAAGGCTGGCTGCACGTTGATGATGCCCAGATTGAACCAACCACGCACTTCGCCAACCTGGCTCTCACCGAAAAACAACACTAGGACAAGAGATGCGACGGCCAGCAGGTACGCCAACCACCAGAAGTCGCCCAACCATTGATAGTTGCGGGGAAACGCGGCCAGGATGAAGACGAAGCCGATACCAACGACGCCGAAAGTGGCCTGTCGTCGCCAGAGCTGTTGCAGGTCCTCGTCCGGACTGCCCAGGTTTGCGCTGCGAATCATCACGACGCCGAGCACCGTCAGCAGGATGACAACGACAAGCAGCACGTAATCGAAGTGCCGCCAGTTGCGCGACGTGGCCATGGACTACTTCTTCCTGCCCCGTGCACTCCGAACAAGCAAGGGGATGTCCGCCATCAACCGCGACTCGTTACGGTCCTGCGTGATGGCCACGTGAACCTTGCCAGCATCAACGCCGACGTGACGCGAGATAACCGCTATGATCTCATCCTTGATCTGGTTCAGCACCTCTGGCGCCACGCTAGTCCTGTCGGAGGCCAGCACGAGTCGCAAGCGCTCCTTGGCGATCGCTCCACTGACGTCAGCATCGCGACGCCCCAACAGGCGCTGGAACAGTTTCATGATCGATTCCCCCCACGGTGTACGAGACGAGCCAATCTTTCGAAGACGCCAGGCTCACGCAGCGGGACGAACGGGACATCTTCACCACACAATCGACCCGCGATGTTGTGAAACGCTTGCCCGGCCGCCGACCCGTTCTGAGATAGCGCAACAGGCTGTCCCCGATTGGTAGCCGAAAGAATCGCCGAATCCTCAGGTATGATGCCGATGAGTTCGATAGCCAGAAGCTCAACTACATCGGCGACATCCAGCATCTCCCCTCGTCGGACTAGATCGGGCTTCATCCGGTTAATCACCAAGTCGGGGGACCGTTTCTCCTCCGACTCGATTAATCCGATCACGCGGTCCGCATCCCTCACGGACGCAATCTCGGGGTTTGTCACGACCAATATGCGGTCGGCCGGGGCAATAGCATAGCGAAATCCCTCCTCAATACCAGCGGGCGAATCCACCAAGACGAAATCCTGCTCCGGCCTCAATTCATCACAGATCTGAATCATATCCTCTGGCTTAACTGCACTCTTATCCCGATTCTGAGCCGCCGGCAGCAAAAACAACTCGGAGAACCGCTTGTCACGCACCAGAGCCTGCCGCAAACGACAGCGCCCTTCGATTACATCAACTATATCATAGACGATGCGATTCTCCAGCCCCAAAGATACGTCCAGGTTCCGCAACCCTACATCGGCGTCCATGACGACTACACGATGCCCCCTCAGCGCCAGCGCGATGCCCAGATTGGCGACGAGCGTGGTTTTGCCAACCCCGCCCTTACCTGAAGTGATCGTGACGACTGTAGCTGTCATGGCTCTCCTTAGCTGATTGCCCTGGGATACCTACTTACCTCGCCATGCCACGGCGACAATCTGTCCATCCTGCACCGATGCCATCTCGGGCTGTGTTTTCCGCCGGCGCCCCTCAGGGGACACAGTGATATGCCCGGCGATCCGCAATTGTGTCGGTTGCAGATCAAGCGCGCAGATCACCGCACGTTCATCGCCCATCGCACCAGCGTGGACAACGCCGCGCACCTTGCCCCAGACGACGATATCCCCACCAGCAATGATCTCAGCGCCAGGATTGACATCGCCAATCACGACGATATGGCCCGGATGACGGAGATCCTGCCCTGAGCGCAGTGTCTTCCTAATCACAAGACCCTCAAGCAAAGTCTCCGGCGTCGACTCGACAGGCGTCTCAGCCGGACGGCGCGGAGGCGCATCTACATCTCCAGCCAGCCCCATCGTCCCAACCACCGACCGCGTGGAGAGATCCGTGCTCAGCACAGCCATCAGCTCGACATCGTGCGCCGCCAGAAGCGCGCGGATCTCCTCGAGCTCTGCTCGCGACACCCGTCGTGACTCCAGATTGAGGACAACGCGCCCCCCCTGGAAAAACGCCAGGTTGTTCGCCAACCTGGCTTGGAGCGCAGCGACGCGCGAAGGCCATTGACCATCCCCCAAGATCACCAACAGCCCCTGCCGGATGCCCTTGATCGTTATCTTGTCGGGTGCCCCGCTCATTTTTTCTGGCATAGCGGCATCATTATAGCACATATGTCCCAGACTGACCAAACTATGGGATGAGTTCAAACTCCGCAATGATTGTCGCGTCGCCCATAGCAGTGCCCTCGCCGTCTAGAACAGCAAGTCGCTGCATCGTCGCAAGGAGATACCACCCGACCTGGACTTGATAGCGGCCAGGAGGGGCATCCGTGTTCAACCTGACCTCGTAACGGTCTACAACTTGCTCGCCCGAGCCCCACTGCGACGTTGGAAAACTTCCCTGCACCGGCCACGCGTCCACTTGTCCATACAGTCGACCGTCAGGTCCGATCAGCTGCACAAAGATGGTGTAATCTTCGTCGATAGCACGCAGCGAACGCCAATGGAGCGTGACCGGGACAATGCCTCCCGGGTGAACTGAGACGGAGGATACCTCTGCAGCGGCCAGCGCGATCAAGCCTTCGAAGTCCGCCAGTCCGCTGGACGCAGCGAGCACCTCTACAATCGCCAGCTCACAGTGAGTTAGGCGAGGCCCCAACCAACTACACTGAGCAGGCAGCGCCGTTCCATTCTGATCGACCACGCCAACACTGAGAACGAAGCGCCCCTCACGCCGAGGAGCGACCAGTGTGTGTCCACTGTGCGCTCGTACGGTTCTGCCCAGAGACGGCAATCGCCCGGCGTCTTCCATACGCAGTTGGGGAGCGCTCTCGTCGCGCCACAACGCCTCCAAATGCCAATCACCGTCGAGTGATACAGGCGCAGCCGAATCAGTGAGTGCCGTCCAATCGAGAGTCAAATCAAGCGGCATTCCGGCCGACGCCTGAGTGGGCAGATCATAGCCGGTCAACCACACACGCTCGCCAAACAGCCACCGGACGGTATGCGATAGTTGTGGAGGATCACACGGGCCAATCATCTGGACGTCCGAGAGTGTAAACCACGGGTTCGTGGCGCCGCCGACAGACAGACCGTCTTCCGAGTACTGAGGGAACAATCCCACCTGCAACTGGTAGGTCCCGGGGCATACAGTGGCAGGGAGCGCAAGCTCGTGGAAATCGGAGACGATCTCTCCCACCCTCCACGCGTTGGTGGGGTACATCCCAGTGACAGGCCGGGCATCACCGCTGGTCCAGCGCACCTGACCGCCACTATCGATTATCTGGAAACGGACGTGGTAGTCGCCAACTACGGGCGCCACGGCTTCCCAGTGTAGTGTCACACTGAGCGGCGTCGTCACCGTCACATCCGGCTTCTCGACACCATCAACGCCTATCAGCCGGATTGCGTCCCCGAACCGCACGTCAAGGGAATTCTGAGGCGCACTATGTCCTACCCACGGTGTAGAGCTCACGGCAACCAGGGGACCCAGCGAACGCAGGTACAGCCCGTCGAGTCGGGGCAGATACCGGGCAAGGTACACGGGGTGGCGGGTTGCCAACCTGTCCGCCAGTTCGGCTCGGTACAGCGCCTCATCCCCCAGCAACACGAGCTCCAGATCCGGTCGCCGGCCCTCAATCTGCTGCACATAGTACATGGGCGCAAACCTGGTCACATCAGCCAGTACCACCGCGTGTTGCTCGAGCGGTAGGCTGAGTACAGACCGTCCAAATGTCTCACGGCTGCGGTTCTCACTCTGATCCACCATTGGCAGATTGGCCCACACGCGGCTAAGGGGCATCAACAGGAAGATCACCGGCACGATCTGACTCAGATCGGGACCGACCCTCGGTAGCCGCTTCGAGAGCAGATCCGAGGCGCTGGACACACCACACCCCATCCACACAGCAAGGATCAAATGGGTTGGCAGGACGAACACGGCGATGTCCGGTACGTAGTAGTTCAGGCCGTAGGCCAGATATGTCAGAAAGACAACTCCTGTCAACACTGCAGCACGTTGATTCGTCCAGAGCAGAGCTGTCAGCCCAGTGACGCCAATGAGCAAGCCAGTCCAACCATAGGGTTCCAGTATCAGGCGCCACATAATTCCCCACCGAACTGGATCCAGCCATCCGTCCCAGCGAAAGGCATCGTGGAACTGACCGCCCGTGATGTATTGGATGAACTCACCGAGTGACATCCAGCTTCCTTCGTGAAGTGAGGGCCACCGCAGCGGAATCCAGAGGTAGACAGCCAGACCCGCGCAGAGAAGCAGCCCACACCTGAGCCACTCCCCGATCGTCATAGCAGGTCGATCCCACACAAGCGCAATGACAACCGCGGGCCCCAGCAGCAGCGTTGTCAGGTGGTTGGTCATGCTCAATCCGCTGATCAGACAGATCGCGGCCCAAATTCGTGCCGGGCTCCTGCCGGAAGACGACGATAGCCCGACCAGTAGCAGCCAGAGCAAGAGCGCCAAGAAGAGATTGTGCAGTGAGTAGACCTCGGCGACGATGGCCTGAGACCAGAACGTAGCCGAGAACGCGAATGCCGCTGCACTGGCGACCGCGACGTGCCAACGGTGGGTCAGGCGCCACAGTGTGACGCCGAGAACGAGCACGGCCAACGTCGCATATGCCGCAGAGGCCAGGTTGACACGCCATGCGACGGTGCCGATCGGGAGCAACGTGAAGAGCTTGCTTAGGAGAACGTACAGGGGATACCCTGTGGGGTGTGCGATGCGCATGAGAGGAACGACGACCTGGAACTCGAACGTGTCGGCCTCACCGAGAGAGGGCAGCATCGTCTTGAGGTACACCGTCGCCGTGATGGCGCCGAAGACGAAGAGGGGCAGCCAACGCCAACGCTCAAGCAGGCGCGGCAATACCACCGCGCCCAGTCCAACCGCAAGCAGCAGACCACCAGCCAGTGGTGAGCTCACCCAGCCAAGCAGGTAGAGAAGGGGAAAGCACAGCGGCAGCGCTCCGCCGAGGCCAGCACTTTCCACCCTTGTCCGGCGCCACGTGGCGCCGAACGCTAGCGCACCACCAGCTGTCAATACGCCAACAAGCCACGGAGAGGTCCAGATGGAACGAACAAGGCCGGCCTCCGCAACTACGCGGGATAGGGCCATTCCCCAGACCGCACCGGCCAGACCGGCGCCTAGACCCACCCACACCTCAGAGCGCGGCCTCATCCTCGTCAGCCGGCGCCTCGTCAAGTCCAAAGTAATGCAGCATGATATCGTGTGCGATCGGCGAACAGACTGTCGAACCTTCGCCACCGTTGTAGACAAACACGATCACCGATACCTCAGGATTCTCAACTGGCGCGTACGCCGCAAACCACGCGTGCGTCGGCTGTTCGAGGCCTTCACCGCAAATGCCAGTCTCCAGAGCGATATCATCGCAGTACTGGGCCGTACCCGTCTTGCCAGCCACACGGATACCCTCAATTTGGGCCCTCGGAGCCGTGCCGTACGCAACCGCCCCCTCCATACCCTGTTGGACCAGTGAGATGTTCTCAGGACTGATCGGCAACTCTCTTACGATCTCCGGCGTGAACTGCTCCATAACCTCACCGTGCGCATCAGTGACATGATGGACAATCTGCGGACGGTAATACGTGCCTCCGTTGGCGATGATATTCACCGCATTGATCATCTGCAGAGGGGTTGCCAGAACGAATCCCTGGCCGATGGAGAGGTTGTACGTGTCTCCCGTCGCCCAGTGCTCCCCGAAAGTCAACCGCTTCCAGTCCGCCGTAGGCACCAGGCCGCCAACTTCGCCGGGCAACTCAATCCCCGTGGGCCGCCCCAATCCGAAAAGCTCCGAGTAGTGCGCAATCCCAGCTACCCCCAGGCCTCTGGTTCTATCTTCCTCAAACCCACCACCCGTCTTGTAGAAGAAGATATCGCACGAGTGTGCAAGGCCACCGACCACATCCAGCCACCCGTGACCACCGAGGTTCCAGCAGTAGAACGGTTGCGCCCTGCCCGGATCGTTCGGGTAATACTTGTTCGCTACCTCCATCCTTCCCAGGCACTCAAACTGCGTTCTGGGTGTCAACACACTCTCCTGCAATGCCCCGCTGGCGACGATGATCTTGTAGACTGAGCCAGGTGGCAGGGCATCGGAGATCGCATGGTTGATCAGTGGCCGGTGCGGATCCTCACTGAGGCGCTGCCAATCCTGTGTCGATATCCCCTTCACGAACAGATTATTGTCGTACGTCGGCAAGCTCACCATCGCCAGGACCTCACCGGTCTGGGGTTTCATCACAATCGCCACACCTCGTGGCGAGTTGACCTTGGGATCGGCCATCCCCTCAAGCAACCTATCCTCAACATACTGCTGCAGGTCAAGATCAAGTGTCAGGTAGACATTGGCTCCCGGAACAGGAACTGCTGGCTCCTCAACCACCCGAATCTGGCGGCCAATGACGTCCTCCTCGATCACACGCTGGCCTTTCTGCCCGCGCAGCCACTGCTCATATGACGCTTCGACGCCCGCCATCCCGATTCGGTCCGTTGCAGGGTCATATCCATCAGCACGATATCTATCGACAGAACCCGCTGGAATCGGAAGCGTGTAGCCGAGAAGCTGCGAGACTAGTGGACCGTACGAATAATCACGGCGACGGTTCACCTGCACGCTAACTCCCGGCATCGTCAACGCTTCCTGAGCAACCAACAAAGCCACGTCACGGTCGACACCACGCTTCACCATCAGGGGCTGGTAGTATCCCGCAAGAGTCACTTCATCGAGCATCTCCACCAGTCCTGGCGGCGCCGGCTCGTCGTTGATCAGGATCCGGGCCGAGGAGTAGGTCACATCGACTATTTGCGCCAGCCTACGAAGGACCTGCTCTCTCTCAACACCATCTTCAGGGAGATATGCAGGCACGACGACCACATTGAAGTCAGGTACATTGCGGACCAGTGCCTGGCCATTGCGATCATAGATGATGCCACGCGAAGTAGCGACGGTTATCTCCCGCAGGCGCTGCTCGTCCGCTCGCGCTGAATATGTCTCACCCTGAACGAACTGCAGGTTCCACAACCGCCAGGTGAACACCGTCATCACCACAAGAATCACGCCGCCGAACAACAGCGCCCGCGGCATGCCGATGAACGCATACCAGCGTTCCTGCCATCTGCTTACAAGCGGACGTCGCTTCTGCCTGGAGTTGTCTGAGTTCATAGCCGGAAGCTCTCCGTACTGGTCCTGCGGTCAAGCCAGCTCAGCACCTGCTGCACCACGGGAGCCAACGCAGTATTGAGCACGACTGAGGGCCACGCTACTTGTGATAATGCGTACTCCCAGCCTACAGTATACCCAGTCCACGCCAGAGAGACCAGCAGAACCAGATGATACATCAGCACACAGACAATCGAGAGGAGGACTAGCCGAATGACGGATGAGCCCAAGGCCTGCCCCCACGACTGACCGGCGACGGTAGCTGCCACGAGCAAGGCCAGAGCGTGTGCCCCCCAGGGCTCTCCGGAGAACAGCCCAATGATCAATCCGCCGATGAAGGCCCAGACTACACCTTCATCCAGGCTGCGGACGAAAGACCATACGAACACGACCAGCAGCATAAGGTCTGGGCGCGCTCCCCACAGATTGACCCGTGCCAACCACACCGCCTGGATGACAGCAACCAAGGAGAGCAATGGAATTACCACGTAGAGGCTGATCGGACACCTCCACTACCGAGACGATCTGATATCACGGCGCCTCTTCTGTAAGCTCCTCAGCCGACGCCGCCTCGAACCGTGTGATAACCATCACGATTTCAAGCCGCGAGAAATCAAGCGCCGGACGTACAACGATGGGAACGAACATCTCGTAGTCCACCCGCTCGACCGAAGCAACCTGACCAATGATGAGTCCCTTGGGCAAAGTACCACCCAACCCCGATGTCAGCACGACGTCGCCCTCGTTGACTTCCTCATCTTGAGAGACGTAGTCCAGATGAAGTGCGCCGTCAGGCTGCCCTGCCACGAGGCCGGAAGCACGCGAGGCCTGCAGTACAGCAGCGATGGAGCTGTCGGAATCCGTGATTAACTGGACCCTGGAGGTGCGCGCCGCCACCTGCTGAACGCGCCCAACGAGCGCCGCCCCACCGCTCACCACCGGCATACCCACCTCGACTCCCTGCTGAGCGCCGACGTTAATCGTGATGTAGCGCAGATATGGATTGGGATCGGCGCTGATGACATCAGCACAGGGATATACATCACATGCATGACGTCCGATCACCTCAGCCCCCAGGGGCGCCTCGATCGGGTACTCGCTGACAAAGCTCAACAGAGCCCGAAGTTGAAGCACCTCAGCCTCGAACTCACGCAGACGAACGTTTTCGACCGTCAGAGCGTCTACCTGCTCCTGGAGACGGGCTACCTCTTCCCGTAGGGTCTGCGCCTCACGCAGACCCTGAAACACCCCGCCGCCATCTGATCCAACTAGGCCGGAACCCACGCGCTGAAGGGGGTCAAGGACGTAATGGAGCGCGGCCTCCACCGGAGCCAGCAGGCCTGTTTCGTGGAAAACAAGCAGAAGAATGGCAACAATAGCCAAGACTAGGGGCAGCAGGGCGCGGGATGAGGACTGCCTCATAATTGCGAAATACCGGACGCGATGCGCCGGTTACCTCCCAGTCTCCGCAGTGCTAGAACGTGTAGCTCCGGCCCGGTCGTCGGTCATCGGTACTCACCAGGACCTCGCGGAGCTCGTCCAGGTCCTCAAGCACCTTACCCGCGCCCCGTGCCACGCAAGTCATCGAGTCCTCAGCTACCCAGGCTCGCATATTGGTCTCCTCGCTGACCCGTTGCGCAAGCCCCTTGAGCTGCGCACCACCTCCCGCCAGGCAGATACCAGTCTCCATCAGATCCGAGACCAACTCGGGAGGCGTCTCATCCAGCGTCTCGCGGATCACATCCAGGATGATACTCAACGACCCACTCAGAGCCTCCCGGACCTCGATACTGCTGACCTCGACCGCTTCGGGCAACCCGGTCACCAGGTTGCGCCCGCGCATCGCCATCGTCAGCTCCTCGTCCAGCGAGTAGGCCGATCCGATCTTCATCTTGACCTGCTCAGCCATACGCTCACCGACGAAAAGATTGTACTTCTGACGTGCGTACTGGATGATGTCCTCGTCGAGTTCATCACCTGCCACACGCAATGAGCGACTCACCACGATACCACCGAGGCAGAAGACGCCAACTTCCGTCGTTCCGCCCCCGATATCGACGATCATGATGCCCCGCGCCTCGGTGACGGGCATCCCAGCGCCGATTGCAGCCGCCATTGGCTCTTCAATCAGGAAAGCCTCACGAGCGCCAGCTGAGATCGTGGCATCATAGACTGCCCGCTTCTCCACCTCAGTCACACCACTCGGGATCCCGACGACGACGCGTGGTCGCGGAAACGGAAGCAACATCTGACTATGGGCCTTCTTAATGAAGTAATCGAGCATCGCCTGCGTGATATCAAACTCCGAGATCACACCGTCCCGCAGCGGTCGAATGGCCACAATATTGACAGGGGTCCGCCCCACCATCTCCTTGGCCTCCGCACCGATAGCGAGCACACGGCGCGTCTTGCGTTCGATCGCTACCCAAGACGGCTCGTTGATGACAATGCCCTTGCCCTTCACATAAACCAGGGTATTAGCTGTACCCAGGTCGATGCCGATATCCAGCGAAAACAGGCCAAGAAAGGCATCAATTGGATTGATCACGAGCCTCTCCTATAGGCAAACTGCCGCCCCGGTCGGGAACTACGCTTCGGATGCCGGGGCTGACCTGGCAGATTATACCACAAACCATGGGTGGGGGGAAATCTTGGAAAACACGCCCTCTGTGATATAATCTGTTCATACTATGCCCCTCACGCATGAGATTCAGTTGCCAGTGTTCGAAGGTCCTCTTGACCTGCTCCTTCACCTCATCGAGAAGGAGGAGCTCGACATCACGAGGGTGGCACTCGCACAGGTCACGGATCAGTATTTGGCATACATCGCAGGGCTGGAGGGACACCCCGTACGAGAACTCGCCGATTTTCTTGCTGTCGCAGCCAAACTCCTTCTGATTAAGTCGGCTGCGCTACTCCCACGGGCCCCCACCCCAGAACCAGAACCGGAAGATGTGGGCGATGAGTTGGTCGAGCAGCTCAAGATCTACAAGCGATTCAGACAGATCGCCGACCTCCTCAATGAGCGTCAACAGCAGGGAATGCGGAGCTACATCCGAATTGCGACAGTGCCAAGACCCGCGCCGCAGCTGGATCTGGGCGACATCAGTATGAGCGATCTGCTTACAGTCGCTCTGGAGGTACTCGAGGGGAGTCCGACTTCATCAGCCGACGATGTGGTCAAGCCTACCGCGACAATCGAAGAGCAGATCACGCGCATCGACGGCATCCTCTCTCGGCGTCCTCGCACCACATTTCGCGATGTGCTGCTGAACACTCGCGACCGAGTTGAGATCATCGTCACCCTGCTGGCGGTGCTGGAAATGATCAAGCTAGACCGGATCATCGTGCGACAGGAGCGCCTCTTCGGCGAGATAGTCATTGAACGCCAGGCACACGCCGCACCACCCCACGCCGACGTGACATCCACCACTGCAGCAGCATAGCTGTGCCGGCCCCCACAGCATCGATCCCTACGTCCACCAGCGATCCATTGCGCCCCGCAACGAAGGTCTGGTGATACTCATCGGTCAAGGCATAGGCAACCGCCAACAACCAGCTTACGAGACGCGTACGGCGCCCTCCCCTCTCCGAACTGCCCAACGCACGCATATACAGCCAGGCCAGGACACCGTAGCCCACCATGTGTCCCAGCTTCTTGACCACAAGGTCGAGCCAGTCCCGCTCCAGCTCAGGCAGCTGCGGCCGGCTTGACAGGATGAAGATCATCGCCATCCAGGCCGCCGCGAGCAGCCAGTTGTGCCACCCCTCCCTCATAGCGTGTCTCCGTAAGCCTGTTCGAGCTGCTTAATACACCGCCGCCAAGTGAGCCGTCTTGTCGCATCCAGAACCGCAGCACGGCCCAAACGGCGCCGCAGACTATCATCACGCATGATGCGAACGACTGCCTCAGCGAACCCGTTGACGTCCCCGGGTTCTACGAGTAGGCCGGTCTCGTCGTGACGGACAATCTCCCGAATCTCGCCGACCGCATCGGCCACCACCGGCACACCTGCCCCGATCAGTTCAAGGAGCTTAACGGGACACTTGGTCCGGTTGAGCAGTGTATCATCGAACGGATAGATCGCCAACGCAGCGCGTGCGAAATGGTTCGGCAGGTCCTCAGGAATCCAGCCCGTGTACTCGACAGCCTCCTCGAGGTCTAGCTCGCCAGCCAACCTTAGGAGCACCTGCTCCTCACCGTGGAAACCCTGTCCCACGACTAATAGACGCGCCTGAGGAATCTGGACGCGCACTTGTCGAAGTACTTCAACAACACGATGCACCGAGAACTCGAAGAATCGCGTGTAGAGCAGGATGATCGAGGTATCTATTCCAGATCCTGTTCGGTCCACGGGTCGTTCGAGTTCATCGGGAACACCATTGGGAATGTACGCAACGGTCTGCGGCTTCACACCCAGCGCCCACGCCAGGCTCTGGAGAGCCCGACTGGCCACCGTTACAGCATCAGCGTGCGTCAGCCCCCACTGTTCTTGCCATGTGAAGAACCCCCTTTGGAGTCGACCATAGCCGCCGATCTCGTTCCATCCGCCCGGGCCCTCCCAGTCATCTGTATCCACGACTAACCGTGGGCGCCGTGCCCCGACCAATTGACGCAGCCACCAATGAACCAGCCCAGCGTATGCCTTGGGCTTGAAGCAGTGGATCACATCGGGCTTGAGCTCAAGTGCCCGACGCACTAATCGATGCGTTGTCCACAAATGTTGGAGCCCTGGAACACCCAGCGGAAGCGCGATGTTCTCGACGTGCACACCCGCTTCCTCCCAACGCGCACCGGCGTCTTCAGGGTTCTGCCAGGGCGGCAACAGGAGCGTCACCGTGTGCCCCCGTCCCACCAGTACCTTCGCCATCGGCATAGCCCGTAGACGCATCGTCATACGGGGCCGCATACCGAACGGTCCAACCATCACGATCCGCACTGCACCTCCTGACAGAGATGCGCAGTCCCTAGGCGTCGCTCAGACGCTTGAGCCGAGACGCCCATCGAAGTCGTGTGAGCCATCTTCAGCGTCAAGTGGGAACCTCACCGGCGCCCGATCGCGCTGCGAACGGTAGATCGCGGTGAACAGTTCGACGGTCTTACGACCTTCTTCCCCTGGGATCATCGGATCCCGATCCTCAAGAATTGCCCGCAGGAAATCCTGATCCTGCAGGATGTGGTAATGACGGGTCGCGTCAATCGCGGAAAAGGCCAATCGATCCTGCTCTTGCCAGTCTGGCAGAATCGCCTCCTCGCCAGAAACCGTCCACAGATCATTGATTGGTGGTTCCAGCACCGACGTCATTCCAGCGATGAACATTGCGCCACCATCGGTCTGGACACCCACCGATGCGCCGTTGGACCCGTGTACGTGCACTTTGCCAAAAATACCAGGTTTCTGCGAATTGCTGACCACGATCGTACCCAGACCACCGTTACCGAATCTGAGCACGGCCACTGCCGTGTCCTCAACTTCGATCGTGGGGTGGTTGAGATTGTCCCAGTAGCCGAACAGCTCCTCGATCGGCCCCATGAACCACTGCAGGAGATCGAGCTGATGAGGCGCCTGGTTGACGAGCACCCCACCCCCCTCGAACTCCCACGACCCACGCCATGGATCGGACCGGTAGTAGGCTTCATCACGCCATCCCAGCATGAGGATCATACCGAGCATCGGTTCGCCGATCTTGCCAGCATCGATGGCGGCCTTCACCCGCTGAACCGGCTCATAGAGACGCCGCTGACTGATGACGCCCAACCTGACGCATCCCTCACGAGCAGCGGAGATCATCGCATCACAGTCGGCCAGACTGGCAGCCAGTGGCTTCTCAACCAATGTATGAACGCCCATACGGGCAGCCGCCACGACAGGCGCCGCGTGCGCAGGATGGGGCGTGCAGACTACTATCGCCTCCACACGACCTCTCTCGATCATCTCGCCGACGCTCGCATAAGCCTGAACGCCGTATTGACCGGCGAAAGCCCGAGCACGCTCCAGGTCGCGTCCACATACAGCCGTGAACTCCGATTCGGGAAGCAGCGCCAGCGCCTCGGCGTGCGTGTGCGCGACCTTGCCGTATCCGACGATTCCAGTCCTCACTCTGCCCATCTGCACATTCCTCAAGACTCCGGTGATTGCCCAGCCTAGGGCGTCAGAATGACCTTCATCAGACCAGGCTCGCCCCGATAGAGCCGGTCGAACCACTTCGCTCCATCCGCCAGAGGAACTACCGCACTGATCAAAGCAGCGACGTCAACCGCACCGCGGGCAATCATGTTCAGACAGGCAGGATACTCACCTTGAGATGAGCATGAGCCGTAGAGCGTCAGCTCACGGGTGACTGCCGCCTGTAGCAGGAAATCCGTCTTGGGGGATAGGTTGCCGATGAGTGTGAGTGACCCGCCTTTTCGCACGCAGCGAGTGGCGATATCCAGCGTAGGCGTGATCCCGACAACCTCACACGCGATGTCGGCACCACGTCCGTGGGTCAGCTCCGCGACTTCGCCTACCACGTCCACGGTATCTGACCTGAGCCCAACGTCGGCGCCGAGTTGCTGAGCTAGCACTAGACGTTGCTCATCCAAGTCCACAGCCACAATAAGTCCGCAACCGGAGGCTCGCAGCGCCTGGATGACCAACAACCCGATCATGCCCGAACCAATGACGACAGCCGAGTCATCCAGATTGATAGGCGTACGTCCCACGGCGTGAAAGGCTATGGACACCGCCTCAACCATCGCCGCGTGCTCGAAACTGAGGCCATCAGGTAACCGATACAGGATGTGCTGCGGCACCGCAACGCTCTCGGCGAACGCACCATCCTGCCGGTAGTCACCACAAGATACACCGAGTACCCGGCGGTTGTCACAGAGATTGATGAGGCCACGCCGACAGAAGTAGCAGTCCCCACAGTAGATGGTTGAATCGAAAGTAACCCGATCACCCACAGCCCATCCACTGACGGCGGGACCAACCTCCGAGATGACGCCCGCTGCCTCGTGCCCCATGATGACAGGCGGCACGCGACGCCCTGTGCTGCCGTCCATCCCGTGCACATCGCTGCCGCAGATGCCGACCGCACGCACCTCGACCAACACATCCTCAGGCCCGACAACTGGGTCCGGCACATCGGTATACACGAATCGGTTGTAGGCCTCCAACATCAACGCCTTCACAGAAAGACCTCCCCATATGGATGGATTCTGATGCGGTACCTCGCAGTACCGAGTACTCAGGCTACGCAGCCAGCTACATACCGGAGTGTAGCATATGCCGACCGCTGCGTCAACGGACACACGTGAGGCCCGCCGAGATATCAGCTCAACCAGGCATCCATATGTTCTCTGACGAACGCGTCGTCATTCAGATCGGGGTAGGCGCGACAGACACGCTCGATCTCATCCGCTTGACTGGGGGAAAGCACCTCCCGTCGGTCGAGACAGAGCGTATTCTCCAGCAGGCCTTGGCGGCGAAGCACCTCGTGAATACCAGCGATTGAGCCCGCAAACCCATTGGCTACGTCGAAGAAGGCCGCATTGCAGTCAGTGATCTGTTCCGCCAGCACCAGCAAGTCAGCCGGCACACTCTCCACATCGCGTAGGGCTCTGCAGCGCTCGAATACCTTCACTGCAGTTCGAGTCCAACATGCCCAGTGCCCCAGCAATCCACCGGCAAAACGAACCTGGACCATCCCGTGGGTTGTGGGTTGCGCGTATCGGGCCAGGAGATCCAGCACAATATGATCATCATTGCCGGTGTACAGCACGATCTCGTGTGCCCGACCGGCCTCGGCCATCGCCCGGACCACATCCAGCGTCTGGTACCGATTGAACGGAGCAACCTTGACAGCCACCACATTAGGGATCTCGAGGAACCGCCTCCAGAAACTATAGGGAAGCACACGGCCGCCCACCGCGGGCTGCAGGTAGAATCCAATCAGCGGGATCTCTTGTGCTACCGCATAGCAGTGACGTAGCAGGGTGTCGTCATCCGCGTTAGGCAGGGCCGCGAGCGATAGCAGACCCGCATGATAGCCGGTCTCCCGTGCGAATGAAGCCTCAGTACACGCTTGAGGGGTTTCGCCACACACCCCAGCGATCAGCACAGTGCGGCGTTTCGAGACCGCATCACACACCGCAGCGGTCTCTCTGGCGAGCTCAAGCACAGGCTTGAACAACCCATGCTCGGGCTGTCGGATCGCAAACTGCGTCGTATGTACGCCGACCGCGATACCACCGGCGCCCGCCGCATGGTAGTACCGAGTCAAAGCACGCTGACGTCGCTCGTTGAGCCGACGGTCGCGGTTCAGAGCCAGAGGATGCGCGGGAATGACGAGGCCCTCTCGCAGCAAATCCATCACATCGCCCGGGGGAAGGGGGTAGTCCGTCATCGCTCAGAACCTGCCGTCTCGGACCTCAAAATGAGTCGGCCTATCCCAGATCGTGTGTCCATCGGCGATCCACCTTGCGGTCCAGCGCAACACGGACTCGATGGGCGTGAGTGTCGGACCTAGCAGAGTTCTTGCGCGCGTCGTGTCACTTAGCAGAGCAGTGTCCGACTCGATGCCGATGATCTCAACCGACTTGTCGAACATATCCGCGAAGCGAAGAGCCACAGCGCGCACGGACAGCACCTCACTTCCTGTGAGGTTCAGCACTGTAGGCGGCGCCGTCGCAAGGCCTAGCGCTCGAATTAACGCATCGTTGGCGTCCCTCTGCCAGATGGCGTTGAAGTATCCCTGGGTCACGTCCACAGGTTTGCCCAAGTATACTCGTCGCGCGATATCCACCAATACACCGTACCTGAGGTCGAGCGCATAGTTGAGCCGAATCAAACAGACTGGCGTGGTACGCTCACGGGAATAGTACTCGAAGATCCGTTCGCGGGCGATGCATGCGTTGGCATATTCTCCCACGGGGGTAAGCGGGTCGCTCTCTAGAGCTCCTTCACCACTTACCGGGACCAGAGGATAGACGTTCCCCGTCGATAGCACGACTATCCTGGTGCGGTCGAAACGTTGCATCACATTCGCCGGGATGATGGTGTTACTGACCCACGTGCTGGCGGGATCGACCCCAGTGCCAAACTTCCGACCCACCAGGTAGACCAGATTCGCACTGTCTGGCAGCTCCGCCAACTGAGAAGGCTCGAGCAAGTCACAGCTGAGCGTCTGGACATTGTGGCTCTCGAGCCATTCCTTCACACTCGAATCCGAGAATCGGCTGACGGCCACGACATCTAGAGCTCGGCCAGCCGCATCTGCAGCGCGCCGAGCGAGCACAGCCAGCGAAGGCCCCATCTTGCCGCCTGCTCCCAGGATGACCAGAGGACTCTCGATGCTCCCAATTCGCTCCACTAGGCTCGGCCCCGGACAAGTCAAGACATCGAGCAACTCCGACTCATTGCTGATGGTGTCGGGAACGCAGGTCTCCATAGCGCGATACCTCTCCATGTCGATGTACATCTCCCAAGCTGATCGGCTGATGGACACATTGTACGGACTTAGGCGGGTTTGTCCAGAGCATCCGCACAGGGAGGGCCGCAGCAGGCATCGGCGCCTCGCCAATGTCGCACACGGAGTGATCTCCGCTGCGTGAATCTGGTTTGACAGCCCATCTGACCGATATCATAATCGGCGCGTACAAGCGTGTGGAATCCATACTGGTCATCGGGACCAACGGCTGGAACACACTGAAGAGAGTAGGAGGCTTCATGGACTCACGAGAACTCGTGCAGCGCGCACTCGAATTCGCCCAACCCGCGCGCATCCCACGACAGTTGTGGCTTCTGCCATGGGCCACAGAGCATTACCCGAACATGGTGGAGATGCTGGATCAGCGCTACCCCAACGATATCGTGACATCACCCGCGTTCCTGGCCGCAGAGCCCAGGACTGTAGGGGATCCTTACCAGCCCGGGATGTATGTCGACGAGTGGGGTTGCGCATTTGAGAACAAGCAGCGCGGAGTAATCGGCGAGGTGAAGGAACCTCTGCTGAAACACTGGCGCCAGTGGGAGACGATACAGCCGCCGCTGGAGTGGCTGACTGTCAGTGTTGGCCAGGTCAATGCATTCTGTGGCGCCACAGACAAGTTCGTCCTCGCAGGCTGCAACCCACGACCGTTCGAACAGTTGCAGTTCATCCGTCGTACCGACAACCTCTACATGGACCTGATGGACCAGCCCGAAGAGCTGTTTAAGCTGCTGGCACGCATCCACAACTTCTACCTGCAGCAATTGGAGCTCTGGGCCAGCACAGATGTTGATGCGCTGACCTTCATGGATGATTGGGGAGCACAGCGGACACTGCTGATCTCACCAGACCTCTGGCGACAGGTCTTCAAACCGCTCTACCGCGACTACATCGACCTGGCCCACAGCCGCGGGAAATATGCCTTCATGCACTCCGACGGGCACACAGCCGAGATCATTCCTGATCTCGTCGAGATGGGACTGGACGCACTGAATACCCAGATCTTTTGTATGGACATTGAGGATCTGGGCCGACGCTTCGCAGGGAGGCTCACGTTCTGGGGTGAGATCGACCGACAACACCTGCTGCCGTTTGGTTCCGCAGGAGACATCGTAGATGCAGTTCACCGCGCGCGCAGGGCCCTCTACCGAGATGGAGGTGTTATCGCTCAGTGCGAATTCGGACCGGCTGCTCGTCCGGAGAACGTGCTCCAGGTGTTTGAAGCGTGGGCTGAACCTCAGTGTCCCAGCAGCGCGCCCTGCTAGCGTCGCTCGCCCCAATCAGCTCTCATCAAGCCGGACCAGCGCTGTGATGTGAGAAGAGTGACGCCCCACCCCAATGGGTGAGGCGTTCGCACTAGATCGGACTTGAGGACTCTACCTGTGATGCACACAGGCAAGAGGCGTACGCCTAGTAGTCGTCATCCTCTTCAATACCGTCATCGTCATCGTCATCGTCGTCGTCCCAATCATCATCTGCATCATCATCCCAGTCATCGTCATACGGGTAATCGACCTCGAAAGGCTCTGCACTCACAATCTCCAGGTCGATACCACACTCCGGACACGTTATTAGTGCACCATCCGCTGGCTTGTCGACGGTAATGACAGCGTCACACTCGGGGCAGTAGGTCTTGGCCATCTGGCACTCCTTTCTCGGCACTGATTGGGGCCTGGTCCAGTCTTGAGACACCTCGGTGTCCCAGCAGGCCGGAGAATAACCGGTCCACTTACCGGGCTGCAGCAGTATAACACAGAAATCGGCCCCCGACGGTAAAGCATTGGTGAGCCTCCAGTGAAGATTCGGTGTAGACGCAGTTGACTTTCGACGTCGCTGATGTTATGATTTACGCACTGTGTCGAAAGAGGGGGCATGGGTGCACGCCATTGTCCTATCGCGCAATCCAAATTTCACCGAAGGCACGCAGACCGTGCTGGGCCGGGTCATTGATCAGTGGACGGTCGCCACCTCCTGGCCAGAGGTCACGTATGCTCTGGCACGGGAGAACGTGGACCTAGTCATTGTCGACCGAGCCGCGCTTACCCAGATCCGACTGAGCAACCTCCTTGGTATGACTGAACCCGGACGCTGGCCCGCACTCCTACTGCTCGACGCGCCGTCACGCGAAACAGCCTTGGGACCTTTGGTAGAGCATCTCGGTCCCGCAGAACCGCGCTTCCATCAGGTTGGCGAGCTCCGCATCGATACACGTCGAAAGCGGGCGGGGATCAACGGGCGGTGGGTGACTCTACCGCCTATCCAGTACCGGCTGCTCGTGACACTGGCCGAGCGACCGGGTGAGGTTATCGACTGCCAGGAGTTGCTGCGCCGAGTCTGGGGTTACGAAGGCGGGGAGACTGAGGCGCGCGAACTACTCAAGGTCCATATTCGGCAACTGCGGCGGCGCCTGGGCCTCGACCCGGCCACCCATCCCTACATCCGCTCGGTGCGCGGGTTCGGTTACATGCTCGCGGCGCCCGGAGACGAGTGACCGCTACCCGCGCAAGCTCCCTGCGGCGCGATACATCTCGAGCGTGTTCTGCAGCGGAGTGCCGACCTGCACAGCGTGAGTAGGACCCAGGAACAGACCGCCCTCCGAAAACAGCTCCAAGCGCGTCTCCACCTCACGCCGCACATCCGCGACATCGCCAAATGGCAGAACCGTCTGGACATCCATGGTGCCGCAGAAACACAACTGATCGCCGTATGCATCCCACAACTCATGCAGCCCCATACCAGCAGCGCCGACCTGCACGACATCCAGCACGTCTAACCCGAGGTCGATCAGACGTGGAATGAGTCGACGCACGCTGCCGCAGCTGTGCATCATCGTGCGTGCACCATAGCGATGTGCGAGCGCGAATACCGCTCCGAACTTCGGGGCGAACAGCCGTTCGAACTGCCGCGGACTGATCAGGGGGCCGTTCTGCGTTCCAAGGTCCTCACCGATGTGTACGAAGTCAATCCGTCCTCCGGCAGCCTCCAGGGCTCGCTCGAACATTCCCATGAAGAACTGGTGACGCTGGTCCATCAGCGCGAGATAGACCGGGTCCTCAGTCGCAATGTCGACGAGCACACGCTCAACGCCACGACACCGAGCAATACCATTGATGAAATCAAATGAACCAGCACTTCCGAAAACAACCGCATATCCAGCACGCTGCTCACATTGAGTGCGCACCGTGGTGTAATCGAAGTCGTCGGGAGTCGGGAATCGGTAGCCTGCGAGCTCCGCCACACGGGTCACGTGCTCGAACGGCAGGTACACAGCCTCCGGGTACACGCCGTCACCAAATGAAAGGTCAGCGTACCGCTCGCCCCACAACCCTTCCCAACTACCGTCGGGAAAAGTGCGCAGATCGGGGCCACTCCAGTTCGCCTGGACGTAGCGGAAGTCGTCTCCCAGACGTTCGAGAAGCGCGTCATGACCATTGACACCGAAGTAATCCATCAGTTGACGGTTGACTTCTGGCGTTCCCTCGTGCTTCACTGGGATGCGATCATATCCGCGGCGTTCGAAAGCCGCCAGCACACGCTCTCGGGAATCCATCAAAAGCTCTCCTGTCATGTGGCTTGACCTGCAGATCTCGAAGCCTGGTCCGCACCGGCGATGACGAGCGTGTACTCGCCTTTGATCTGCTCCTCATCCAGTGTACCGAGCAGCTCCGAGAGACTACCTCGCGCAACGCTCTCAAACATCTTGGTCAGATCATTGGCGATAGCTGCCTGCCGATCTCCCAAGACGGCCAACGCATCCTCGAGAAATGCCTTGATCCGGTACGGACTCTCGTAGAAGATAAGCGTATGGGGTGCGTCCCGATCTACCTCCAGAAACCTTCGCCGCTTGCTGGAGGTCCTCGGCGGGAAGCCCCGGAACGTAAAGGAATGCGACGGCAACCCGGAAAGGACCAGCGCCATGATCAGCGCCGTTGGGCCAGGAATCATTGTGACCGCGATACCGCGCTCGATCGCCCGGCGAACCAGCGAGAAGCCAGGATCAGATATCCCAGGCGTTCCAGCATTGGAGACTAACGCCACCGATTTCCCCTCCTCAAGTGCAGCGACAATCCTGTATCCGGCCTGCTGCTCGTTATGCTCGTGAAACGAGATCTGTGGCTTCTTGATCTCATAATGCTTCAGCAGTAGCCCGGTCTTGCGCGTATCTTCACTGGCCACCAAGTCGACCTCGCGCAGAGTGTCGAGCGCGCGCAACGAGATATCAGAGAGTGTGCCGATGGGAGTTGCGACCAGATACAGCATAGTGAGTCACCTACTTCGTGATGAGGAAGGCCAGCTCGACTGGAAAATCGAAACGCTCAATGGTCCAACCGTGGCCTTCGATCATCTCATTGAATCGTGCTCCGTAGTTCTCAACCATCGCCTTGCACCTTCCGCCCAGGCTGCGCGCCGGAAAAGATACGAGAACATACTTCGCGTCGACCGTCTCAAGCAAGCGGGGCCCAACGGACCGATCGAGTTGCTCCAGGCAGGGAAGCAGTTTCAGCATCAGGGCCAGGTCTACTCCCCGCGTAGGCGGATTGTGGCAGATATCCCGCACCTCAGCCTCACCAGCCACACCCACGAGGTCGAGGAAGCGTCCGACGAAATCCACCAGATCGACGTAGATATCGCACGCGTAGTACGTCACTGCCTCACCCAGCGGCATCCACGGAATGGAGAGTGGCGTCAGGCCACATCCCAGGTCGAGAATAGTGTTGAGTGGTCCAATGCCACTCAGGGTCGCCGAGAAGAAGCTGTCCAGAATCGGTAGGCGCTCTCTCGTGGACGCGTGGCAGCCCATCGCTTGACGACAGACAGCACGAAACCCATCATCGTCCGAAGCGACTCGCGCACGACGCAGGTCATCCAACAGATCTGCGTAGTCGATCGCGCTCCCAAAATAGGCCCCTCCGATCTGATGCAGCTTGTTCTTGGTCGCTTTGACAGCCTGCTTCACGTTGCTTCGGATAGACAGCTCGCGCTCGCCAATCGATCTAACCAGATCCGGGGTGATGGCCTGGTACTTCGAGCTCCGCGATACAGCGTCCATCAGCGCATTCAGACGATCGTCATGTTTCACGGTTCGACTCCTCAGGTAACACGACTTGTGCCTGTCCCGCCTCCAAACGAAGTCGCGCGGTGAGCTGGACCATGAACCGCAGATTGTGGATCGTCGCCAATCGCTGGTACAGGCAATCGTGGATTTCGAACAGGTGGTGCAGATATCCCAGCGAGTAGTGACGGCAACAGAGACAATCACAGTGAGCAGATATCGGCCGGTCGGCTTTGATGTGCTTCTTATCTTGCACGTAGACGGTCGAGAAGAAATCGTCCCTCAAGTTTAGCACCGAAGGTTCCTCGCGGAACCCGTACAGACGGCCACGTCGTGCATCCCGCGTGGGCAGAGCGCTATCGAACAACGTATATCCAGCCCTGAAGCTCTCCACAAGATTGGCCGGGTGGCCAACACCCAGTGCATGCATCGGGAACCGCGAGGGCACCAGCTCATAGGTGTAAGCGATTACATCGATCAACAGGTTCCCATCACCGTCCAGCGGCCACCCTCCGTAGCCAAACCCATCGAATCCGATCTCGAGAAGTGCGTCGGCACACCATTTCCGCAGCGCGCGACTACCCCCTCCCTGAATGACTGCGAAAAGCAGCGGGCGTTTCTCGTCTGACAGCCCCATCTGTTCCACAGATCTGTCGAACTCCAGCTTGCCACGTCGGCTCCATTCGACCGTCCGGCGAACCGATTCCTGCTGTGACTCGAAGGGACTGTCCACGTGCGTGCAATCATCCAGGCAGTATACTACGTCAGCGCCGTACCTGAGCTGCAACTGAATACTCTTCTCCGGCGACAGGTTGATCCTCGCCCGCGCACCCTGAGGCCGGTACACAAGGCCCTTGTTAGAGATGCTTCCGTTGCGAGGGTTCTCATGGATCAGAGAGTAAATCTGAAACCCCCCGGAATCGGTCACGATGGGGCGGTCCCAGCCGGCCATGCGGTGCAGACCGCCCAGGGCATGCACAGTCGTGGATCCCGGACGTTGCATGAGGTGAAACGTATTCATCATCACGCCGTCGACGCCGCAGCCCCGCAGATCGGCGCTGTCGAGGCTACGAACGACGCCGCGCGTGGCATCGGGCAGGAAAACGGGCAGCAAGAGCTGCCCGTGAAGCAGATCTAGATACCGATTCCCGTCACACCCTGGATCCATTACGTTCTTCCCACTGAGAGCCTGTGCACCTGCCATCAGTGAAACATTATAGTCTATGGGCGGAGCACCGGCAACCTGTCGATATCCATCAGCCCCCTCGGGAGTTCGGCACGAACAGTAGGGTATCGACGCGGTTCCTAGGTTGTATCGTCCTACTCTACCGTCACACTCTTGGCCAGGTTGCGTGGCTGATCGACGTCGCAGCCACGCCGCACGGCCAGGTGATACGCCAGTAGCTGCATCGGCGCCAGATTCACGATCGGAGATAGCAATCGTGGCGTCGCCGGAACACTCAGCACGATGTCGGCCTTGCTCTCCATCTCAGTGTCTCCCTCTGTCGCGAGAGCAACAACGGTCCCGCCGCGTGCCTTCACCTGCTCGATCTGGCTGATCATCTTGTCGTACACGTGATCGCGGACCGCGATAGCCACGACGGGCATAGATGGGTCGACCAGCGCGATCGGGCCGTGCTTCATCTCGCCGGCCGGATAACCCTCGGCGTGGATGTACGAGATCTCTTTGAGCTTGAGCGCCCCCTCCAGCGCGATGGGATAGTTGATGCCGCGGCCCAGGTACAGGAAGTGTTCACGATCGTGGAACTCGTCCGCCACATTGGCATACTCGTTTCCATGGTTCAGTACCTGTCCGACAAGATCTGGCAACCGGGCCAAGTCTTGAACCGCCGCCTTCAGTGTGGAACCGTCCAAGCACCCACGCAGTTCGCCCAGATAGAGACCCAGCAGATACAGATCGACGAGGCTGGCCATCAACGCCTTCGTCGTGGCCACACCGATCTCCGGGCCCGCCCGCATTAGGATCGAGCCCTCGGCTAGCCGGTGAGCCTGACTGCCCAAGACATTAACGATCGACCACAGGCGCGCCCTCCGGGCGGCCGCTTCCTCCATCGCAGCAAGCGTGTCGACCGTCTCCCCACTCTGAGTGATCGCCACCACGGCAGTGCGCCCGTCGATTATGGGATCGCGATAGCGGAACTCCGACCCATAGTCGACCTCGACTGGGGTCCGCGCCAACGACTCGATCATGAACTTGCCCACCAGTCCCGCGTAGGCCGATGACCCGCACGCGATGATCGTCACCCGCTCCAGCGCGCGAGCATCCTCGGGTTCGAGGTCCAGTTCCTCCAGGCGCACGCGGCCATGATCGAAGTCAACCCGGCCGCCGATCGTGTCCGTCACGACACGGGCTTGCTCGTAGATCTCTTTCTGCATGAAATGTTGATAGGGCTTCTTGGCAGCGGAGACCGGATCCCAGGGGATGCACGTGACCCGTTGCGCCGCGGCGGCGCCATCCAACGAAGTCAGGCACAGCCCATCGATCGTAACCTCGGCCACTTGGCGATCCTCGACGAATACAACGTCACGGGTATGCTCTAGGATAGCCGGGATATCGGATGCGATGAACATCTCTTCCTCGCCGATGCCCACAGTGATGCCCCCCGCATTTCCCAGGCGAGCGGCCACCAACCGGTCCGGTTCCTCACTTGACAGGAAGACGAAGGCACTGGCGCCCCGTATTGCGGAGAGCGCCCGGCGGACCGATGCAGCGAGGTCCATACCGCCCGACAGGTATCGCTCCACCAGGTGAACGATGACCTCGGTGTCCGTATCGGACGCGAAGCGACAACCACTACGCCCCAGTTCATCCTGCAGCGTACGGAAATTCTCGATGATGCCGTTGTGCACCACGGCGACGACGCCGTTGGCCCCGACGTGGGGGTGAGCATTGCGCCGGGTGGGCTCTCCGTGGGTAGCCCACCGGGTATGACCGATGCCCACGCAACCATCCACCGGATGCTGCGCGACCAGGTCAACTAATCCGGACAATTTCCCAGCCTCCCGTCGCACGGCGATGGCGCCATCCGCCTGTGCTACAGCCAGGCCGGCGGAGTCATATCCTCTGTACTCGAGATGTTTGAGGCCTTCCAGGATGATGGGAGCCGCCTGACGCGGCCCCACGTACCCGACGATACCGCACATGGTTCCCTCCTTGGGGTTCGCTATGGTTCCTTGCGGCCACTGCCGGACGACGTTGTCTCCCCGGTTGCCCGGGGCCTTTGCCATCCAGCTCGATTCTCAGGAGGGAGAAGAACTTGGGGGGTGACCACCCCCAGGGCGGCTTCCGCCGATCTCTCGATTTTCCCACCGTCCGGTGGTTAGCCCTGCCTTGCGGCAGGGAACCGCCTCCTCGTCACCCGCTCATCGCTCACGTCACGTGCACAGAAGCATCAGGAACGGGCCAGGCGCTCTCTTCTCCTGAAGCTGACATTTGGGCCCTCTACAATCACCTCCTTCAGTCGCACCGCGCGCGCCAACCGGCATCTCGGGTCACCTCATGATCAGTAGCTGCGCTCCGGCACAATAACCGGCCGTTCTAGCGCAGCGCCGATCCTCTCCGGACGCATCTCATCTAGAGACTGCCCTTCCGGTCCGCCGAACATAGCGGGCGGCAGCACGAGCACATCGCCTATCCCGCAGCCGGCGAGCTGGGTGATGACGTCCTCACCGGTCAACAGCCCCGCTACAGTCACTGTGTCTCCGAGGAATCGGTTGCTCACAGCGGCCACATTCACCCGGTCAATCCCAGCCACAGCCCGTCGAAGACTGGGAGCAAACAGCATTCCAGTCACCAGGGTGAGCGAACGCTCCTCACTGATCGACCAACGGGAATGCCAAGACGCAGACTCCAGGAAGCGTCGGACCAGTCCCACCCCGTTCTCAGTCAGGTCCAGCCCATCGTATTCTGCGCGCGACGGCACAGGCTCATCCAGGCGCAAGTACCACTCGTCGGAAAGATAGACAAACCCAATCCCGAGCTCACGACGCAGACGATCCTGCCACGCAGATACCTGATCGAAGACAGCCCGCATCTCCAAATCAGTGTAGGCGCGACAGTTGCCGCGGTGGAAACGCGTAATTCCAACCGGCACCACGCTCACCGAAAGGACGCCCGGGTACAACCCCACCAGGTCGGTTACTGAGCGGTCGAGGTGGGCGCCGTCATTCACGCCGGGCTGCAGCACGAGCTGGGTATGTAGCTCGATACCGGCGTCAATCAGCCGCTGCAACTGCGGTACAATGTCCGGCGCCATCGGATTATTCAAGAGCGTGCGCCGAAGCTCGGGTTCCGTCACGTGGACCGACACGTACAGCGGGCTCAGGTTCTGTTCGGCGATTCGCTCCCAGTCCACTTCATTCAGACGGGTGAGAGTGACGTAACTCCCATACAAGAACGAGTACCGATAGTCATCGTCGCGGATATATAGTGAGCGCCGCAACCCACCGGGCATCTGATCGACAAAACAGAAGTCACAATGATTGGCGCATCGCCGGATGCCATCGAACGTGGGTGCGGCAAACGACAACCCGACGGTCTCTGAGTAACGACGTCGAACCGCTAGCTCGAGCCTCTCATCATTGCGGCGTGCGCTGAACACAATGGAATCATCGGCGGCATAGAACTGCACATCGATCACATCCCGCAGCTCACGCCCGTTGATGGCCAGCAACACATCGCCAACACGAAGGCCTGCCCGCGCTGCCGCACTTCCTGGCGCGACCTCCGAGATCAGCCCGCCGGGCAATCGGCCACCTCTACCAGGCGGAGCACCTGAGCCAGCGTCTGGTTGACATCCAGGTGAGTGGAATCGAGCATCACAGCGTCGGCGGGTACAGATAACGGAGAGGCCTCGCGGGTGCTATCGATCTCGTCGCGCCGATGCATAGCCGCCAGAACGTCTTCATATGGCGTCTCGCCGCCCCGCTCCGTGAGCTCAAACCACCGACGGCGAGCTCGCGTCTCTACACTGGCATCGAGATAGATTTTCAGGTCGGCATTGGGGAGCACCACAGTGCCGATGTCGCGGCCGACCATGACGACCTGCCCCGTCCCGGCAATCCGTCTCTGCTGCTTGACCATCGCATGACGCACACCCGGATAGGCCGAGACCGGTGACACGTTGGCCTCGACGTCTTCCGAGCGGATCAGCCACGTCACATCCTCATCATCTGCTGTGACCGTGTACTGACGCCCATCGTCGACGGTCGGCGGCGAGACGTGAATCTCTAGCTGCTCGGCCAACGCGGTAACCGCCGCCTCATCGTTGATGGGCACGCGCCGCTCCAGTGCAGCCCACGTCACTGCCCG
>JAAZAN010000148.1 GCA_012514315.1 Chloroflexota bacterium
GGAGAACAAGATGATAAAGATAGGCAGGCTTCCCATATGGGTGGGAGCACTTCTCATAGTAGCCGTTTTTTGGGGCAGCCAGGCAACTCAGGCTGCGCAAGGGCCGATACAACCACCAACCACACTGACTACCGGTAACGTCGCGCCGGTTCACACGTCCGTGACAACGGTGGCTGCCTCGCCGGCAGGCGCCAACTACTATGTTTCCCGCACCGGCAGCAACGGTGATGGGCTGTCCTGGGCTACGGCCTGGAATGAGTTGAACCAGATTAATTGGAGCGTGATTCGACCGGGGGATACGATCCTCCTGGATGGCGGTGCAACTGAATGTTCCTTCCCCTTCGAGATCACCGGAACCTCAAACGCGCCGCCAGATCCCGATTGCGGAATGATCTACGAAAGCACGCTGACCATAGCTGCGCGTGGCGCTGAGCTCCTCCCCATAACGATTCGGCTGTCTGATGAGCCCGGCAGGAATGGCACGGTTCGCATCTTCGGCGGGCGCTCACTACTCTTGCCGTACTGCGGACAGTCCAATTACCAGTACCAGAACGAGGGAGTGCGGAGGGTTGGTGTCTACATTCGCGAGGATGCCTCTCATATCGTGCTGGATGGCTCGAAATGGCAGGGGATTGTCGTCTATGGCCATAATGCGGCAGGCGTTCGCCTTGATAAGGAGGATTGTGTCGATGATGCGCCGGTTGCCAGAGATATTGTAATAAGGAACCTGGAGATATTCGACAACGGCTACGCGTCTCAGTCCGGTGGTCTGTGGTACCCAAACGGAATGGGTGTGGAGTTATCGGGTCAGAACGTCGTCTTTGACAGAGTGCTCGTCCACGATAACGGCCAAGATGAGTTCCAGTCGGCAGGGGGCATTCGGGGCGTAACACTGAAACGTGTCTGGCTGTACAATAGTCGTCCCCATCCGAGTTATCCTGGCGAGACGTGGAACGGACTTTGTGTTCACTCTGATGGCATTCAGATCTTCGGAGGCGGAGACCAGCATGGGCTGACCGTGCTGGAAAGCATCATTGGACCCGGATTTCAGCAGGCACTCATGCTGGGAGATGCAGCGCATGAGTGTGCCCAGGCCACTATACACGATGTCACCGTCTCAGACAGCTTGATCGTGGGGCACCATGGCGCAGACAACCAGTGCGGGCTGCAATCTGCCTCGGATGCAGGTGTTCTGCCGACGAACTACACGATGGATCGCGTTACTTCGGTTCGAGATGTAGGCAATGATGCCTGGAACACACGGATAAGGGGAAGTCAGCACCACGTCAGGAACTCGATCTTTGTCGGCGGAATGCAGCTGCAGGTGGACAGTTCTACGGACTTCTCCAACAACTACTGGTGGGAACTTCGGGATCGGAGCAATCTGGGAACACAGGCAAATCCGATGTTTGCGGATGCGGACTATGCTGGTGTTGGCGCGGGTTTTGCCGACTTCGACTTCCGGGTCACCAATCCGGCGATTGCTGAAGGTGCGGGTACTTCGATTACCTCGGTCAGGCAGTTAATGGACTCCACGCCGCCTTTGGCCTGGATCGATGATCTGCCTTCTCAGAATGAGTGCAAAGACGTCCGGCTAAGCTGGGATGGGTCGGATCCAGCTCCAGGAACAGGTGTCGAGTCCTTTGATGTACAGGTGTTGGATGGCGGTGACGTCTGGACCGACTGGCTCGCTGAAACTCAGGCCAGAAACGCTGCTTATGCGGGCAGCTCCCATGGCGCCAGCCTGGGTTTCAGGGTGCGCGCCCGCGATCGGGCAGGCAATGTGGGAGGCTACGGAACCCCGCAGTATACCTCGGTCGTTGACACCCTTTCGCCTTACCGGGCCATGGTGTTTGCTTTGCCGCAAGCACAGAAACCGCCTTTTGAGGTCTTCTGGACCGGAGCGGACGCTTGCAGTCCGCTGACCTTCGATGTCGAGTATCGCATCGGTGGGTCGCCGACGTGGACTCGCTGGTTGACAGCGACCTCTGAGACTCATGCCCTGTTCACTCCGGAGCTTCCTCGGTACGGCGAACCTTATGCCTTCCGCGTCCGCGCCCGAGATCAGGCCGGCAATATGACCGAATCTGGTGGCGTTTCGACCGTGCTGGCCAAGCACACGCTAAGCGGGGATATCGTCACCGTCCGCCACGAACCGGTAATTTGGGCCCAGGTGGCTGCCACGGGTGCAGCAGCCACCGAGGTGATCTTTGGCCATCATACAACCTACCTGGTCACCGAAGGCGACCACGATTTGTCGGTGACACGTGGTGGCTTTGGACTACTGCCACCAATGCATCTCGCATCCATTTCCACCAGCTTGAGCGGTTTGGACTTCGTGCTTCCGCCCGAAGATGACGCGGTGGTTAATGGTGGATTTGAGGATGTTGGCTGGGGTGGTTGGCTGCCAGACGACCCTGTGAGTCTCTCTGTCGTAGCTGGTGGACA
>JAAZAN010000149.1 GCA_012514315.1 Chloroflexota bacterium
ATCAGAAGCCCTGCACCTCGTAGGTGACGCCGGGAAACTGCACGGCATCCGGCGCGAGCGCCGCGGCGGCCTCGGCGTCATCTTTCAGCGTCGCCAGGAAGAAGGCGGTCGCGAAGTGGTTGATCAGGTCGTGCGCGCGATCCATATCCCAGACGGGGTCGGAGCAGCCCCAGAAAAGTCCTAAATCGACGAGCCAGGGCACGGCCCCGCAGTTGTTTGCGAACATCATGTGATCTCCACCCTCGAATACAACCTTGGATTTTTCCGTGCTGCCAACGAACTCGTAGGGTTGGTGAACATTGACCTCGGGTGGATTGAACCGATCTTGCGACCCCGTCATCAACATGACCGGAACTGTCACCCCCTTGAGTCCCTCAGGGCCGAATCCATAACCGTCCGGCGCAAAGCCAATCATTGCGTCGATGCGCGGATCACCCCAAGACGGCCACAACCTGTCCGGAACGTTCTCAAGTCCAGCAAGCTCCGCAATCTTCTCTTGGTGATTGAGAAAGATGAGGGCGCACCAGTTTCCACCGCCCATTTCCACCGGCATGATGCAGGCTTCAGGGTGCTCGACAGGCATCCGGTTGAACCATTCGTTGTCAATTTGCGCCCCACTGGCGGCGTATGCGGTATATCCGCCCCAGTCGTGTCCCATGATCGCCACGCGTTCGGTATCAATCATCCCGTCTAGCCCCTGTCCGGCACGATTTAACCAGTCAGCGTAGTCGATCTGTCTGACAACGTCTCTGGGTCGGCTATACACTGTCGAGTACATCTGAAAGCTGGGATCGGTCGTATCTTGATTGTCAGCATAGTTGACCGCCATCACAACAAACCCCCAGGAGGCCAGATGCTCTCCCAGATACACCGCAGCTATCCGAAGACTACTGGCAGGATGCACGTAGATGATCAAAGGATACGGGCCGTTATTGCCGTCCGGCGTGGCCTCATTGATCGCGTTACCGATGGCACCATACACGTAGGTTATGGCCTCTTCTTCCTCTGCCGGGTTCAGCGCCGGATACCACACGGTCAGCGGCAGCGGGCGTTCCGACTCTGGTTCGATCACCAACTCGCGGTTGCCGACCCAGTACGGCCCGTGCAGGGCATAGGGCGGCGCGTCAGGGCGCAGGCCAACCTGCGGTGGCCCTTCCTGCGCGCCAGCAAACGGGACGATCGCCAGCGTGGGCAGCACGAGGACCGCAATCAACAGAACAAAGAGCAAACGCCTTGTGTGCATGAGCTTCTCTCCCATCAAATGCTAATGGTCATGACAGTACAGTCGACGGGGCGTGAGCCTAATGAAGGTCGAGCCTGAGGAAGTCAGCAGCCACGAGACGTGAGGAGGAAAAGGGATTGGGCTGCACGATGTGGGTGATTACCCTGATCAAATCATGGTTTTGATTAGTTGCCTAGTTTCATCTGAGGGTAGGAGAGGTGTACCACGCCGGAACCGTTCCGGAGGTCGGAATGACGAGGCTGCCAGCGCACGCGTTGGGACGATCTCGATAATGCTCGTATCAGCCCGTAGAAGGCCCGTCATCGTGGAGTCGGACTCGGTGGGTACGAATAGACCTGTCGGGCATTTCTTCAGCTCGTGCGGCCATTCTGGAGGCTGTAGGACGGTCGATTGCAGGTGTCCGAGTCCGGGATACTCAGGAACTGGTTCCCTGCAGGTTGAGTGCGGGGCGCCCGACAAGTCTGTCGTTGGCCGGCGTGCACCGAGGCGGTTCGAGTCCGGTAGCTACAGCCGTCACGATCTGCTCGATGCGGTCCAGGCTGTCGTCGTCGGCCTGCAGGGCGATGCCCCGCACGAGGGTCTCGCGGTCTGCGGGGAACACATCGCCCAGCTCGCGGATGACCCGGTAGACGTATTGGCCACTGCGCACTACTTTGATGCCGCCTGCCGTGGTGAGCTTCATACGGTTGCTTCCCGGCTCATGAGGATGGCGTAGTAGTCGTCGCCCAGCACGCTGCGCCAGTCGGTGAACTTCATGGTGAGCGTGGTGAAGTAGCCGTTACGCATCATGACGAAGGCGTTGTTCCACTTGGGGAACTTGGTGGCGCGAGCCTGGGTGTACTTGGTGCGGCGCTGGTCGCGCATGGCGCGGAGGCCGGTGGCGCGGACCGATCACCGGGAACCGGTTCCCGCGGACATCCAACGTCTCGGCATGTTAATCCCACGCCAAGTGTGGTAAAATATAAGCAGAGCTGTGATATGCTCTGGTCTCCAAGAGGCTCTGCCGTTAAAGGGTACGTGGCTGGCCCTGGCAGAGCACAACAACGACAGGGCGTTGACCCTGATACGACGAAGCCCCGACGAACCTGTTGGGGCTTTTTGGTGTCACGAGTATTTTGGCACACGTGGTTCATATCCCATTCACGAGGAGCACACCCTGATGGAGACGGTCAAGAGAGTACGAGTACTGGTGGTTGCTACAGTCATCATCTGGCTCAGCGTGGTAGTAGTGGGCCAAATCGACGGGACTGAGTTCGTGCAGGGAGCCGCCGCGATACTCGCCATCATCTCGACCATGACGATCTGGTCGCTGTGGGCACTGGACGCCTACGGCATCAGCGTCGATGGCACGCCACGCGAGAAGGTCAAGCACGATGCCGGCATGGAGGAGGACCCCCGGCTGTCGCTCTTGCTGTCGCTACTCACCCCAGACGAGCGGGATGCTCTCCGGTCGCGGCTGGCGGGCGAGTTGGAGGCGGACGGTGAGTCCCTGCCACTGGCGGACTTACTGGCAGAGCAGGAGCAGACCGACAGGTCTGCAGGACTTTCGTAGTGAGCTGGACCAGCAGATGAGAGTGGGCGATGCTCGCAACGCTCTGGGCAGCGTGCAACCTGACGGCGTGGGAACCGGTTCCCGGAGGCAGGGTGTAGGCTACTACGGTGACGGCTACAGTTGCATCACAGAGGATCTCTACATGACGGCGTAAGTTCATTCCGGCAGGGTAGGAAGGAAGTTTCCCCGTAGCACGACCTCATGGGGGCGAATGATGGGGCGACGCGCGTGGTTTTGGGCGTGCGTGCGTTGCGGGAGTCTGGGGGACGTCCCATGCTGAAGGCTGCCAACCTCCGTTGACAGTCCGATCGAACGTCAACTAACGTAAACTGCTGCGCGCGAGAGAACACCAGCCCCACCCGATTGACATGGCCTTTAGTGTCAACCCACAGCGTGAACGCCTCTCCGGTAGCTGCCAGCCTTATGCCCCCATACACTCCCGCAATGCCGAGACCTAGTTCCTCTCCAGGGGTGACACCAGCTCTGTAACCAACGTGCCATATCGGTAGAGCGTCGTCATCGAGTGTGCTCTGCCGTATCTGCGGCACGTGGCCAGCATGTTGACACCCAGCGTGGTTTTCGACTCCTCGCTCTGAATGTGGGTCGGCCCATTGTGTGCAGGGAACTGAAAGTGAGCATGGGGGGGCATCCTGTGCGCACACCCTCTGGGTAGGCAGCGGATGCTGGGCAGTGGTGGTGTCTGCACACCTGACGGCTATATCGCACGTGTCGCTGGCCTGCTGACTTGGGCGGTTGGGGAAGTGGCATCAATGCGCCGACAGGTGAAGAACAGGTGGCGCGTCTGGGCGCACTTGCTCGCACGCCACTGTTTTCAAGCGACGGCGCATGTGGGACTGGGCCGCCCTGGGAACCGGTTCCGGGGCGCAAACGGCTTCGTTGCCCCGCTCCGCACAGCATGCCCGTGTCGCAGACCTTGAACTGAGGCGCCGTGATTCTGGCGCACTGCCGACATGAGGACACAAGGCGCTGCAGGCCAGACGGGATACTCGTTCCTGGATGGCCCATCCCGGGGAGCCCGTTCCCGGTTTCGGTGGCAGTGTATTCTTGCGGCATCAGGCTGCTTGCACTGGGAGCATGGAACAGCCACACCCATGAGGTTGGCGACCAACGAGCGGAGCATGTTGGCCTGTTCGGTCGTGATCAG
>JAAZAN010000018.1 GCA_012514315.1 Chloroflexota bacterium
CAGCGTCTCGCGATGAGTGAGTCGGACTTGTATCGCAAGCAACGCCTCGCGATTGAGGCTGTCGCCCAGGTGCTTGCTGAAATGGAACGAGAGGAGATGGCCAGTCGGAAGCACGAGTCAGACCCGTTTGACAGTGAATAGGCGCCGCCATATAATCACCGTGCGCACAGGTCTGTTCAGGGTCCCACGAGGGCAGTTTGGAGGGATGACGGATGATGGGGCAGTATGGTAGGTGGGTCACCGGAGACACACCACCGGATGAAGGGTACTGGGAAGCGTTGCTGCGCGACGGGGAGACTGGAAGGGCAGTACTCCCAAGAAGCGCGTCAGGGTCCCAGGCCAGTTGGTGGACATCCGCATCACTCAATGGTTCCCCCCCACCGGCGATCTCACCCTCCGTCAGTAGCTGGGAGGAGGCTCGTCGGCTGATGGAGCGCGAAGGACGCCTTGATCTCCCCGTTACTGCCTGCAACCGTGGGGGTGTGATGGTGGAGTGGCAAGATCTGCGGGGGTTTGTTCCGGCTTCGCATCTTGAAGGGCTGGCCCCATTTGCTGATGAGGCGCAGCGCCATGCATTTCTGCAGGGCCTTGTGGGGCAGACCCTAGAGCTTCGGATTCTCGAGTTGGATCCGGAGCAGGGCCGGTTTGTGCTATCTGAGCGTGCGACGCGTTCGGATGAACAGCAGCGGAAGGACCTTCTCAATAACCTGTGTCCAGGTGATGTGCGCCGCGGTCAGGTTACCAGTCTATGCTCTTTCGGTGTCTTCATTGACCTTGGCGGCCTTGAGGGATTGATACACATCTCCGAACTCTCGTGGGGACGGGTCGACGATCCCGGACACATCCTCTCCCCTGGCGATATCATAGATGTCTACGTGATGAACGTGGACCGTGAGCGTGGTCGGGTTGGTCTGAGTCTGAAGCGCCTCCAACCAGATCCATGGTCGACGGCGGCGAAGCGCTACACGGTGGGTCAGGTCCTGGAGGGGACGATCACGCACGTGGTGAGTTTCGGTGCGTTCACGCAGATTGAGGAGGGCCTGGAAGGACTGATACACGTCTCCGAACTGGGCAATCATCATGTTTCGCATCCCCGTGATGCCGTGAGCGTGGGTGACGTCGTTAAGGTTTGTGTACTGAATATCGATGCGGAGCGCAGGCGCATGGGCTTGAGCCTGCAACACGTGGTCAATGCGTCGACGGCCGGTGCGTCGGTACATCGGGAGGATCGGATCGAAAGCCTGAATCCGGCTGGGCCTGCCCGGTGGCGCTCCAGTCAGCTTCCCTACGCAATGGGTACTTCTGCTGAGGATCGTGCATGACCAAGCGGCGTTCCGCCAAGGCGGCCGAATCCCGTGCCAAGTGGCGAGAAAACGTGGCGAATCCACTCTTGCAGCAGATTCTCGCGCTCTTGATCGTCGCACTTGGCATCATCACGCTCCTCGCATTGTTTGGGGTCACGACGGGCGTCTGGGCCGATGGCATCGTTAAGTCATTGCGGTATGTGTTGGGATGGGGTGCGTACCCGTTCGCTCTGGGCATCTGCCTGGCTGGCCTGCTGTGGCTGCAGCATCATTTGGACAGGCCGGTCGAGTGGCGGTGGCGCCCTTTCGTGGGTGCCGAGCTGGTCTTCTTCAGTCTGTTAACGCTCACACACGTCGCGGTGGCGCGCGCCAATTTTGAGAGAGCCTGGGAGCTGGTTGGCTCTAGCTTGGGGGGCGGTGTGGTTGGCTGGGCTGTGTCCGTGCTGATGTCCCAGTACCTTGGGCTGCCTGCTTCCATGCTCATACTGGTGTGCATCCTGCTGCTCGGCTTGGGTCTGGCATTCGATTTCACCTTCGAGGATGTGAAGGGTTTCGTGAGCGCAAAGGAAACCAAACGAAGGCCCGGCGCCGTCCGAGTGAATCGAGAAGCCTCGTCTCAGCGTCGGCGTCAGTCACGCACTGATAGCCGATCAACTCCCGCGAGAGAAGCGATGCCGCCTCAAGCTATTCCTCTGACACCGATGCGGCAGCCGACTGCGTCTCAGATGGTGGCGTCGGCAAGCGTCAGTCCCCCATCCGCTGGGCGCGCCTCGAAACCGCCGGTACTGGATAACCAATCGGGCGACACGGGTTGGTCCCGACCCGCTGGACTTGGTCGAACGCGGCCAACTGAAGCGCCGGCGGAGGTATTCCAGGCGGTGGAGGAGCCCTATGTCCCGCAGGAGTACCATCTACCTCCAATGGATCTGCTGAGGGAGGCCAGTGATCCCCCTCTGACTGATGCGGAGGTCCGCGATAAATCGCGGATCATCGAGAACACGCTGGCGCAGTTCGGATTGCCGGTTGAGGTGGCTGAGGTACGTGTTGGGCCGGCTATCACTCAGTTCGGGCTTAAGCCAGGGTATCTGGAACGATCGAACGCGAGCGGTCGTAAGGTTCGGGTTCACCAGATCAGCGCGCTGGCGGATGACCTGGCACTTGCGTTGGCGGCGCCGCGACTTCGTGTGGAAGCCCCCGTCCCCGGACGGGCGATTGTCGGCATTGAAGTACCCAATAACGAGATCCAGATTGTCGGTGTCCGCGAGGTGATGGAATCGGAGGAGTTCGAACGACTCAGCGCGCCTCTGGCATTCGCTGTGGGACGTGATGTAGCCGGTGCGCCCGTGGTTGCTGATCTGGCCAAGATGCCACACTTGCTCATCGCCGGAACGACGGGCTCGGGAAAGTCCATCTGTATCAAGGCGATCACGGCCTGCTTGATCTGCACCAATACGCCCGACGATCTGCGGTTGGTTATGATCGACCCCAAAATGGTGGAGTTGGTACGGTTCAATGGATTGCCGCATCTCTATGGTCGGGTCGAGGTCGACCTGGAGCGGGTGGTGAAAGTGCTCCGCTGGGTCGCGCACGAGATGGACACGCGTTACAAGAGGTTTGCCGCTGCGGCCGCGCGCAACCTTGATGACTATAATGAACTGATGGATGAGCGGGGAGAACGTCGGTTGCCCCGAATCGTCGTGCTTGTGGATGAGCTGGCGGACCTCATGATGATGGCGCCGGACGAGGTCGAGAAGACGATTTGTCGCATCGCGCAGATGGCTCGTGCTACAGGCATTCATCTCATACTGGCCACGCAACGTCCCAGTGTCGATGTGGTTACCGGTCTGATCAAGGCGAACTTCCCTGCGCGTATCTCGTTCGCTACTGTGAGCCAGACCGACTCGCGAGTTATCCTGGACATGCAGGGAGCTGAGACGCTGCTTGGACGGGGTGATATGCTCTATATGGCGTCAGATGCCGGCCACCCTGTGCGCGTCCAGGGATGCTTCGTGTCCGAGGACGAGCTCGAGGACCTCGTGCAGTTCTGGCGTGATGAGGTTGGCCCAATTGTGAGTGAGGCGCCTTGGGAGCGTATGATCAGCTCGCTGGAACAGGACGAGGCCGAGGATGAGGGCGACGGGCAGGATGATATGCTGCAGGAGGCGATCGCCTTGGTCCAGCAAACTGGCGAGGCGTCGGCTTCCTTGCTGCAACGACGCCTGCGCATCGGCCACCCCCGCGCGGCCCGCTTGATCGAGACGATGGAGGAGCAGGGCATCATCGGCCCCCAGGAAGCCGCCGGGCGGACTCGTCGTGTCATCATCGGCAGTGACAAATGAGGCCCAGATTCCGTCGCTCGTGTGTGATGGAGTGGTGGGTCGCCCCTGACTGGCGCACCTACATCCGGGTGTGAGGTGCATGATGACAGTGCTGATTGGCACAAGTGGATTCAGCTACACGGACTGGGTCGGCCCCGTTTACCCCGCCGACCTTCCTAAGGAAGAATGGCTCTCCTACTACGCCAACGAATTTGCCACCTGCGAGCTGAACTTTAGCTTCTATCGCATACCTGATTCCAGGTCGCTCGCACGTATGGTCGCCAAGGTGCCCGATGGGTTCGTGTTTTCGGTTAAGGCTTTCCAGGGTATCACCCATGAACGAAAGGAACCTGAGACGCTCATCAAGCGTTCTGTTGATGCGCTCGCGCCCCTGCTGGATGCCGGAAAATTCGCGTGTGTGCTGGCGCAGTTTCCCCATTCCTTCCATGCGAACCAGGCCAATCGCGCATACATCCGCAGACTGCGTGAGGGGTTTGGAGATCTCCCTGTGGTCGTGGAGTTTCGATCGCGAGACTGGGTCAGCGCTCAGACTTTCAGTGAGTTGCGTGCCCTGGGGTTGGGTTTCTGCTGTGTTGATCAGCCGGACTTCCGCAATCTGATCCCCCGGGTTGCGATGGCCACCAGCTCAATCGCCTACGTGCGTTTTCATGGACGCAATGCGGACAAATGGTGGCAGCATGACGAGGCCTGGGAACGTTACGATTACACCTACCGTGAAGATGAGCTCGAGGAATGGGTCCCCAAGGTGCAGCATTTGGATGCGGAGGCGCCCCTGACCCTGATCTATATGAACAATCACTGGCAGGGCCAGGCAGTTGGCACGGCCCGCCAGCTACAATCACTGTTGAGAGGGCTGGATTGATGGCGAAGACAGTTCAGGTGAAGTGGATAGAGAAGAGGCAGTTCGTAGGCATCGACAGCAGCAGACACTCTGTTGTGATGTCGTCTCAAGATGAAGAGAATGGGATCGGTATGAGTCCCTCGCAACTGTTATTGGTGGCGATGGGTGGCTGCACGGCCTACGATGTGGTCGGGATATTGGAGAAGAAACGGCAGCGGTTGACTGGGCTTGAGGTACAGGTAACGGGTGAGCAAGAGGCGGATCCTCCATGGACCTATCGTGCCATCCACATTCACTATGTCGTGCGCGGAAAGGGGCTGAAGGAGAAGGCAGTACGCGATGCGATCGAGATCTCTGAGGAGAAGTACTGCTCAATAGCTGCGACGGTTCGCGGATGTGCTGAAGTCACGTTCGACTATGAGATCGTGGAGGACGAGTAGTGGGTTACAGAATCAGCATGGCGTCGCCGAAGCTGTAGAAGCGATACCGGCGCTCAATCGCTTCAGCGTATGCACGGTCCAGTAACTCCTTACCCGTATAAGCGGCTACGAGCATCAGGAGCGTCGAACGTGGAAGGTGGAAATTGGTGATCATCGCGTCGACTGCCCTGGAACGAAACCCCGGATAGATGAATAATCCCGTGAAGCCGTCCATAGCGGCGACAGTCTGGAATGGGCACTGAGGGGCCTGCTCATCTCCACCTACCGCGGCCAGAGCGGCCGTCTCCAGAACTCGCACGCTCGTCGTGCCGACGGCGATGACGCGACGCCCCGCCAACCGGGTCTCGTTGACCATCCGGGCTACATGGGGATCCAGCGTACAGTGTTCCTGGTGAATGTGGTGTTCCTCGACGTCCTCCTCAGTCACAGGCCGGAAGGTATCAAGTCCGACGTGCAGGGTAACAAACCCGAAATGAACTCCTATCGCGCGTAGTCGATGCATCAACTCTGGCGTGAAGTGCAGACCAGCGGTCGGCGCGGCGGCCGAACCGGACGTTCGAGCGTAGATCGTCTGATACCGCTCTCCGTTCTCCAGGGGGGTATGGATATACGGCGGCAGGGGAGTGGCGCCAATCTGATCCGCCAGGGCGAGAACCGGTTGGTCGAATGCCAGAAGACGCTCGCCCCGCACGCCCATACCCACGACTCTGGCCATCGCACCGGTTGGTGGGCCGGCGCTCCCCTGCAGCAGCTCCAGTTCCAGCCCGGTCCGAACGTGTTTTCCCCTGACCAGTGTCTCCCACGTCGTGCCGTCTCGTGGCCGCAGTAGAAGGATCTCCACTCGCCCCCCGGTTGACTTGCGTGCAAAAAGTCGGGCTGGGATCACCCGACTCTCGTTGTAGATGAGCAGATCCTCCGGCTGCAGAAACTCAGGCAGGTCACGAAATCGCCGATGCTGGATCTCGCCGCTCTTTCGATCAATCACCATCAGGCGAGAGGCGTCGCGCGGCTCGATGGGTGTCTGGGCGATCAACTCGGGGGGGAGTACATAGTCGAAATCGTCAGTCCTCAACGGCCGTTGCGAGCTCCTTCCCAGGTTGTTGAGTTGGCGGTGCTCTCGGTGATCGCTCGCCAGATCGCTACAATCAGGCAGACCATCGCGGCAACGTGGAAGGTGCTACAGCAGCACCCCACGCCGGCGTTGGCCACCAAATACTGTTCGATCCCGGCCTGCTCAATCAGTAACGTGATCAAAGGACCGCGTCCGAGACTCGCGATGTCCAGAAGAAACAGCACGGCAAAGCCGATCAACGCCAGCGTAGAGGCTGGGCCCCTCTTGCGCACCATCAGCACGATGGAAGCAACCAGACCAGCTAGATGGACCAGCAAGATCGGTAGATTTGGAAGTAATGTGAGGAAACTGATTCGAGGTCCCATGTCACGTCCTTTCTAGCGATTGATGATTCGCATGATGATGTTCAATATGATGGTCAGAAGCAGGCTCAACAAGATTGAGCTGGCTAGGGGGATCATGCACGTGAGGCCAGGTCGTTCGATACGGATATCTCCTGGTAGGTTGCCGAGGAACCCGAGCCTGGATATGCCCCACAAGAGACCGCCGATTGAAGCTATGGCCAGCCCAGCGATCAGGACTAGCTTGCCGATTGTCTCCAGGTTGCTCATCGGAGTCGATTGCCTCGCGCTCAATCATGCTACAGCAGATTCGGCTGTTCGGAGCGTGTGTAGGACACCCCCAGATGTTCGTAGGCTCGCGTCGTGGCGGTTCGTCCTCGTGGAGTCCGATCGAGGAACCCCAGTTGCAGCAAGTACGGCTCGACAACATCCATAATGGTATCTGAAGCTTCACTGACTGAGGCTGCCACCGTGTCGAGCCCAACGGGTCCCCCATCGAACTTCTCGATGATAGTGGAGAGCACACGCCTGTCCAGATCATCCAGTCCTTGCTCGTCTACGTCCAGGAGCTCCAGCGCCTGCCGCGCTACTTCTCCGGTGATGCGACCATCGGCGCGCACCTGAGCGTAGTCACGCACTCGACGCAACAGCCTGAGCGCAACACGCGGCGTACCCCGCCCACGGCGGGCGATCTCAGCCAACCCAGCGGCGTCGGCCTCGACGCCTAGCACTGTGGCCGCTCGTCGCACGATGGCCTGCAGCGCATCCTGATCGTAGAAGTCGACCCGGACGATCGCGCCGAATCGGGTGCGTAGCGGCGCGGTGAGTAGCGCCAACCGTGTTGTGGCGCCAACGACCGTGAAGTGCGGTAGCTTGAGGCGGACGGAGCGAGCTGCGGGACCCTTTCCAATCACGAAGTCCAGCGCAAAGTCCTCAATGGCAGGGTACAGGACCTCTTCTACGGCGCGCCCCAACCTGTGCACCTCGTCGATAAAGAGCACTTCCTTCTCCCGCATATTGCTGAGGATGGCTGCCAGGTCGCCGGCACGCTCGATCGCCGGCCCTGAGGTGACTCGGATCGGCACGTTCATCTCGTTGGCAATGATATGAGCCAGCGTCGTCTTGCCCAGGCCCGGTGGGCCGTACAACAGGACATGATCGACCGACTCACCGCGGCGCAGAGCGGCCTCAATCAGGATGCCTAGATTCTCCCGGACACGCTCCTGACCGATCAAATCCCTTAACCGTTGTGGGCGTAATGCCCCGTCAAGGGCCACATCTTCTTCTTCGGGTTGCCCCGATACAATCCGCTCCTTCATCGTGGGTGCATTATACACGACTTCAGGCGAGGTGCGAATTGTCGTTGACAACCTCATTGCTCAGGAGTACAATCCAGGCCGATTATCCGTCTCCGGAGGTGATCTGTGGAGCCGCAAGTACATGTCCTGACCCATCCGCTGGTCCAACACAAGCTGACTCTCATGCGCGATCAACGCACCGACCCCAAGAAGTTCCGGGAGCTGCTGCGGGAGATTGCCGTGTTGATTGCCTACGAGGCTACGGCTGACCTGGCGGTGGGGGCCACCTCTGTGATGTCTCCAATGGGGTCTGCGGCTGGCTATGACCTGAAGGAACATGTCGGATTGGTCCCCATCCTGCGTGCGGGGCTAGGCATGGTTGAGGGTGTCTGGAACATGATGCCCAATTCGGAGGTGTGGCACATTGGCTTGCGACGTGATGAGCGCACGTTGGAGCCGGTGCAGTACTACAGTCGTCGCCCGGTCAGCCCGGTTGTCGATGTCTGCTTCGTGCTGGACCCAATGCTGGCAACCGGAGGTTCAGCCGTGGCTGCTGTCGACATCTTGAAGGGCTGGGGCGCCGAACGCATCAAGTTCCTGGGCGTCATCGCCGCTGCGGAAGGCGTTAAGCGACTGACGAACGCCCATCCCGATGTGCCGATCTTCCTGGCCGCTATAGACGAGCAACTCAATGAAGCGGGCTTGATCATTCCCGGTCTTGGTGATGCGGGAGATCGGCAGTTTGGTACTGGCTAGGCTGGCCCGTTCAGCAACAGTATGCCCGGGCTGGCCCGTTGATGTTGAGCCCGTTGGGGTATGGGGCGGCCTGGCCTCACTTTCGATGATTCCTTGACTTACCTACTTCAGTACTTGCTTGTCGGTGCTTCGACCGCGCTGCTGGCTTTGGTTCTCACACCGATTGCCGGGCGGATAGCCGGGGCGTTAGGTATCGCTGACGCGCCCGGAGGACGCAGGCGACACTCAGGTATTGTGCCCCGTCTTGGAGGCGTCCCCATCTTCCTGGCCTGCGTTGTGATTGTCGTCATCACGATGTGGACCGGCGATCTGACGATCGGCTATAGTCCGGGCGACTACCTGCGCCTCAGAGGGCTGCTTACCGGAGGGGTGTTGGCATTTCTCTTTGGACTGGTGGACGACCGGTTCGAGTTGCCAGCCTGGCCCCAGTTCATCTTTCAGTTCACCCTATCGCTGGTGGCGCTTGCGACAACCTTGTGGCTGGAGCGATTCACTTTGCCTGGCATCGGCTACGTTGCCCTGGATAGCTATCGATGGGGCGCTCTCCTGTTTGTCCCGCTGACGGTCCTCTGGACGATGGGCATGATGAACACCGTGAACTGGCTGGACGGCCTCGATGGTCTTGCCGCGGGCGTGGGCGCGATTGTCTGTCTGGTACTGGCTGTCCATATGCATCGGGTCGGGCAGTTCAGCGTTGCATTGCTGCCCGTTGCGTTACTGGGTGCACTAGTGGGATTCCTGCCCTACAACGTGTCGCCGGCGCGCGTATTCCTGGGCAGTAGTGGGGCGTTCTTTCTGGGCTATGCTCTGAGCGCTCTGGGGCTTATTGCCGGTGGCCGCATTGCCACTGTACTGTTGGTGATGGGGGTCCCGATTGTCGATGTGGCCTGGCAGATCTTCGACCGGGTGCGCCACCATCGTTCTCCCACCCAGGGCGACCGTGGACACCTCCATCTGCGCTTGCTCGACGCTGGGATCTCCAAGCGCACGATTGTGCTTCTGTACTGGGGGGTATGCGTGCTACTGGGGCTGGTAGCCCTCTTCGTCGCCTCGCGTCTCTGTAAGCTGATCGCATTGGTGGCGATCATCGTGGCAGTGGTGAGTGTGCTGGCTCACCTGTCTCGGTCGGACCGGAGCGCGTGAGTTACTCAGGTTGTGCGACCAGGTGTTTCAGGGCTAGTACTCGATTCTTAGCCCACGCACCTGTTGCAGCAGTTGCTCCAGCAATGCGATCAAGAGCACGAACGGTAGGTCGATGATGATCGTCACGGTGCACATAGTTGCAAGCCATGTGGCTCCTACGATCAGGGTGGTCGCTAGCTCGGCCAGAACCGCTGAACCCAACCCCATTGTCCAGATCAGTGCCCCGATCAGCACAAGGATCCCGATAGTCGGAAGCCATGCCTGCCGATCTGACCGACTCGGTACCATAGTGTTGCCTATGGAGAAGATCAGATAAGCCCAGATTCCGGCGTCGGTGGCTCTCAGCATGCCAGCCAGGGTTGCACCCAACAATGCCCAGTCGCGCGTCACCAGGCCTGATCGCAGCGCGTCGACTCCGAACACCAGATATCCGATGAGCAGGATGACAGCGCTTCCCGAAAGTAATGGGGCCAGCCCGATCAGGCTGGCCCTCACTACATCGGTCTTCTCAATTGGGACGAACCCGAGCTGGATCCGATCCCCCGCTATCTTCGGGTGGACCGACATGCCCCCGACGCGTACACGTAGCAGCACTGCAGCCAGAAGATGACTCATCTCGTGTAACAGCACTCCGGGCAGAAGGGGAAGTGCGTAGAGAACCACCGCCATATCGCGGTCGCCTGTCAACAGTAACGCGACGCCCTGAAGATGACGGTGAACCCAGTGCTCGATCAGTCGTAGGATGAGCAGTGTTACGGCCAACCAGATGAAGGGCATCCAGTCCATTGAACGACGATTGACTACTCGCCTTTGGCGGCTAGACCTCGCCTCACGATAGCGGCAAAATCTGCCACTTTGAGACTCGCACCCCCTACCAGGGCGCCGTCGATCTCTGGCTGCGACAGAAACTCGGCGATGTTATCCGGCTTGGCGCTGCCGCCATATTGGATCCGAACTGCCTGGGCCACATCGCTGCCGTACAGATCGTCGAGTACCCCGCGGACTGCTTGGCCGATGATTCTGTTCGCGTCCTCGCCCGTGGCCGCGATGCCCGTGCCGATTGCCCAGATAGGCTCGTAAGCGATGGTTATCACCCGCGCTTGATCGCTCTTGACTCCTGCGAAAGCTGCGCGCACCTGGTTGCCCACAAAGGCTTCGGTCTCGCCCGCACGGTTCTGATCCAGGTTCTCGCCGACGCATAGAATGGGCTTCAGCCCGTGACTCAACGCGGCATGGACCTTCTTGTTCACCATCTCATCCGTCTCGCCAAACAGCGTACGGCGCTCCGAATGTCCTATGATCACGTGATCGCATAGGCCTGCCAGCATCCCGGGGCTGATCTCTCCAGTAAATGCACCCTCGTTCTCCCAGTGCACGTTCTGAGCTCCCAGACCGATCTCTGAACCGGTCAGAGCCTCTCGGACTGCGGCGAGCGCGACGCTTGGAGGGCAGACGGCCACATCACATGCAGTGAAGTCCGCCAGTTCAGCCTTCAGGCCATTAACCAGCGCGACTGCCTCCTCAATCGTCTTATACATTTTCCAGTTGCCAGCAATGAATGGTCTGCGCATTCTTTCTCTCCTCAGATGATCGGGCTTACGCCTGGGTCAGCCGTATAGCTGTGTACCCTGTCAGCCATCCCGGGCTTGAGCTGCTGAATTGAACGGCCCCGGGTCTTTCACCACCCAGGGCCGTGTGGCTGCGCCGCCTACTTGTCCTGAAGTGCTGCGACCCCAGGTAGAACTTTGCCCTCCAGGAATTCCAGGCTCGCGCCGCCTCCTGTTGAGACATGGGTCATGCGGTCGGCCAGTCCGGCCTGAGCGACGGCCGCTGCAGAATCCCCGCCTCCGATGACCGTCACCGCATCGAGGTTGGCGAGTAGATCGGCCACAGCGAATGTCCCCTTGGCGAAATTGGGCATCTCGAAGACACCCAAGGGACCGTTCCACACCACTGTGCGAGCGTCGCTCAGCGCTGACTCGAAAGTGGCAATGGTCTTTGGACCAACGTCGAGAATGCGCCACCCGGCTGGAACTGCGTTGGGCGCCACCACCTTCAAGTTGGCATCGTTGTCGAATCGGTCGGCGATAACCACGTCAACGGGGAGGACGATCTGACTGCCAGCCGCCTCCAGGAGCGTCTTGGCTGTCGCCACGGCATCTTCCTCCACCAGGCTGTCGCCGGTGTCGAAACCCATTGCACGGAAGAACGTGTTGGCCATACCCCCGCCGATAATCAGGCGATCACACTGTCTGAGTAGATTCTCAATGACAGCGATCTTGTCGGATACCTTCGCCCCGCCGAGAATCGCTACGTAGGGATGTTCCGGATTCTCGGTCGCCCGGCCGAGGAACTCCAGTTCCTTTTCCATCAGGAAACCGGCCACCGCAGGCAGGTAGTGCGCCACTCCCTCCGTCGATGCGTGGGCGCGGTGCGCCGCACCAAATGCGTCGTTCACGAATATGTCCGCCAATCCAGCAAGTTGTTTGGCGAAATTGAGATCGTTGGCAGTTTCCTCAGCATGGAACCGAGTGTTCTCCAGAAGAACAACGTCACCGGGCTGAATGGCTGCGATGGTGGTTTCCACCTCCGGCCCAACACAGTCGTCGAGCTTCCGGACTGGCCGGCCCAGCAGCTCCTGCAGGCGCACGCCAACCGGATCCATCCTGTACTCGGGGGCTACCTTACCCTTCGGACGACCCAGGTGAGAGCACAGGATCAGCGCCGCGCCCTGCTGTAGCAGATGCTCCAGGGTGGGCAGTGCGGCTCGAATGCGTGTGTCGTCCGTTACCGTGCCATCTTTGAGGGGCACATTGAAGTCAACGCGCACCAACACCCGCTTCCCCTTAACGTCTACATCGCGGACCGTCTGCTTGTTCATGACAGCTCCTTTCGCGTTGGCAAGGGATTCCAGGGGAAGTTCCCTCTACCCTATGGTCTTGTTAGTCTGGCCGTGCTAACACAGAGACACAAGCCTCTGGACAGATATCACTGTCGTTTACCTGTGTCTCTGTGTCGTTGACAAACCGATAGGTTGGCAAAGCCACGTTGGGCGCAGAGGCGCCCGGCAGAACCTAGAGTCCCCTGTCAACCATCAATTTCGCCAGGTCGGTCACTCGCGTGGAGTAGGCCCACTCATTGTCGTACCAGGCCACGACTTTGAGTAGATTGCTGCCCATGACCATCGTCGAAGGCCCGTCGACGATGCTCGAGCGCGCGTCACCTTTGAAGTCCATCGACACCAACGGCTCATCAGTGAAGCCGAGTATCCCCTGCATCGCCCCGGCCGCCGCCGCCTTGAAGGCGTCATTGACTTCCTCGACGGTGGCGTCTTTCTCCAATTCCATCACGGCGTCCACGACCGATACAGTGGGGGTGGGCACGCGCATCGAATACCCGTCGAACTTGCCCTTCAGTTCTGGAATGACCAGAGCAAGCGCCCTGGCGGCGCCTGTCGTCGTCGGTATCATATTCAGAGCCGCTGCACGAGCGCGCCGCGGGTCCTTGTGTGCCAGGTCCAAAATCCGCTGGTCGTTTGTATATGAGTGAATGGTCGTCATCATGCCCTTGACAATACCGAACGCGTCGAGGACGACCTTGACGGTCGGCGCAAGACAGTTCGTCGTGCAGGATGCATTGGACAAGATATGGTGATTGGCGGCATCGTACTTGTCGTCGTTGACGCCCAGAACGATGGTCAGGTCCACACTATCGGCTGGCTTGGCTGGCGCACTGATGATAACCTTCTTTGCCCCAGCGGCGATGTGGGCGGCCGCCTTCTTCCCGTCGACGAAAACGCCGGTGGATTCCACCACAATCTGGACACCCAGATCGGCCCATGGGAGATTCGCCGGATCGCGCTCGGCGAGGACTTTGATCGCATCACCGTCCACGACGATATCGCCGCCAGCCACCTCAACCGTACCTGGGTAGACGCCGTAGTTGGAGTCGTACTTGAAGAGATGCGCATTCGTCTCGGCGTCGAAGAGATCGTTGACAGCTACGACGTCAAACTCATCGCGGTACTTCTCTTTCATAGCTTTGAGAACTTGGCGCCCAATTCGGCCGAAACCGTTAATACCTACTTTGACTTTCATTGCCTTACTCCTTTTATGTATGATGGTCGCAGAATGGTTTGTGACGAACCGCCAGCTGCATGTCGAAGTGTACAATCAGCCAACGAAGCCGATCTCGTCTCAAGGATTCTCTCGTGATCCCCCGTCGATCTCAGGGTATGTGCTGGTGGTCAGCTCTTCAGGTTCTTCAGAAGGTCCAAAAGCGCGTGCGCCAGCTTGTCACTGTCGTGGCGCCAGGGATGCCCGGGATCGACGAGGTCCTGGACTATTATCCGATACTCCGCTCCGGCTGGAGACTCGCCAATTTCCACCAATTCGACGCCCGCGGGAGCATCAAATGGTACACCGATGTTGCTGTTGGCCAGGACGATCTGAAAGAGATCGATACCCAGATGGGCTTTCAATGCCTCGACATGGTCGCAGACACTGTAACCCACTGTTTCCCCACGTTGTGTAGCGACGTTGCACACGTAGACTTTGCTTGCGCGGCTGGCCACAATCGCCTGAGCAATATCAGGCACCAACAGGTTAGGTAGGATGCTTGTGTACAGACTCCCGGGTCCTGCGACGATTAGGTCGGCTTCCAGCAGTGCTCGGACCGCTTCCGGATACGCAGGTATCGAATCGGGGACCAGATATACTCGTACGATTGATCCGCCGAGCCCCGTAATCTGTGACTCGCCGGTCACTCGATCCAGACTGGCCTCTTCCCCGACCAGGTCTGCCATCAACGTGACGTCTTGCAACGTACTCGGGAGAACTCGCCCACGTACGGCCAGGACCCGGCTAGACTCGAGTACTGCTCGCTCGAAACTGCCCGTGACCTCAGACATCGCCGTGATGAATAGATTGCCGAAGCTATGCCCGTTATGGCTTGTTCGCTGAGCACTCTGCTCTGGCGCAGACGTCGAGGGTTTCCCCAGTGCGTTGATGGGGAAGCGATACTGGAACAACTGAGTGATCAGCGCTTCGTCATCAGCCAGTGCGGCGATGCAGTTGCGGAAATCACCCGGTGGCAGCACACCCAGTTCGCGCCTCAGCTGGCCCGAACTCCCGCCGTCATCGGCCACCGTCACGATCGCTGTGATGTTGGCCGTGTGATGCTTCAGGCCGCGGAGCAGGACCGACAATCCGTGTCCTCCCCCGATAGCAACGACCTTGGGACCTCGTTCACGGTGGCGATACTCGTAGACAGCGTCCAATACTGTCGATGGATTCGGTTCGACGAACGGCGCCAGCAGCGCTCGGTTCAGACCAAGGAGCGCCAGTACCACAGCCCCAATCCCGCCAATCCCGAACACCAGGCCTCGCGACGCACGAGGAATGAACTGCAGCGTGAGATAGTAGAAGAACGACGGCAGCGGATATAGCTCTCGCAGGATGAAACTGAACCCCAGGCTTAGCACGGCAATGCCACCGGCCAGAAGCAACAGCCAGCGCTTTACGCTCAATCCAGGCGTCAGCCACTTCACTGCAGATTGTACACGTTTACGCAACGCCATCACGATCTATCAACCTTGAGCCATCAGTCTATTCCGGCTATCCTACCACAATAGCGGTGTGATCACAACACATCTGCCGCTGTTAAGCGAATCCCTGGCCAGGGCACGAGTACGTGGTGTAGATGGATAGATCGCCGATATTCGCGCTTGTGACCGAATGGAAGCGGGCAGTCACCCTTGTGGTGAACCCGTTCTGGCAGCAGCCTGCAATGCTTGCGCTCAGTCATCAGTCCGGACAGTCCGTTTTTAATGTCCAAGACTTCCCCAGAAATCTCACTTCCTGAGGTAGCTTACAGTCTGATTATATCCGAATGCACCAAACTCGTCAATGACGTTTTCGCGCCGTCCCCCAGACGGCGGTTATTGCGATTGTCGCAGCAATCATCGTGGCTGGGCCGCCGCATAGCCTCGGGGCTTGCTGCGCGGGATCGCCGGTCACGGACGGCGGCTCCACGGATGGTGGCGTGGGCGACGCAGATGACGGTGATGGGAGGCTGGCTTCCGGTGTCTGTGTCGGCAGTGGGGCGGGGCGTGAGCTGCCTTCGCCCTCGATGATCTCGTAAGCGACGCCCTCGGCGACGAAGATCACCCGTTCGCCTAGAGCCATATAGCTGCCCCAGTCGGGTCGCGCCCGCAACACTTCAAAATAGGCATCGGTCCCCAATCCGATCTGTTCCGTGTCCATCATGTGCGGGTTGAAGGCTGTGTCGGTCCAGACGTCGTCCCTCAATAAGAATGTCTTACCGCGGACCAGGCGCACCATCTCCGCACTCTGCGCTGGTATTCGTTCCATTCCGGCAGACTCTGCGCTGCGCAACGCCGACTGCGTGTCTGCCATCTCCACTGCCGGCGCCCCGGCTGCTGGCGCGGATGGCAGAGCGAGCAGTTTCTCGGCGGCCTCTGCCTGCCCTCTTGCCGTCAATATGTCATCCTCCTCAATCAGAAACGACGTATACGGCGTGATCACCCCGTAGCGTAGGCTGAGCTCGACGATGGCGTCGACCCACTCCCGGTTCTCGCCGTGGAGCCTGATCTGTGTCAGTAGATAGCCGATCTTGCGTGTGGCCCACAGTCGGGCAATGAACTCATCCCCACCGCTGTCGCGAAACACGCCGGAGTAGACATAGCGTTCCGGTGACCCGTCGATCACCCCGTCCAATCTGATGCTGCTCTCCAAATTCGATGCCACAGGAAGCCGGTACCGACCGGTCAGGATCAACTGGCCTCCTATGAAGAGATCTGGCAGGGGGTGAGGATATACCTCTTCCACGATCACACCGCCGAAATCCAGTGTCAGATCGGTCAACATCGGCGCCCCGATGCGCTCGTAGAATGCGGAGATCTCCTGGTCGATCCGTTCGTAGGGGCGGACGTAACCTGTATCGCCTCGGTGTTGCTGAGCCAGTGTATCCAGTAGGACGGTGTTCACGTCATCGCCCAGACCGAACGCGAAAAGACGGATGTTACCGAGAGCGGCCTCCGCTGCGTCGGCAATGATCTGATCGATCTCCGTCACGCCCTCGGTAGGCTGTCCATCAGTCAGGAAGATGAGCACTGTGGGTCTTTCCAGGTCAGCCTGTGCCAGAGCTTCCAGCAATGCACGGTGGATGTCGGTGCCACCCAGCGCCTCCAGTCGCTTTACCCATTCGATGGCGTTACGGGTCTCCGAAACTGGTTGCAGAGTGCCGGCATATCGTCTCACACCGCTCGAGAAGGTGACGATGTTGAACCGGTCCCTATAGCCCAGGTGGTCCAGTATGTAGATCAGCGCGTCCTTGGCCTGCACAATCTTCTCGCCATCCATCGATCCTGATGTATCCAGCACGAGAATGACGTCCTTGGGAATAACCCGAACGTTGTCCACCTGGCTGGGTGGAGCGACCATCAGCAAGAAAAACCCATCCTCATCGTTGTCACGATACGTCAGAAGGTTCAGGCCGACGTCTCCCTGACCGACTGTGTAAATCAGTTCGAAATCGCTCTGAGGTCGGATCTCGTTCTCTTCGTAGCCGATCAGAGCAGAATACTCAGACGGTCGCTCGACATACACTCGGTCCTGGTGGGTCGGTGAGTAAACCGCCTGAATCGGTTGTTGCGAGCGAATCGTGACGCGGACACTGACGCTCTCCAGTGGCCGTGCGCTGAACTTCTCTGTGTTCAGCGGGTACACGTACCGGATCACACCTCGATCGACGGGCAATAGCTGCGTATACTCGATCTCAATCCTCCGCTTGCCTCCAGGTGGGATCGGGAATATCCTGGCCTGGATCGCATCGCGCCCTACATACTCCAGAAGCGCCGGATCTCGCCTGTGGCGCACGATGTCCTCGTAGATAGCACGCGCCTTATCGGCTTCCAGAATTTGTCCCTCAACAGCGACTCCATCCACCCACATGACGAACTGCGATATGGCTGCGCCCGCCGGCAGAGGGAATACATAGGCGCCTTCTGCCTCCCAACCATGCTCGTTTACAAATTCCTGTTCGACGCGCGTCACCGCGACTTGGTCCTCTATCCGGACATCTACGTGATGATAGGAGATCGTCAACCACTGGTCCCTCATCGGCGGGGGGTCGGGCCAGATGGGTGGTTCGGGGATGATGATCCCATCAGCCAGGACTGGCGTCCCAGTCAACAGCATCACGAGTATCACCACGGCAATAGTCATCAGTCTGGATATCCTCATGATCCTCCTCCTTGGCGGAAGCTATCCTGCTTCCAAGACGTCGGCGGTGTTAGGCAAGTTCCACACCCATTGCCTCCCAGTGATGGAGCCCTTACTGACTCATGACTTAATATCGATCCTCACGCTCAGCATTTGTCAGAGAACGCCTGTTCTGATACAATACAATTAGTGATCCTGAGTCTCCTGGAGTGATTCTATGGTCAAGACACGAACTCGCTGGGTCTGTCAGAACTGCGGGCGCACGACGCCCCGCGAGATGGGGCGCTGTCCAGCGTGTGGCGAATGGGGATCCATGGTTGAGGTCCTCCAGGAACCCGGCGGCAGATCCGCGGGTCCCGTACATACCTTCGGCAGTGGGCCGCAACGCCTCGCGGAGATTCAGGCTGATGGAGCCGATCGATTACCCCTGCCGCTGGGCGAGTTCGATCGCGTGCTCGGGGGCGGGATTGTGCCTGGCTCTCTCACCCTCGTAGGGGGAGACCCTGGGATCGGGAAGAGCACCCTGCTGTTGCAGGTTGCCGGATTGATTGCACAGACGACGGGCCAACCGGTCTTGTACGTATCGGGCGAGGAGTCGGCGCGCCAGATCAAAATGAGAGCGGATCGGCTCCAGATCCAGACTGACAGTCTCTTCGTCGTCACCGAGACCAGCCTGGAGAGTATTCTGCGTCACGGTGAGCAGATCCATCCTCTTGTGATGATTGTGGATTCGATTCAGACTGTCTCTTCCGAGGAGCTGACGGCGGCGGCTGGCTCCATCAGCCAGGTCCGTCAGGCCGCGGCGCGGCTCCAATGGTGGGCCAAAGCGGAGAGCATTGCGGTCTTCCTGGTTGGGCACGTGACGAAGCAGGGCGCCATCGCCGGTCCCAAAGTTCTGGAGCACATTGTGGACACGGTGCTCTATCTCGAAGGGGATCGTTTCCATGCCTATCGCTTACTCCGTTCGGTGAAGAACCGCTTTGGCCCGACCTCGGAGGTTGGTGTGTTTGAGATGCAGGGTCAGGGTATGATCGAGATATCCAACCCGTCCGAAGTCTTTCTTGCGGAGCGGATGGTCAATGCTCCAGGGTCCGCTATCGCAGTGACCATGGAAGGCACTCGTTCACTCCTGGTAGAGGTTCAGGCGCTGGCAAGCCCGACCAGTTTCGGTAATCCGCGTCGCACTGCCAACGGGGTGGACTTCAACCGGCTCTTACTGATCACCGCCGTTCTGACACGGCGTGTTGGATTACGTCTCTACGATCAGGACGTATTCGCCAATGTGGTCGGTGGCCTTCAGATCAGCGAACCGGCTGCGGACCTGGCGTTGGCGGTCGCTATTGCCTCCAGTACCAAGGACCGCCCCGTGGCCGCTGATCTCGCGATTATCGGCGAAGTGGGTCTCTCCGGTGAGGTTCGCGCGGTCGCGCAGACCAATGCCCGACTCAACGAGGCTGCACGACTGGGGTTCACGCGGTGCCTGATTCCTGGTTCTGTGGGTCGGAAGCGCGAATCAGCTCCAGAGGGCATTACCGCGTTGCCGGTTCGTTCGGTATCTGAGGCGGTGGACAAAGCACTGGTTTAGCGCTCTCATCGGAGATGTGCTATAATGACAGTGTGGATGGCTTCACTTCGGGCGTGCTTCCCTGTTGTACACGCCCATTGTCACTGTATGCAGGTCTTCCCCCTCAGAATCCGTTGACG
>JAAZAN010000150.1 GCA_012514315.1 Chloroflexota bacterium
TAAAACCTGTGCTCCTGTCGGGGCCCCCTCAATTCTTGACATTCTGGTTAGAAAGCCGTATAATAGGCGCGTCACTTCAGACAGTCTCCCTGAGTATGTGCTCGTTATTGTCCCGAGTGATACGGTCGGATCGAAGTTGCGGTCTCGTGACGTGTGGCTCTGTAGAAGATTCCGGCGGCAGGGTGGTGGGGTGATTGTCTTTGTGGCATCAGGGATTCTGGCGAATCGATGTTTCCCAAGCGGGCCGGCTCCCGTTGCCAGCTCCTTCCTGTCCATCGACTCTCTTGTGAGAAAGGAGGCACGATATGCCGACTCACCACAGTAGCGAATCGGGCCAGGCGAAGTCCGCGATCCACAAGCGTCACGACCCCGCTGATCGCTCCCGCGAAACCCGCACGGATCACCAATCCTTTGATCTCCAACAAGCGTTCGAGCACGTTTCTGCAGATCCGACTGTCGCCTCGTCAAATGATGTAATCGCGCTGCAGCGAGCGGTAGGTAACCGCGCGGTGACGCAGCTCCTCGATCCGCCACTGCAGGCCCAGGCGGCGCCAGTTTCACCGCGTGAAGCCGTCGTGCAGGCGGCGCTCGTTGTCGGGCCGTCTACGGATCGGTACGAACAGGAGGCCGATCGTGTTGCCGACAAGGTAGCAGACGGTCCGGGGATGACATCGTCTACGGGTCCGTCAGTACAGCGCCAGCTGGAGGAAGAGGAAGAGGTCCAGGCTAAGCCACTGGTGCAGCGCCAGCTGGAGGAAGAGGAGGAAATCCAGGCCAAGCCACTGGTGCAGCGCCAGCCAGAGGAAGAGGAAGAGGTCCAGGCTAAGCCGGTGGTGCAGCGTCAGCTGGAGGAAGAGGAGGAGGTCCAGGCTAAGCCGGCGGTGCAGCGTCAGCTGGAGGAAGAGGAGGAGGTCCAGGCCAAGCCCGTCGCGCAGCGAGCGGATGGAGGGTTCGTTGCAGGCGACGAGGTAGCTCGACGTCTGACCAGCACGCGAGGAGGCGGTAACCCGCTGCCATCCCGGTTTCGTGCTGATGTGGAGGCGCAGTTTGGCACGGACTTCAGTCGAGTCCGTGTTCACACCGATGGTGAGGCGAACTGGCTTAACAAGAACTTGATGGCACGGGCGTTCACACATGGGACGGACATCTACTTCTCTGCCGGCCAGTATGATCCTAGCTCGCGTGAAGGTAGGAGATTGCTGGCTCACGAGTTGACGCACGTGGTGCAGCAGACCGGCGGGAGTGGCCAGTCGTCCCACAAGGGCCGGAGTACTTCCGGCCGAAGTCTGCACCAGGACAGTGGTTCGTCGGGCGCCGCAGCCAGTATTCGTCCTGCTGTGCAGCGTATCGACGCAGTGCAGCGCGCGGCGAAGCCGTGGGAAGAAGTCGGTCTGACAGAGGACGAATGGCGTAAGAGGGTTCAGGAGAAGAGAAACGCTATGGCCGGTATGCTGGGCGCCACCGTGCTTCAGCCGGGCACGACCGGGACCATCAATTCGACTTCTCCACAAAATGTCACATCGCCCAGTCCGCCGGATACGACATCTGATACTGACCAGACACAGAGTGACGAAGACTACATCAGGCAGCAGCAGGAGAAGTACCGACCGCCCAAAGAGGAACTGGAGAAGCTCCTCAAAGGGGCTGAACGGATCATCGCACAGCAGCGCGCCCCACAGACGCCGAAGGCTACCGGTTCCGGTGTGTTGTCAAAGGTCAAGGGCTTCTTCTCGGGGATCACGGGTAGGCTGTCCAAGCGCAAGAAGGTTGACCCCATCCCCGAACCGCCACCTCTGCCGACTCAGTCATCTCCGCCGGGTCTTCAGCGGCCGAAGGCGCCAGTAGACACTAGATCACTGGCCGAGCAGCTGCAGTCTGAGCGGTTGAGCCGCGGCATGACGGCTATGGAGATGCCTACGGCGATTGGGCAAGGCACGCAGCCATCGTCTCGCTGGGAGAAGTTCAAGACGAAGGCGTCGTCCTTCTTCTCTGGTTTCAAGACGAAGGCTGGCGGTGCGCTGTCGTGGGCCAAGAGCAAAGTCGCTGGAGGGGCCAAGGGATTCCGTCGTGGAGTCTACTTCAACAAGCCTACGTCGACTGACTCTGTGGCGCGTGGCCAGGACTCCAGTGTGACGCCGAGCATGCCCCCACCCTCCACGCAAGTTCCCACGCTACCGGGTCGAGGCAGTGGATACGTAGCTCCCAACCAGCGTGATCTGCGACCACAGGACGGCACGAGTGGCTCACCGCCGCAGACGTCTTCCGATGAGGGAGCGACCGACCGTGGCAAGGATATGGAGGTCCGTATCCTCACGCTGGAGCGAGATCTCAAGGATCTTCAGCTCCAGATCAATCAACTGGCGCAGAAGGCTAAGGTCTGAGAAGTCCTGCTTAGCCAGGGGATCGTTGTTGGACACCGAGCACCGCTGAAGGAGCAAGCGATTCCATGTTCCACGAGCTGGACGAGGTTCTCAGGCAACTGCTGATCCGTGAGATACCTGTCAGAAACGGGGAGGTCGACATCACGTTCGACCAGCCCACGCGGGAGTGGGCGGCAAGGCTGAGTCGTCCAACCCTGAATCTCTTTCTGCACGACATCCGGGAGAACGTGAAGCTGCGCGGCTCGCAGCAATGGACTACGGAGCGCCGGAAGGATGGTACAGTCATTCAGCGTCGCACACCGGCGCGCGTTGATCTGCACTACATGATCACGGCCTGGGCCAACGAACCCGATGATGAACACAATCTACTGGCGCGAACGCTGATGGCATTGATGCGTCAGCCCAGTCTGCCGGAGGATCTACTCCCCCCCAGTCTCAAGGAACAGCCAGTGCCGATTCCCCTACAGGTCGCTCAGGAGGACACACTACGCAATCCGGCCGATGTCTGGAATGCTCTGGACAACGAGATGAAGCCCTCGATTGTATTGACGGCAACCATGTCGGTGGACCCGTATCTGCCTATTGTCACGCCGCTGGTGCGATCGCGCGAGCTCAGGATCGGACAGTCTACTGACCCAGCTACTCAAGAGCTCGTCGAGTGGGCTGGCGAAGATGCACTGTGGACGATCGGCGGCACGCTGACCTGCGATGTGCCGTTGTCGGACCTCCAGCTGATTCTCGTCGAACGAGGTGACGTGATTGAGATCAAGGAGGGGGGCGAGTTCGTTGTTGGGCGTTTGCGGGCCGGCAACTACACGCTCGAGATCTCAACGGATGACCGTGTTCTGCGTGAGGTAAGGATCAGAGTGCCTGCGCCGGACTACGACCTCGTGGTGTAATCGGTAGGGACGGTGTTCAGACGGTAGGTACCCCATTGGCCGAGAAGGAGGAGTATGGCAGGAACCGAGTACGGACAGGATTAGTCGCAGCGTGGATCGGTATGATCTGGTTTGTGTCTGGCGTGGAGAGGGTGTACTGATCCTGGACGTGGGACCTCGGTGGTTCTCGGAAGACCCCGTCTCAGATCGCACTCACATCGATATGGAAGCAAGGAGGTTCTGATGCCTGAATATCTTTCCCCCGGAGTCTACGTTGAGGAGGTCGATCGCGGCCCGAAGCCCATCGAGGGAGTCGGAACGGCTATGGCAGCCTTCGTTGGATTCACCGAGAAGGCCGAAATGAAGCGCGAGATCGACGGAGAGGTAGTTGTTGAGGATCTTCTCAACAAGCCTCAGCTTGTCACCAACTGGAGCCAGTATGTCGAGCGGTATGGTGAGTTCGTGCCAGGGGCGTTTCTCTCCCACGCAGTGTACGGCTACTTCATGAACGGTGGTACACGCTGTTACGTCGTGAGCGTCCGCACGATCCCGCGGGCTCAGGCGATGCTGGTCAACAGTGCGGGGAAGCCGAGTATGCTGGTGAAGGCAAAGCAAGCGGGATTCGAGGGGCTTCGGCTTCGGGTGAAGGTGGAGGACGTGAAGGCTCTGCCAGAGCCAGCCCCCAAGGCCACTGCGAAGAAGCCGGACAGCAAGGAAGGTGATGATGCGCCTGACACAACCGCCGATGAGGGTGGTGACAGCACATTCACGGTGGTTGTGGAGCGTGCCGGAGTCTCGGGCGGATGGCGGGTCGAGGAAGTCCTGGACGGCGTGACACTGCAGGAGATCAAGGCCGACGGGCGTCCGGAGATCAAGGTGGCCTACAAGAACGACCGACCATCAAAATGGGTCGACATCCTGGTTACGGAATCCGGGCCCCTGTCGAAGGTGTGGCCGCGTGAGCAGGAGCAGGCACTGGGCATTGAAGCTGCTCAGCTTCCTGCGCCCAGTACAGCGGAGTTCCAGGGCAAGGTGACTGAGAGAAGCGGTGTGGAGGGTCTCGAAGCACTGGACGATGTTACGATGGTCTGCGTGCCGGATCTGATGACGCCGATGCCGGGGCAGAAAGCCGATTTGGACACGATCAAAGCGGTGCAGACGATGATGATTGCCCACTGCGAGCGCATGGGGGATCGTGTGGCGGTTCTGGATTGCCCTCCTGACATGTCACCTCAGGAGATCAAGAAATGGCGCATGGACACGGCGGGCTACGATTCTAGCTACGCTGCGCTATACTACCCGTGGATCCAGGTGATGGATCCCGCGACCAATCGCCCGATCAGCATTCCTCCCAGCGGTCACATGGCGGGAGTTTGGGCGCGCAATGACTCAACACGTGGCGTCCACAAGGCGCCAGCCAACGAGGTGGTGCAGGGCGTAGTGGGTCTGGCCTATCAGACCACCAAGGGTGAGCAGGATACGCTGAATCCTGTAGGTATCAACTGCATTCGGGCGTTCCCTGGCCGCGGCATTCGGGTATGGGGAGCTCGTACGCTCAGCAGCAATCCGTCCTGGCGCTACATCAACGTGCGACGTCTGTTCAACTTTGTCGAGAAGTCGATCGAGGGCGGGACACAATGGGTGGTCTTCGAACCCAATGATCGGAAGCTGTGGGCGCGCGTCCGGCGGGATATTAGTGCGTTCCTCAAGGTGGTGTGGCGTACAGGCGCACTGTTCGGCAGCACACCAGCCGAAGCGTTCTACGTGAAATGTGACGATGAACTCAATCCGCCCGAGACACGTGATCTGGGCCAGCTGATCATTGAGATCGGTCTGGCGCCGGTGAAGCCGGCGGAGTTCGTGATTTTCCGCATCAGCCAGTGGGCTGGGCCTGGAGCTGAGTAAACCGAATACGGTAGGGAGGTGGAACTATGGCAGATCGCGAAGACCCCTTGGTAGCATTTAAGTTTGGGCTGGAGATTGAAGGCAAAATGGGTGGCTTCTTCACAAATGTCACGGGGATTGGCTCGGAGAGTGAGGTTGTCGAGCACAAGATTGTGAACCCTGAGACTGGGGAGACGATCATTCAGAAGATCCCTGGCCGGCTCAACTGGACTCCAATCACGCTTAAGCGGGGTGTGACCAGCAACGTCGATGTGTGGGACTGGCGGCAGCAGGTTGTCGAGGGCAAAGTGGAGGATGCGCGGACTAATTGCTCCATCGTGGCCTACAATCAGGCCAACGAGGAGATCGCTCGCTGGAATCTCGATGCTGCCTGGCCCAGCAAGGTGACTGGTCCTGAGATGGACTCGGCCAGCCAGACGTATATGCTTGAGGAGATGACGATCGTGCACGAAGGACTATCGCGCGTGTCATAGCCCAAGGGCCGAGAACGAGATGATCGGGCCCGGCCTTGCTGCCCTGACAGTGGGCCGGGCCCGGTCTGAATCGCGATGGGAGACTGACATGTCACTTCCGGTACGGGACAACTTGACGGAGCTCGGGTATGCAGAGGACCCGCTGCTGGATTGCCAGTTCCATCTCTTTGTCGAGGGGAAGCTAGAGGGGGTGTTCTCGAATCTCACCGGAGGCGAGATCACGGTGGACTACATCACCCACGATGTTGTGTTTCCTACCGGGCTCTCGACAACGCTCTACATCCCAGGCGCCACAAGCTTCTCGCCCTTCACCTTGACGCGCGGGTTTGCCAACTACGTCACGCTGTACAATTGGCTGATGGAAGCCTCCAACGGAGACATCATCCAGGCAAGAAGGAATGGCACGATTGAGGGACGGAAATACGGTAGGGCGCACCTGCGATGGAACTTCGAGAATGCCTGGCCTACCAAGATGGAGAGCTTCGGCATCCGTACCAGCGAGGGCACGCAGTCTGTAATCGCTCGCGCCTCGATCACGATTGTGGCGGAGACCATCGTGTTTGAGCAGCCGTCTGAGCAGTGATTGAATGGGATCCGGAGGCAGTGTTCCACGCCACAGCCCGTCCGATGTGCACTGGGGAGCATCCTGCGCCAACGCATGGGTTGACAGCATATTGATCAGGGAGCAAGCATGAGCTTACAGACTGAGTTTGAGTTCACTTTGCCGATGGGCTACGTCGATCGTGAAGGCAATCTCCACAAGCGTGGAACCATGCGGCTTGCGACTGCAATGGATGAGATCACGCCGTTGAACGATATGCGGGTACAGGCCAACGAGGCGTACCTGGTGATCGTGCTGCTCACGCGTGTCATCACGCGACTGGGCACCCTGACTCAGGTCAATACGGGCGTGATCGAGAATCTGTTTGCCGCCGACCTTGCGTATCTGCAGGAGTTCTATCGCCAGATCAACGAAACAGGCCGGACAACGCGGGAGGTCATATGTCCTCACTGCAGCAAACCTGTGGAGGTGGATTTGGCAAACCTGGGGGGGGAATCGTAGGCTACCCCCTCGACAGGCTCTATGAGGAGGTAGCCTACATCGCTTATCACTTCTGCTGGGCGCTGGACGAAATTCTTAACCTGGAACATCGGCAACGGCAGCTCTGGGTCCGGCAGATTGCCAAGATTAATCGCAGGTTAAACGAAGCAGGGCAGAGGTAGGTGCACGTTGGCAGCTTCCGAGGGGGCGAGGCCGATCTCGGCCGGGGGCGAGCAGTCCTCCCAGATTGAGGGCATCTCGCCAGAGGATGTGGACCTGCAAGCACTGGCGGAGGAGGTCTACAATCTGCTTCGACGCGAGTTGCTCATCGAGCGGGAACGACGGGACGGGTACAGGGTGTGGTAAGGAGCAAATATGAGTCTGGTTGAAGGGCCGGCGTATCTTGGAACTAGTCGTGTGCCGAGCACATTGGGCGCGAACGCGCTTCAGAAGATAGCGGCGACCGCCGCCTCGTCGATCGCACAAGCGATGTTGGGTATTCGCTTTGATCCAGCGCCTGCCTATCTCTTCTCGGTCGAGGTCGAGGGCATCATGATCGGCCTCTTCACCGGGTGTGATGGGCTGGAGGTTACGCGAGACGTCTACGAATACCGGGAGGGTGGGCTCAGCAGCTACACGCATAAGCTGCCGGGCCAGGTCAGGTACGAGAACCTCGTTCTAAGACGCGGCCTGGGCCTCTCACGAGCCCTCTGGGAATGGTTCAACGAAGGGTTGTATGATTATAATGTCCAGCGCACGAACTTCTCGATCATCCAGGGCGCGCCCGGACACAACTTCGCGTCGGCGCTGGCCAGCGCCGTGGGGGCAGGAGCGTCTGCTGGAGGGAATGCTGCTCAGAGCATTGTCTATCAGGCCCTAGGTGGTGGGTTCGGGAAGGTCAAGCACTGGAATGTCGAGGATGCATACCCCGTCAGGTGGAAAGGACCATCACTCAATACGTCCAGCAAGACGGTCGCGATTGAGGAGATCGAGATTGCTCACCACGGGTTGACACTCACGTCGGAGGTAGGCACGCCGATGAGTGTAGCATCCAGTTTGATGGGAGCAGGACTCTCAGCAGCGTCGGCCATCATTGGCTAGGGTAGTATCGTAGGTCTCGGCTGTGACGACCGGATCGTGCCGCCTGAGGTTGTAAGGGAGAGGGACAGGGTTTGCCTGCTGAACAGCACAGTCAGTTGGGGCGCGACAGCTCCGCGGAAGGAAGTGCTCCGCTAAGCCATATGGCCAGGTTGAGGGTCAGTGTCGCTGCTTGGCGGGCGCGTGTGGGGCGTGGCATGCTCGCCGGCGTGGAGAGGCGGCGAGCAACGGTGGCATCTGCCCGGTCTGAAGGTGCAGTAGAGAGCGATGATCGAGACGTGCTGATCCGTGGTCCGCTGACTATCGCGCATTCGATGCACCTCGTCAATCGGGTCCGCGCTGTCTCTCGAGGTAGTCGCGTGTGGAAACCCGATGTTGGGGCCATCCGGCCGGAGATGGTCCAGCGGTTTGCTGCCTCGGTGGCCGGCCGGACACGGAGTGTCCGATCTATCTCAGTGCGGCGTCCGCCACGACCGGTCGAGTTGGAGGGGAGTGAGGAGTTGACGTTGCCCGGGGCGCCTGCGTGGTCGGCGGCTGCGTCTGGAGAGCGGGACAGGACGGTCCAGATCAAAGGACCGAGCGTGTTCAGTGTTGGGCAGCGGATCGAGCCCTTCCGCAAGTCGCCGCCAAGCGTTCCTCAGTCGGGCTCTGGTGGACCGCCGCGGCGATCGGGGCAGGTCCGACCACCCAGGCAGGTTGCAGCGGGATCCCGCGTCTTCGCTCGTGTGCAGGAGATGCCGTCGCATTCGAGTGGGGCTGAGGAAAGAGCTCCGGAAGTTGGCTCGCTGCCCCAAGAGAGGCCGACGGGCGGACAAGCGGAATCCAGTGACATGGGTCGCACGCCGTCTGTGGATGACGTCGCCGGATCTCCACGTCCGCGCCCATCTCTGCGTTCACCGGCGGCCAGGGAGCCAGCCACAAGCAGCATTCCCGGCCCGTCGGTGACTGGGGATGCCCAGATGCCAGCGGTTCATGCTCAGGTGCAGCGAGATGTGACGAAGGCGCGTCCTGAGGACGAACCAGGGGGAGGCGAGCAGAGGCCTCCGGGAGAAGGTCGGTCCGCGAGATCGCCTGCCCTCTCTGACCGCCAGATAGCAGCGTCCGTTGACGAAGCATCGGATCAACCAGGATCCGGGTCACATTCTGGGACTGATGATCTGGTGGGACAGTACGACGGACCGGTTGAACCCGATCTCGCCGTCGCGAGCGATCGCTGGGGACAGAGCGGACCTGGCGAGAGCGATGTGGCGTCCCCGGAAAGTGAAACCGGTGAGCTCCCATTACGGCGTGATGTGAGGGGCACGGGGTCGATGCCTGTCGGTCGTCGCGTACACGACACCGACGTTCGCTCAGGGGCACTAGGTAGTCGTTCGTCCGATGCGGCGGAGCCGGCTTCGGGCGGCATCCACCGTGCGGCGCGGGAATCCGTGAGCGCCGACGGGCCGCACTCGTCAAGCGTGCAGGATCAACCTGCTTCGGGCGCGCTGACACCTCCGCCTCAGGGGGGGCAGGAGGCGCCCGCACTACGGCCAACGACGGAGCCGGTCGAACGCCAGGGTGAGCGAGCTGAGACGGAGTCGGTCGAACGCTATGGTGAGCGAGCTGAGACGCGCCCTGTCCAACGACAGTCTGCGCCTTCGTTCGGTCGAGAGGGGCCGGATCCAGATGACGCTTCAGGCGCGCCGTCGGGATTTGCTGACAATCAGGCAGGGCCGCCTCACGAGGTGCAGGTCCGGCTGGATACACCGGAGCAGACGCGGTCAACGTCGATGACTGACGATCTGCCTGTGGCCCCGGCCCCAAGGGCTCCCGTCCAGCGCCGCACGCAAGAGACCCGCTCAGGTGAAGGACCGCGGGCTGCTGCGGATGGCGTGGACGGACGAGCGACACGTCAGGGGTATTCATCGGTCTTAGCGAGGGAGGAGGCTCTCACGACGCCAGCGATCGACGGTATCCAGCGAAGCCGGCGTGAAGCCGGGACTGACCCAGTGGACGGGGCATACACGTCATCTTCTGATGCCGAACGACGGCCTTCAGGCGAATTGACGCCTCCGTCCCGGATCGATGACCAGACGGGCCAGTCCACCAGTGCAGACAGGGGATTGTCGGAGTGGGCAGGCACAGATGTCGAGCTGCCACTGCATCGCGGCGCCCGCGATGGGGAAGTTGTTGGGCCTCGTCACACCCCACTATCCGAGAGCCGCCCGAAGACAGTGTCACACGTGGACCCATTCGAAGGCGGCGTATCCCGCGCTGAGAAGGTGGTTCAAGGTCGCGTGACGGTTGAGGAGGAGCCCGCCAGCGAGCCCATGGATCACCCGCGCGGAGCAGTGGAGACGACCAAGCGGCTGGAGACGCCATTGGGGGCGCCTGAACTGGATGGGGACGAGCCTGAGGCGGCTGGTGAGCGCACGCCGGGAATCGAACCGACTTGGTCGGAGGCGACTCAGCGTCGTGGCCAAATTGGACTGCTCTCAGCCGGGGATGTGGGCAGGCGGTCACCGCTCATCGTCGCCCCGCACGTATTGCCTGTTGTGCGGCATGGTCAGATGCTTCGCATCCAGCGCAGTGCTACTTCGCCTGGGTCGGCTACATCGGGGAGTAGCGCGAGGCATCGACGATCGGACCCTAAGATTGGTGTGAGACGCGCGATTGCTGAACCGGGCACGCAAGGACAGGGCGCGACCCAATGGCCTCGCACCGGTGCACAGGCTGGTGTGCTCGGCGAACGCGATGATGCAGTCAATGACAGCGCGGGCTTCGGTGTGGGTGCGCGGCGCTTCCCGACCGCTGGAGGCATGGGGATGGGCGCAAGCTCAGACCGTCAGCCGGATGATGACCCGGCGTTGCGGGCGCTTCTGGCGTCGTGGGCAGGTAGAGGGACTGGCGCGCCTCCGGAGATGCCGCTGTCCTCCTCCGGTGAGGTCAGACGGTTTGAGGACGGGACGGGCGCGGTTTCGCCTCCGCTCGCTGCTCCTGATGCTGCGATGCCGTTAGCAGCGCGGGCAGCTCCGATGGACAGGCCATCGGTTGATCGACAACCTCAGGCCGACCCGAGCGGGGTGGGCGGTCCATTCCGGCCTATTGCGAGCGGGGAGGCTGCGCCCCCGGTTGATGTCACAGGAGGGTCTAAGGACGGGCAGAGGGGGAGCCCTGCGGTGGATGTCAAGACGCTTGCGCAGCGCGTGTATCCCTATGTCAGGCGTCTGATCGCCATTGAACGAGAACGAGGGCCTTACCGGTAGGGAATGCTCAGTAAACCCCGCGGGTGCAGGAGGAGGGTTATCACGTGGATCTGGTATCGCTTTCAAGCACGATGGAGTTCGCGGTCATTGAGACCGTCACCGAGAGTGGTTCGCCAGACGGTGATGTCTGGTTGGAGTGCCAGTTCAACCCGACAAGTCTGAGGATCCAGAAATCAGTCTCGTGGACAGGTGGTCTCAACGGCAGCGATCTGACGCCAGGCCGAAACGCTCCCGACCTGGATTTTGGGGGCGGTAAGCCAGCGACTTTCTCTGTGGAGCTCCTGTTTGACACGACGCGTGAGCCGACGGACTCGTCTCGGGACGTTCGACAGTACACGGATCAGTTGCTGCGACTGACGATGCTCAGGAGCAAGGGAGGCAACACGTTGCCGCCGCCCCTTGTGAGCTTCTCGTGGGGGAAGCTGGCCCTCTTCACGGCGGTGGTGACCGATGTGAGCATCAACTTTGTCCTGTTTCATGCGAATGGGACGCCGGCTCGTGCCATCGCGAGTGTCACATTCAAGCAGCAAGACCCGAGTGACGACGAGACGGCTTACCAGAATCCCACGACGAGGACGGAAGCTCGAAGAACACGGATGGTGCGAGCAGGCGACCGGCTGGACGTTATCGCATACCAGGAGTACGGGGACGCCGCATACTGGCGTCATTTGGCCAGCGCCAATAATCTGGCAGATCCGCGCGACCTGAGAGATGGGCAGATTCTCGTTGTGCCGCCGCTAGGGTAGTGCCACGGGTGAGGGAAGGGCGGAGGCGATGCCTGATTCGGTAACGATCACGATCGATGGAAAAGTGCAGGACCTAGACCTCGATCTCTTGGAGGTCGAGGTTGATACTCATGTCCATCTGCCCGGCATGTTCGTGATCACCGTGGAGGACGAAATCGATCACGAGTCCGGTCGACTGGTCTACGCTGACGCCGACACGGTCTTCAAGGCGGGGGCTGAGGTCAAGATCGTAATGGAGACAGACGAGATCCCTGGCGAGTCGCGACCCGTCCAGGCGACGCTGATCATTGGCGAGATCACGGCGATTGAGCCGATCTTCTCGGAGCAAGGCCGTCCCGTGCTGCAAATACGTGGGTACGATCGGCTGCATCGGTTGTCTCGGGGGAAGAAGACCCGTACGTATGGAGATGCCAACCCGAGTGGACAGGGCGTCACAGACGATCAGATTGTCCGGACTATCGCCAACGAGACGCAGGGCCTTAGTGGAGCGTCCGTCGATACAAGCGGGCTGAGTGGGATCAAGTACCCCTACGTGATGCAATGCAACCAGACGGATCTGGATTTCCTCTGGTCACGGGCTGCATTGTACGGCTATCAGGTCTACGTGGAGGACAAGACCCTGCATTTCCAGAAGGCCGACCATCATCGCGGCAGTCAATCGGATAAGCCGGCGGTGCTGACGTGGCATCACAACCTCTCGAGCTTCACTCCTCGGCTCACGTTGATGCGGCAGGTAGACCAGGCCGTTGTCAAGGGTTGGAACCCAAAAACCAAGGCGGCGGTGGAGAACACGAACAAGAGTGACAGCAGCGCGACGGTTCCAGCCATTGGCCTGGGCAAGAAGGGGAGTGCACTGGCGAAGGAAAGACTCCAGGGCTCGGCCGAGCAGGTGGTTGTCGAACATCCGTTGCGCACTGTGGATGAGGCGAAGGCGATCGCTTCTGCACGCTTTGCAGAAGCTGAGAGCGAGTTCATCCAGGCCGAAGGGGAGTGTCAGCAAGGAGATCCCCGGCTCATCGCGGGACGCCTCGTCACGATAGAGGGCGTCGGCGAGCGCTTCAGCGGTGACTATTATGTGACCGAGGCACGCCATCGATACTCACGAGGAGCATACCGCGTCGAGTTCAGTGTGAGCGGCCGGGTCCCCAATACGCTTAGCTACCTGTTGCGCGACGGAAATGGCCATGGACGAGGCGATTGGGGTAGGGTGTTCGGTGTGGTACCGGCCAAGGTATGCAATCTCGATGATCCAGAATCGCTCGGACGAGTGCAGGTGATGTACCCGTGGATGCCAAAATACAAGGACGCGGAGCTGTCGAGCAACTGGGCGCGCATTGCCACACCTATGGCAGGGAATGGACGAGGGTTCTGCTTTTTGCCAGAGATCGACGACGAGGTGTTGGTGGCTTTTGAGCAGGGCGACGTCAGCCATCCGTATGTTGTCGGGATGCTTTGGAACAACACCGACAAGCCACCCGAGGGCACGGCTGCCCTCCTTGCCAGCGACAAGAAGAAGGTTGCTCAACGTGTCATTCGATCGACGAGTGGCCACCTGATCGTTCTAGATGACACTGAGGGGGCTGAGCAGATCATCATCCAGGACAAGACGGGGAAGAACAAGATCGTCATTAATTCGAAGGAGAACACGCTGACGATCAATGTGGAGAAGGATTTGACAATCCAGGCCAACGGGGATGCGGCGATTACGGTCAAAGGCAAGACGACTTTGAAGAGTAACGGTGACGTGGCGATCGAATGCCAGAACTTCAAGGTTAAGGCGCAGAGTAGTGTGAAGATCGAGGCCACCAGCGGTATAGACCTCAAGGCAACGGGCCAACTTAACCTTAAGGGGATGAAGGCATCGATAGTGGGTGACACGATGACCGAGGTGAAGTCCAATGCGATGGTTCAGGTTCAGTCTTCTGGTGCGGTCAAGGTAGCCGGTAATCCGATCATGCTGAACTAGGTCAGAGGCGTAGGGGGTGATGGAGTGGGATTCCCAGCTGCCCGATTGGGCGATATGACGGTGAGCGGTGATGCAATCACCGGCCCAGGTGTTCCAACGGTGCTCATCATGGGAGTGCCTGCGGCGGTTGCCGGTGACACAGTGAGTGGGGCGGCCTGTGTGGGGGCGATCGCAATGGGTAGCCCCACCGTGCTGATCATGGGCCGTCCCGCAGCACGGACAACGAGTCCGGTCAGCGGCGCGAACCCAGCGAGCGGGGTACCCGTGTCCACGACGATCGGCCCGACGCCGGCGGCGATGGTACTGATCGGACCATAGTCAGGACAGATCTATGAGTGGAGATTATCGCGAGAGGGAGTTTCTAGGTCGAGGCGTCGCGTTTCCCCTGCAGTTGAGCGCGCGTGGAGGGGTCGCTCTGGTTGAGGGTGAGCGGGATATCGAGCAGTCGATCCGGATCATCCTGGGCACGAAGCCTGGCGAGCGTGTGATGCGGCCGGAGTTTGGATGCCGGGTTCACGAGCTGTTATTTGAGCCCAGGAGCGCATCTACAGAGACACGGATGCATCGTTACGTGCTGGATGCACTGAAACGTTGGGAGCCGCGCATCGATGTCATCTCGGTGAACGTGTATGCCGACGCCGACGTGGACGGCGCACTGCTTGCAGAAGTGTCCTATGTCATCAAGGCCACGCACGATGAGCGCAGCATCGTCTACCCATTCTTCATCGTTGGCCAAGAGGAGTGGTAGCGCGGTGGACCGCGTGAACGAAGGATCCCTTGATGGCCGAATGCCTGGAGTACGGCTAACTCAGTAGGAGCGGACTATGTCATTGCCATCGCCCATTCTCGATGATCTACGGTTCCAGCGGGATCTGGTCGACGAGGCCCGGCGCAGGATCATTCGGTACTGTCCTGAGTGGACAGAGTACAATCTGAGCGATCCAGGCATTACGCTCATCGAGCTATTCGCTTGGATGACGGAAATGATCACGTACCGGCTGAACCAGGTGCCCGAGAAGAACTATATCGAGTTTCTGAACCTTCTGGGGATGCAGCGGCAGCCGGCCAGCAGCGCGCGGGTTGATCTGACCTTCTGGCTCTCTGTGGCTTTGCCTCTGGGCCCGGACGATCCTTCGCCAGTGATTGTGCCGGCTGGGACTGAAGTGGTGTCTCGGCCAACCAGTGAGGGGCAGGTTACATTCACGACGGATCGTAGACTGGTCGTTGTCCCCCCCCTGCTAACACAACTGCGGCGGGATGAAGACCTCAACAAGAACTACCTCCCGCGGCTGGGGATCGAGGCATTTCACGCCTTCGGACGGAAGAAGCCGGCCGTTGGTGACATGTTCTACCTCGGGTTCGATATGGAGCGGGATATTCGGGGACATCTGCTTCGTCTGACATTCGATTGCGAGGCGACACAGGCTGTCGGTGTTCGCCGCGAAGATCCCCCATGGGTATGGGAGTGCTCCATGGGCAATGGAATCTGGTACGAGCTGACGCCGAGCGTCCGAGTTGGTGAGAAGGACACGACCGGAGGACTGAACAACCCACGCGGGAGTCTCGTGCTCTATCTGCCGCTTGATATGGAGCTGGATCTCGTGCACGGCCGGGAGGCATTCTGGATCCGGTGCCGACTGGAGGCACGGCGCCCCGAGCAAGGTATGTACACGGAGTCGCCCCGGGTGATCGGGTTGCAGGCCCACACACTGGGCGCTGTCGTCCCTGGGACGCACGCAGAGATCGTTCAGGAGGAGTTCCTGGGCGTGAGCAACGGTGAGCCTGGACAGGTGTTCGCTCTCGAGCATGCGCCAATCCTCGATCTGCAGGATGATGAGACAGTGCAGGTCGAAGAGAAGCGACAGGGGGAGCTGGTGTACGTGCCTTGGAGGCGGGTCGTCGATTTCGCGCAGTCGGATCGGTACGATCGGCACTTCACTGCGGATACCGCTGCGGGCGAGATCCGGTTTGGGCCCGCTGTGCGGCAGCCTGATGGAACCGTCCGTCAGTACGGTCGCGTTCCTGAATCAGGACGCTCGATCCAGTTCGCGCGCTACCGACGGGGTGGGGGGGTGGCAGGGAATGTGCCCGCCGAGACCTTACAGACGCTGACGACGTCGCTGGCCTATATCGCCCGGGTCTCAAATCTATCGCGTGCTTCGGGCGGGCGCGATCCGGAGACGATGGAGGAGGTTCAGGCGCGCGCGCGTCGGGAGCTGAGAGCGCAGCTGCGAGCAGTCACGGCCAGTGACTACGAGAGCCTGGCGCTCAATGCCACGCGAGAGGTAGCCCGGGTGAAGTGCAATATGCCACAAGGGACCGATGGTCGATTGACGCCAGGCACCGTAGAGGTCCTGGTGGTACCGGCCGCTGCTGACTCGGTGCGCGTGGGGGATCTGAGTCGCTTGGCGGTTGATGAGCAACTCGCTCGCACCGTCGAGGAGTACCTGGATCAGTACCGGCTGCTCACCACAATCCTCCGAGTGGATGAACCAGGGTATGTCGGTGTCAGAGTTCGGGCACGGGTGGTGGCTGTGGAGCACAGCCGCCCCGAAATCGTCAGCGCCCGAGTCTCCCAGGCATTGACGGCGTTCCTCTCCCCGCTTCCGATATTTGGGGAAGGCGATGACCTGGCTGCACTGATGGACGAGGACTGGGAAGGCTGGCCGTTTGGGCGTGACCTGTACGAAGCCGAGGTGTTGTCGTTTGTCCAGCGTGTGCCCGGAGTGAAGCACGTTTTGGAGGTACAGCTCTTCACGCGACCGGTCATCCCGAGCGATGAGGAGAGAGAGCCGGTGGGTGACGAAGGGGCCTTGACCAGGGTTCGACAGAGGGTGCGTGTCCCGGCGAACTCGCTGCTGTGTTCGCTGGCGCACGAGATTGTGTTGGTGGAACTGGGAGAGGGTGATGACGAAGCTAACTGATGCCCGGCGGCAGACTGAGCCGGTGGCTTCGCTGTCGCACGTGGCGGATGCCCGTCGACGCTATCCTGGCGAATCTGTGGTCTACTGGAGCCGCGTGGAGGTTCATCGATCGGTGTCGGACCCTCTCCTGCGGATTGCCCTTCCTCCGATGGCTCAGGTTGCTGACTACCACGGGCCGCGTGGTCGGGACGATCTCTTTCCGTCGATCGAAGTGGAGAGAGGGATCCAGTGTCTGCAATGGCGCCTGACCGGAAGGCTGGCTGCAGGGAGCACGTATGAGTTCTCGGTAGAGGCCACGCTTCCACGTGTGCCCCGCGATGTCGTCGTGGAGAGCGACGCCACACTATACTCGGCTAAGGGCAGTGCACTGGCGAGCGAGACTGCGAGCGTCGCGATGGCGGCCAGGGGGCGTTATCTCAGGTACCTGCCGGAGCTGTATGAGGAAGACGAGTTGATGGGGCAATTCCTGATGCTATTCGAGAGCTTCTGGGGACCCATCGAGAGTCAGATCGGCAACATTCACTGCTACTTTGATCCGAAGACCGCACCGGCCAGCATGCTGCCGTGGTTGGCTTCCTGGGTCGATGCTGCTCTCGACGAGCGGGTTTCAGACGAGACTCGGCGACAGCTCATTCAGTGGGCCGTACCGCTCTACCGACGGCGGGGTACGAGCGCGGGCCTACAGCGCTTTCTGGAGATCTATACGGGTGGTGATGTCGAGATCGTCGAGTACCGTGCTGAGAACCTTTGTCTGGGTGCTACAGCTCGTCTGGGGCCCGGAATCGCGCTGGGACAGCGAAACATGCCGCATACGTTCACAGTCAGGATCCGTCTGCCGGAAGCGGCGAACGGGAGCTCGACACGCGAGCTGGACGCGATGGCCCGGCGCGTCCGGGCTGTCATCGATGCCGAGAAGCCGGCACACACGACCTACGATCTACATATGGAGCTCGGCGCCAGAACAGACTGAACAAACACACCATCCGGGCCTTTGGCGTGGATGACAAGCCGGTGCTGGCTGCACAAGGGGCTCAGGGACAGGAGACTATGGACACGAAAGACTGGCTACAAGCGATTCCCGGGAAACGTATAGCGCCTGTTGATGGCATGGCTGTGACCGCTGAAGTCTGGGAGGAGGCTCACCGCTATCATCGTGAGCATCAGCGACTGCATCTTGGGTTGGGCCACGGCAGCGGGATTCTGACAGGACTTGAGGTGATTGCGAGTGACCCTCCCGACAGCACGGTCTACATCCTGCCCGGAATCGGCGTCGATCCGCAGGGCCAGTTGATCATTGTGAAAGAGCCCGTGACCTACGACATCGGAAGGAACACAGAGGGCGTTCTGAGTGTGTTTCTCAGTTATGGGGAAGGCCGACCACAATCGAGCACGAAGAAGCAGGGCGCTCCGCTGTATGCACACAGTGAGTTTGGGATCGAGGTCCGATCGGGATATCCTGAGACGCCAGGCATCGAGCTGGCACGCATCGACCGATCGACCCGGAACGGACAGATCTCCAATGCGGTTGCCCCCGACTTTCCCGGTGTGAATGAGATCGATCTTCGTTACCGGCGATATGTGGGAGCTCCAGCAGTGAACCTGGTCAGTGTGGCGATTTCCTATGTTGGCGATGCATCCGTGGAATGCGGGCACCGCGAGGGGCTGACCAACGTGGCTCGGGCCGCCAGCCGGGTCCTCGGTGCAGAGAGCAGATTCCACGTTGTGATCGACGATGGTGTGGCACTTTCTCGAGGGCTTGAGTCCTTTGCGCTGCTAGTCATCGTTGGACAGGGTGAGTTCGAGCTCACCCCGCCGGAGATGGAGGCGGTGTATGCCTACCTGCAGGGTGGTGGGACAGTGCTCATGGAGGCATGCGCGCGCGGTTCAGATGAGGATAGTGCGGGCGCGGCAGTCACGTCATTCCGAAACCTGTTGGCTACGTTAGGTGTCACCCTGAGCGAACTGGAAGCGGGGCACCGGTTGCTCTCCGTACCCTATCTCTTCGCCTCGGTACCTGAGGGCGCGTACCTGAACGCGGAGGGGTCGGCCGCTATGATCGGGGAGTCGGTGATCTTGAGCACGGGCGATCTGGGTTGTCTGTGGCAAGGGAGGCGTCACAACAGTACACCGTCGCGGGAGGAGATTCGATCGGCCCTGGAGTGGGGCTGCAATGTCATAAGCTATGCCTGGGCGCGTCGCGAACGCGTCTGAGCAGGCTGGTTGAATCTGGAAGTGAGGTCGTGCGTTGATTGAAGTCGTTGATCGACAGGGCTGGCGAAAGACCTTTCGTGTTGACAAGGCTATCGTGCGAATTGGGAGCGAGTCGGGGAATGATATCGTTCTCGAGCCGTGGCGCGGCGCTGGTCTATCATCTCATCACATGCAGTTGATCTGTCTGCCACAGGCCGATGGACTGAGACGCCGCCTCGTCAATCTGGGCGAGGCAGTTGTTGTTGTGCGCCGAGACGGAGAGCGAACTGTCGAACCGCGATCGGTCGCTGATCTTGAGGTTGGCGATGAACTGAGTGTTGGCGACTTCACCATCACTTATCACGGGGATGATGCAGAGTCAGCGCCGCACACCGCGCCTGCTTCGGGGGAAGGGATGCCCAGTACGCCCCAGGCTGGCGCCGAAAGTGGACCCACTTCAGCGGTGGTGGCCGGGCATCCTGTTCCGACTGACACGAGCCAGGATGTTCCCGCGTCCAGGGAGGCGGCCGCGAGGCACGGTCAGCCCTACTCCGCCGTAATCGGACTGGAGCTGCATCTAGAGGGTCAGGAGATTGCACCAGGGGATTCGCTTGCGGGGACTGTCATCGTGCGGAATCTAGGCGAACGGACCGGTGCTCAGTTCAAGTTGACAGTCGAAGGGCTGGACTCCGGCTTCTACGAGCTGGGACCTGGCCCGATTCTGTTCCCTGGTGCAGCCAGGGAGTTGCCGATCGTCTTTCATCATCCCCGGTCCACCGTATCCGCTGGTGAGCATGAGGTGCGGGTCATCGCCACGGCGCCGGAGGCCTATCCGGGGGATCGCGCCGAGGCGATCGAGAAGATCATTGTGATGCCTTACTATGCTCACGCAGTACACCTATCTGTCCGGCGCTGAACCGGTACGCTCGGGCGGAGGATCTGTAGCCACTGCACCTTCAATGTACGGGGCGGAGGAAACGTGCCACTTATGATCGCCACCCTATCGACACTGCACATGCTCGGCGACTTGCGTGGGGGTTTGTCTATCCTTACAGGCTGGCCTCAGTCACTCGAGTTGGGCGTTGGAAGCACGCTTGTTGGCTGGTTCGGTGTGCTGCTTCTGGTCCTCGTGCTGATTGCCGTTGTGATCCTAGATGCTGCGGTGCTGCTGTTTGTCCTGCGATGGCAGAGAGGGCGATTCGCGATTCGTTGCGGTATCGAACTGCGAAACATGGGAAACGTGAGTGATCGATATCGACTGAGTGTCTCGGAGCCCACAGGCATGTCACGACTTCGGTTGGGTATCGGTGGAACCCGCCTCTGTGACGGCATTGAGGCAGCCCATGGCGAAGCGGCGGCGGAGAAGTCTGAATCCGCCTCAGGTGATTCCCGTTCTAAGGCTGCAGCGACGTCGGCGAGCGAGGGGTTGCGTCGCTCTCAGCAGGCGATAGGTCAGATGCGCGGGCTGAGCGGAACCATCGCGCAGTCTCTGAACTCGATCGGCAATCTTCTCGGCGGTACTGCCGGAGCGCCGTTCCGGAATATGGCGGCCGATATCCGCAGGAAGCAGGCTTTCGTCAGGCAGGCGGAGGCAACGCCGAGACAGGCGGTGGCACGCGCCGAACAGGCTCCTAGACGCGCCCTCAGTGGCACACGCAGTGTACAGCGTCAGTTGTCCGGAGGCAGGTTGTCGACTGGCGCCACGGCGGAGCCAGCGGACTCGAGTGCAAAGGAAATGGCGGCGGATGCTCAGGTAGGCACACCCAAGCTGGTTGGCAGAGAAGCAGGAGGTACCACGCCGTTTATCGATGCCGGGGGGGCGCTCGCCGTGGATCTCGATGTGATGCCTGTGAAGCGGCCGCGTGAGACTGCTGAGCTGAAGATTGTTGTGCGCTCAAAAGGGCTGGAAGGAGTTGGGGCGCCATGGCTGATTGAGGAGATGACAGTGGTAGTGAACCGGGTAGGTTGGTTCGACCACTCGTGGCCCGTGCTTGTCTACGGAGTGGCGATTCTGCTTCAGCTCCTGCTGGCGTGGGCGCTTCTGAGTACAGGCATCGTGGGTTAGGGAGAACGTGTGATGGGTGCAGGCGGGCAGATCGAGATTGTCAATCCTGATGGAGAGGTATCGTTCAAGACTCTCGATCCCGAGAAGGGCGTCGCGAACATCGGGCGTCATCCGGACAACGACATTACACTCGATGGTACGGGCGTTGCCCCGTTTCACGCAGTCCTGGACTACTCGCGAAGTCCACACCATCTGATCGTGTTGAGCACCACCGACGGTACGCTGGTGGGGGGCCAGCACGTTGATCCGGCCACGCCGATCGCTGTCCATGCGGGGAGCACCATCCAGGTGGCTGGCTTTGTGCTGTTCATTCTGGGCGAGCCAGGTGATGCCAGCATGCCATCGACACCCGGGACCGGCGCAGCCGCACAAGCGGGTGTCTTGCCCCTGGCCCTAGCGGCTCCAACCGACGGAGTTCGCAGCTTGGTGGAGACGAACGCGGCAGATGCGCAGGATCGCGAACTCCTGGCCGCGTCGTCGCGCCGAGTTCTCCCCTATGCTGAGGAGTCTGACGACCTGGTTCTCGCCGAGGCATCAGAGACAGAGTGGATGATCGATGTCGAGGAGTCGGCGGTCTGTCACCTGACGATTACGAACGGGGGCGGGATCGTGGCTGCTTTCCGGGTTCGTGTCGAGGGAATTGACGCGGACTGGGTCATTACAGCGCCGCCATATGTCAACCTGACTGAGGGCGAGCGTGCGACTGTCACCGTCTCGGTGACTCCGCCGCGGCGGCCCGAGAGCAGAGCAGGCGTCTACCCAATCGCACTCATCGTAGAGTCGCCCAACTACCCCTCGCATCGCAGGCTCATCCCGGCAAGCTTGACTGTCAATCCGTATCACGAGTTCGCTGTCGGCGAGTTGTCGCCGCGGCAGCAGACGCTGCGGGGTAGACGCCCCACCGGTGAGGCCGTGTTCTCCATCGCGAACAAGGGAAACAGTGAGGTCCCGGTGCGCCTGGAGGGTTACGACGACGAGCGAGCATGCAATTTCGAGTTCAGGCTGCCCGGCGAGTCAGCGCCCATGGCTCGGCAAGCGGAGATCCGCTTGCCTCCCTCTCAGACGTTCGCGATTCCGACGCGAATCACGCCGCTGGCGCCCAAGCTTGTGGGGCTTCGCAGTCGAACGTACTCCTATACGATCACGGCAACGATGCTGGAAGGACAACTCACGCCGCGATCACTGCTGGGGCAGGTCCGGGTGCGTCCGCTGATCGGCCCGATCCTTCTCTTGCTCACCGCGCTGCTCCTCGCGTTGCTGGTGGTTGTCGTGTTTCGACCGCGGATCTACGAGTTTGAGGCCGAACCAGATGTTATCTTGTCAGGCGAGACCGTTGTGTTGGCGTGGCGCGCATCGCGCTTCTCAAGTCTGTCGATCTTGACGGATTCGGGCGACGTGGTTCCTCCCATTGCGTCTGGCTCGACCCAGGTCGAGCTATCTCCTGAGCGGAATGAGACATACTATCTGGTGGCTGATAACCTGCTCTCGCAGTTCCTACCGCCTCTGAGTCGCCTCACTGACACACGGAAGGAGGCTCCAGTCATTGTTGATCCGGTGTATCCCGTCATCCGGGTGTTCACCTCAGATGCGACGACCATCGTGGCCGGCGAGCAGGTCAATCTGCGGTGGGAAGTCCTGGGCGCTGATGAGGTGGTGCTCTCAGCCAATGGCAACGAGGAGAAGCTGTTGACTACCGAGCATACTTCGGAAAGGGCTGTAGCTCCCATCCAGAGCCCTTCGAACTACACGTTGCGTGCCACCAACCAGTACGGTTACGACGCAAACAGCATTCAGATCACCGTGCTTATGCCCACGCCGACACCCTTGCCACTGCCTGTGATCCGCCAGTTTTCGGTGGAGCCTCTCAGTGTGACAGAGGGGCAGACGGTGACACTGCGCTGGGAGGTGGATGGTGCGACGAAGGTGGCAATCTCCAACCTGAATCAGGAGTACGCACCGTCCGGTAACACTCTGACCGTCCCGCCCGCGACGACCGATTATGTCTTGACAGCGCTGTTTGAGGCCGACGGCAGACAGGTGAGCACAGTGAGCTTCCCGGTGACAGTTGTCGTCCATCCAAAGCCAACAGCCACGCCCGAACCGTTGAAGCCCGAGATATCTTACTTCAGGGCGGATCCTGCAGAGGTGGTCAAGGGCAATTCGACGCAGGTGAAGCTTGTGTGGCTGGTCACCGGCGAGACGACGAATGTGGAGATCTCTGGGCCGACGCTGGGTTCGACATTCAGCAATCTGTCGGCACAGGGCGAGCTGATCGTGTCGGCTACGGATGCCACATTCTTCATCCTCTCCGCGTTCAATGGGGATCTCACCGCCAGCGAGACGGTACAGCTTGGCGCGAAGGATCCGACTCCTGTTCCACCCACGCCGCTGCCCAAGCCGGTTGTTGATTACTTTGTGCTGGATGAGAGTGCGCCAGATGTGCTGAGAATCGGCAGTGAGCCGAACAACCAGCTGGTTCGGTATGAGGTGGTGGGAGGGACCACGGCCACTTTCCAGTGGTCGGTGCAGATGGCGCCGAGCATTGAGATCATCGCTGACGGTGTGAGCCTGGGTGAGTATCCCCCGCAGCAGTCGACTCCACGGTTGATCAACAGCGCCGGTCAGTACCAGTTGATAGCCCAGAATGATGTCGGCGACACTGTTAACGCGTATATTCAGATCACCCTTCGACCTGTAGTTCCCCCCTTGCCACCCTTCAACGTTGGCGGGGAGCAGGCTGCGCACGATCAGCCGGCAACAGTCACTTGGCAGTTCGATCCGGGCTCGTACTCAGGCGAGGTCGTGGGGTTCCGCATCTACCGGGCTGAGGTCCCATACGCAGATATCGCCGATTTCGCGCTGGTGGCAAACGAGTCCGAGGTCAAGGGTACGCCACCCTACCGCTGGACCGATCCTGTCACGGCGTGCAATCAGGCGTACTGCCTGCGCGCTGTCTATCAGGATGAGTACGGCGTCAATCAGGTCACGGGGCCGAGCGAGGTCTGGCACACGTTCCCGTGTCCGTGAACGACGTACGGCACGTTGGACAGCATGAGGGCGCTAATTGCCCGGTCTGCGATCTGCATGCGTCCCTGCACTCACGATGCAAGTGGTGGCGGGTGCTGCTGGCGCCCACGATGATTGGGAGACTGACTATGAGAATGGCTGAGGATGGTCGCTGTCTGATCAGAGGGCTGAGAAACTCTGTTACCGCGTGCCTGGTGGTTGCGCAGGTTCTTGGCTCCGCACCGGCCATCCTGGCATCTGGGCGATATCGAGGCGGGTCGCAGGTAGATCGGGCTCAACAGGCGGTGACCACTGGCGCCGACACGCGGACTCGAGAAGACCTTACTGCAGAAGGATTGGTGCTGGTTCCGTTTGCCCCGCCGCCTCCATTGGATCAGATTGAGTCACTGTTGCCTGCGTGGGCGTTGCCACTCCTGGGGATCGAAGGCTCCGTGACGACGATGGGAACGTTCACTTTTACCCAGACGTCCGCGACCGGCTCCGCGGGATCTGGCGTTGTGTATAACGGTGATCGGGTAACGTACACGATCGAACTCTGCAACCGTGGATCGGTCGATCTAAGCGATGCCCTAGTTATTGATCTACTCCCACAAGCTAGCCTGGACCGTATTGCTTGCGGAGGTGGATGCGAGCTGGTGAGCGAGGAGAACTTCATTCCGGAACCCGCTGGCGGTACTATTGTCGTCACCGCGACTCGCGAGATCAGTTGGTCGTTGTCCAGTCTGCAGGCGCACACCTGCGCGACACTCAGCTACTCGGGGCGCGTAGTTGGCCGGCCGGATGGCAGCGCCCTGACGAACTACGTCTTCGCTGCCGCGCTCAGCGGGTCTACTCCGGTTCACGCCGAAGGCAACGAGGCCTTGAGTCTGATTGCGCGCGTCAAGCCGTTGGAGCGGGGCGGCGCCAGTATCTCGGAGGTGCCAACGTGGTTCTCGCAGGACGTGGGCGGTACGATCAGTCAGGACTGGGGAGACTTCGATCGTGACGGAGACATGGATCTGGTGCTCGGCTCCTCCCTGGGAACCACGGTGTACCGCAATGACGACGGGCGGCTGGAGCGGTACTGGGTCAGTCCCCAGAAGCCTGATGGTGGGCACCGGATGTCGTATGGGGTAGGTTGGGCCGATCTGGACGGCGATCCCAAGCATTCGCTGGAGCTGTTGGTTGTCGGTGACAGTCGGGAGCGGCAGATCGACGGTCCAGGCGTCAACTACGTGTATTCCTACAGTGATACCTTGGATGCGTTCGCAGCGAGCTGGGTGTTCACATCATATCATCAGTTGGTGCGCCTTGCGCTCGGCGACTTCGATGGGGATGGCGATATCGATTTCGTCGGCAGTACGAACGCGATTGACGCCCCCGATATCTGTCCGGTGGCGCTATATCGGAACGATGGAGGCGGGCAGTTCACAGGAACACTTGAGATGACCGGCACCCAGCCGGCCGTGAGCCCGGATGTGGAATGCCTCAGCGAGAGGGCGAGTGCGGCCCTCGCCGCCGCAGACTATGACAAGGACGGAGACCTCGATCTGGCTGTCGGGGTGTTTCCGGGCACGCTGGCCCTCCTGGTGAACGACCGGGGTACACGCGTGATCACGCAGTCCAATCCGTTTTCGCTGACGGATATGATTACCGTCGAGACCGATCTGGAGTACCTCCCGTACGATCTGGCCTGGGGGGATTTCGATCGGGATGGCTATCTCGACTTGGCCGCTGCGTACCCACTGCAGCGCATGGTTCGGGTTTACCATAACCAGGTCGGGCGCGGTGGGGTAGGACTGGCGCCACTGACACAGCGTCTGCGTACGGGGCCGTTTATGACTCCGTTGAGTGTCGATTGGGTGGATGTCGATGGCGATGGCTGGCTTGAGCTGGTGGTCGCGGATTCGCCGCCCAGGATCTACGCGTACTCCCCGTCCGACGGTCAGTTCGTGCTCAAGGACGACCTTCATCTTCCGCCCAGCGATGGGCAGATCTGGAGCGCTCGAGCTGCTGATCTCAACAATCGGGGTGATACGGATCTGGTTCTGAGCAACCGTGATGGTCCAAGCCAGCTGTTCAGCGCGGTAGCGCCCAGGCTGAAGCCGACGATCACAGCGGTGACCACGCGTAAGGCGAACTCCGTGGCGTGGGGCAACTATGATCAGGATGTCCGCGGTACGCTTGACCTGCTTCTCGGCAGCGCCGAACTGCCGAACGTCAGCACGGTGCTCCACATAAACCGCGACGGCGCCTTTGAGACGAGAGAGGAGTTCACATCGAGTGGTTTCGGTCCACATGTTGTTGCGTTCGGTGATGTGACCGGTGATGGTCTACTCGATGTGGCCGTCGGTACGCCGACCCGGGTGCAGGTGTACACCAATGGTGAAACCCGGTCACCGGCGTGGAGTCTGTCGATCCCAGGCGGAGTACGCACTCTGGCGTGGGGTGATGCTAACGATGATGGAAAGCTGGATCTCTTGATCGGTGCAGGTGATGGCACGGTCCGTCTGTACCTCAACGAGGGCGGCGCGCTGGCCACAGATGAAGCCTTCACGACAGACGTTGGCGACGTACGCAGTGTCGCGTGGGGCGACTTCGATGGCGACCACTATCTGGACTTCGCTGTTGGAGGTCACGATCAGCCGGTGCAGGTCTTCAGGAGCATTGGCGGCGCGCTGCAGCCGGAGAGTGCGTGGCACTTCGATCTGTCTTGGACAGCGCCGCAGACGCACACTACGAGAGCGGTCGCGTGGGCTGATTTCGATAGCGATGGAGATCTGGACCTGGCAGTAGGGCACTATGGGGCCAGTGACGTGGTATGGGAGAACGCCGGCGGGACGTTCGCGCCAGCGCCGGCCTGGACCGCCATCAATCCGTACAGCAAGACGACGAGCCTGGCTTGGGGCGATTGGGATAACGATGGATTTCCCGATCTAGCGGCAGGACACGATGGGGAACCAGACGCGGTATACGCGAATCCATGGAGCGTAGACCGCAGTCCGCCGCTCTGGCAATCCGCAGAGGGCTATCGCACTACGGGCGTCGCCTGGGGTGATCGCGACCTGGACGGGGATCTTGACCTCGCGATCAGTCAGAACGGCGATGGGGTCAGTGGTTTCTATGAGAACACGCTGTTCACTCCGGCGCACCTCGATGCTTCGTGGGCCGAGGCGACGATGCTGCCTGGCAGTGCGCCGTATGTCTACGTAGAGCGGCCGGGCGAAACGCTTGATAGCTACCTCTACTCATCGGCAGAGAGATTGGGATGGCCGCTTACGCAGCCAACCGTTACGGTGCGTTACCGGCTCCACGACCCTTTTGGCAGCCCTGTGGCCGCTACTGTATTCGAGTACTCCCTGAACGGTGGCGGCGCCTGGCATATCGCTACGCCTGCTTTGGGTTCTCCGACGCCGATCGGGCAGGCATTGAGGAACGGACAGGCAGGCGCCTTCATATGGGACGCGGCCGCGGATGTCGCCTTGAGCGACGACGCCAGATTTCGTGTCACGGTAATGCGTGCTGATCGGGTCGGGCCGGTGCAGCGTGCGAGGAGCAGCGCTGTGAGTCCGCCATTTCGGATTCATGCTCTGCAGTGTGTCTGGACATCGGACGTCAGTGTCGCGGCTTCGCCGTTGCAGCCCGCGCCCGGTGATGTGGTGACGCTGCGTGCGGTTGTTGGGGCGCCCGGCGGGCCGGGCACGCTGAGGTACTTCTGGGATCTGGGCGATGGTGCAGCGGCGACGGGCAGTGTCATCACCCACACCTATCGCGCGAACGGCACGTTTCTGGTCGATCTGCGCGTGGAGGAACACCCAGCGTGTCCAGTCGCCCGTCCTGCGCACGCGCGGCTGCAGTTAGTAGTGGGCACAGGGTATCCGGATCTACTCACATACTTGCCACTCGTGCTGAAGGGTTCGCACGGTGCGGCCAGTGCGATAGTCAGTACGTCGCCGAATCGTCCGACAGAGGTTCAGGCGGGTGCGATCGCCGGTTGGGAGGAAATCGGGCCCAGATCAGACGTGCGGCACGATGCGTCGGCCCCACTCGAGGATCTGCGTGTGGAGGGTGGCGCCGCAGCAGCTATGTCCACGGCCACGAGCTTGTCGCCAGATGACGACGCGATTCGGGTCACCGTCTACCGTCTGGGTGTGGAGAGCCACCCGAGCGTCAGCGGGGATGGGAGTCGGATCGCGTTCTGGACGACCGGTCGGCTCACAGGTCGCAACGACGACGGCAACATCGAGATCTTTCTGGCAGAGATCCTGTCCGATGGGACAGTCCAATACACACAGATCACGAGTTCGACAGGGAGCATACTGGCTGGGTTCAACCTGGGACCAACGATCGACGATTCTGGGAAGCGGGTGGCCTTCTTCTCCGATCGCGACCTGGTCGGGATGAACCCCGATCATGGGTTCGAGGTCTTCCTGGCTGAGGTCGACCACACAGTTGAGCTGACCCAGGTGACGTGCTCAGGCAGAGGGTTCAGTGTGCTGCCGGATCTGAGCGGTGATGGCCAGTTCATTGCCTTTGTGCAGGACAACGATATCTACCGCGCCGAGGTGGTGCGTGGCAGTGATCTGATGTCGGACTGGGCAATCACGACAACGCGCGTGACGACGGTCACTGGTGAGTACGGCTACAATGATCAGCCGAGCATCAGCCAGCACGGCGATTTGATCGCCTTCGTGTCAGATCAGGACCTGGTTGCGGGCCAGAATACGGATGGTAGTCGGGAGATCTTCGTCGCGCGCATCGGATCGGCGGGTGAGATCGAATACACACAGATCACCGATTCGGACGGAGGAATCAGCGAGCTCCCATCCATCACCGGTGATGGCTCCAGGATCGCCTTCGTGTCGAGCAGCGACCTGACTGGACACAATCCACTTGGTGTTCGTCAGGTGTTTCTAGCTGAGTATATCAGCTCGACGCAGGAGTACGAGATCAGTCAGGTCACGTTGGGAACTGAGGATATCGACCAGCCTTCGATGAGCAGCGATGGCAACCGTGTGGCGTATGTATCGGTTGACAGTGGGCTGTTACACCTGTGGGACATCATCGAACAGGAGGACAAGGCGGAGGATTCGAAGGGGGGCAATGCCTACCCCGCGATCAGCGCGAATGGAACGGACATCGTCTTCGTCTCGAACTGGGATGTGTATCGCAGGAGTTACCCACTGGCCGATCTGAGTGTCGCCAAGTCGGCTTTCACCAATACGGTTGCTTCGGGCGATAGGCTGACTTACACGATCAGTGTGACGAACCACGGTCCGTCGGCGGTCATGGATGCGTACCTGGTCGATGTCCTGCCCCGCGGTCTTCGTCCATCGTTGAGCGTCGATGTGCCTGACTACACTGATGACGATGGTACACCCACTGGGTTCGGCGGGGGAACGGACCACGGGACTGGAGTCAGGTGGGATAGTGGTAGCTCTGTGCTGGAGTTGACCGCCAGCGCGAACCCATTTGCGTTGCCGGATGCGCCCAGAGGGCTGGACGCGTGGACTGATATGACTGGCAACGTGGTTCTTCTTCACATGGATTCCCTCGTGACCGAAGGAACGGATCAAGTGACACCCGATACCAGTGGGCTTTCGTCGCGGTTCGCCTGTGACATGGCGAGCGGCCAGTGCCCTATCCCATCGCCTGGCCATATGGGGCCAGGGTTGCTCTTCGGTGGTAACCACTACCTGACCTCAGGCAGTGAGGGCCATCTGGAGAACCTCGGTCCGGCCACCTGGAGCATGTGGCTCCTTCGTAATGAGGCGGCTGCCGGGACATTGGTCGCAAAGACCGATGGCCCAGCCCGTGCGTGGTGGATCGATTTCCGGTCACCGACTGAGCTGGGGTTTGTCGGGACCAGCTGGGGCTTCGGTGTGCGGAGGTACACTCAGGATCTGCCGGCGTTCGGCGAGTGGTTCCATCTGGCGGTGAGTTGGGATGGTTCCTCCAACCCCAGCGGGGCCCGCATCTACATCAATGGAGAGGAAGTCGGGTACAGTCTCAGTGGGCAGGTCTATGTGAATCATATCTCTCCAGGCGACTTCATGATAGGCTATGCCAGCGATAGCTCCTGGTGGTTGGGGCCAACGTCGGCCTACTACCGGGGCTTCATAGACGAGCTGGCGGTGTTCGACCGGGTGCTAACCGGAGAAGAGATCCGATGGCACTACTCGCGACAGGCGCCGCTCAGGAGTGGCTACTTCGTGTCGCGGGCGATGCCCGAGACAACAGGCACCGGAGCGTGGAGCACGATCAGTTGGGTGCCGCAGCAGGTCATTGGGCGCGAGCTGCCGGACTATAGCGCCGGCGAGACGGGATACCCTGCGGGTACACTGACCATGACGGGGAATGTTGCGCTCTGGCACCTGAACGAGCCGGCAGGGGTGGGCGCGTTCCTCGACTCATCCGGGGTGGGCAACGATGGTTACTGCTCCGGGGCGAGATGTCCTGCGACAGGCGTTGGAGGCTGGCTTAAACGCCACGTGCGCTTTGACGGGATTGACGATGAGATCATGGTCAGGCCCTTGCGGAATGTGCCGAATGACGAACTGACGGTGATGCTCTGGATGCGCGCGTCGACCGCGAATCAGCGAGCCTCCCTGCTAACCTATGGCACTCCTGTGCAGCCCACTGAGCTGGCCCTTTACTACGATTCCAGTTCACATTTCAGCAGCCAAGGGGTGGGGGTATGCATAGGCGGGACCTGCCGTCAGGCTTATGTGTACGTGGGCTCGAGTACGTGGCGCCACATCACCGTGACACGGCGGAGCAGTGATGGCCAGACGGTGATCTACCTGGACGGCGTGCCAGTCTACGGCGGGATCATCAGGCCGGGCTACACGATAGGCTCAGGCGGGTCACTTGTTCTCGGTCGGCTGGCGTACTGGATACCCGGTTGGTTAGGTTCGCCCACGTTTGATGGCGATCTAGACGAAGTCGCGCTGTTCGACCGGGTACTGGGGCCTGATGAGGTCTACAGTGCCTACTCCCGGGCGCTCAGTCGGGCGAGTTTCCAGGTGCGTACGTGCGATGGTACGGTATGCACCCCATTCGTCGGACCGGATGCGACTGGCGCGACGGCCTTCACGGATATGGACAATCCCGTGCTGACACCTCCCGTTTTCGGCCTGAACGTGCCTAACGGGCCACAGCTTCAGTACCGCCTCTTCATGGATTCGTACGGTGGCGGCAGTGCGGAGGCGCCCCGGGTGCGGCAGGTCGAGGTGGAGTCCCGCCTGCAGTGCGTTGGGTCAGGGACAATCACGTGCACGTTGAGCACCGCATCGGCGCCGCTCCAGCCCGGCAGTCCACTCCACCTATCGATCCCGGTGACGGTTACGCGCGAAGCCTACGTGGGCGCAACGAGCATTGGGGGTGTCCGCACCATGACGAATACGGCTTCCGTCCACGGGCGAGAGTCCGACCACTGGCCTGACGACAACGTTGCTAGCGTATCGACTGCCCTCAGGCCTGTTGCGGTGGCGGGCGTTCAGATCGCGGCGGATAGCACTGGCCTGCTCGATGAGCCGGTGACCTTCGCTGCGACGGTCACCCCTGGCGGCGCATCACCTCCGTTCACGTACACGTGGAGCGCAACCGACCTTGCCGTCACCGAGTACACCAGTGACGAGATTACGAGCACTGCCACCTTCAGCTGGACGCTCGCGGGTACACAGATGATCACCGTTGTCGTGGTGAACGAGGTCGGGATAGCTACCGATACACATCAGATCGGGATTGACAACCCACTGCCTGTGGTCACCGCGGTTGCCCCAAACAGCCAGCCGGTGTACGGCGCCGGTCTCACGTTGGTCGTGACGGGCAGTCAGTTCGCGGATGGAGCTGTGGTGCGCTACGGTGGCGAAGACCGCCCCACAACCTTCGTGGGTCGACACACGCTCGCGGCGACGATCGGTGCGAGCGATCTGGTGACGCCCGGTACGCGCGCTGTATCGGTCTACAACCCAGCCCCCGGCGGCGGCGTGTCGACTGATACTGTGACATTCACAGTTGCGAACCGCATACCGGTTCTGACCAGCATTGAACCCGAGACCGTGACTGTGGGTAGTGCTGACGTGAGTCTTACGGTGGGCGGCGACTGGTTCACGGCTGGAGGTAACGGGTCGATCGTGAGAGTAGACGGCCAGCCGCTGGATACAACGTTTGTGAGCCGCAATCAGTTGACTGTCACAATACCTGCGGCCAATCTGGACGCAGCGGGCTTGATTACGGTCAGTGTATACAATCCGGCTCCTGGAGGCGGCGTATCCGGGGTACTGACGTTTGCGGTGGAGAACTACCCGCCCGAAATCGATCACTTGACACCATCCAGTGCCCTGGCAGGAGGACAGCCTGTGTCGGTGACAGTGTCTGGAGGCGGTTTCTCCGACGGCCCCTACGGATCTGTCGTACAGTGGAATGGGGCCGATCAGACTACAGACTATCGAAATCGCAACAGACTGGAGTTCACGTTGGGGACTGCAGATCTGATGTATGGAGGTGTCTACTCGGTAACGGTGTTCAATCCGAGCCCAGGTGGAGGCGCTTCGAATGTGGTCACGTTCACGGTGAACAATCCTGTGCCAACGATCAGTGAGCTGAGTCACGTGACCGTGCCGGCCGGGAGTGCCGATGTGACACTGGTTGTGACGGGGACAAGCTTTGCACTGGGGGAGGGGCACGCGGTTCTTCGATGGAGTGAGGATGAGTTGGACACGACGGTCAGTAGTCGCACCAGACTGACAGCCACTATCCCGGCGTCGCAACTGGCTGCGGCCGGGCTCTACACCCTGACTGTGCGGAATCCCGGTCCTGGCGGGGGTGTCTCGAATCAGCTCTTCATCACGGTGGAGAACAGGGTACCAGCGATCACGAGCGTAAGCGCGGATTCGGCGACGGCTGGTGATCCAACCTTCACTCTGGTGGTGACCGGGACGGGGTTTGCGACGGGATCGGATCACGCGGCTCTTAGGTGGAACGGCGAGGATCGGGATACGACGGTCAGCAGTCAGACAGGACTGGCGGCAACCATCCTGGCGTCGGATCTGATCGAGGCCGGGATCTACACGGTGACTATACGTAACCCGCAGCCCGGGGGTGGCGTCTCGGATCCGGTGACGTTCACGGTGAACAATCGGGCGCCATCGATCAGTGCACTGAGTCGTGTGACTGCGCCTGTGGGGAGTCCCGGCTTCACGCTGGTTGTGACAGGCACAGACTTTGCGATGGGAACGCATTCCGCTGCGTTGTACTGGAACGGAGAGGGGAAGGCCACGACGGTCAACAGTCATACCAGACTGACGGCGGACATCCTGCCATCGGACCTGACGGAGGCTGGCGTCTACACTGTGACCGTACGCAACCCTGAGCCCGGTGGGGGCGTGTCGAATCAACTCTTTGTCACAGTGGAGAACGGGGCGCCGGCGATCACGAGCATGAGCGCAGACTCGGCGACGGCGGGTGATCCAGCCTTCACACTGGTGGTGACCGGGACAGGGTTCGCGACGGGACCGAATCACGCGGTGGTGCGCTGGAGCGGTCAGGATCGAACGACCACAGTGACAAGTGAGAGCCGCTTGACGGCGCAGATTCCAGTGACAGACCTTGTGGTTGGCGCAGTGTATGCCGTATCGGTCTACAATCCGCCCCCAGGGGGAGGGCTGTCGGACCCCAGGCCATTCACCGTCACGAACCCCATACCCACGATCACCAGTATTGCTCCGGCGACGACAACTGTGAACGGCCCATCCTTCACGCTCACGGTAGATGGGGTTGGTTTCATCATGTCGTCGCAAGTGTGGTTTGGCGGTGTGCCGAAAGCCACGTCCTACATACAGTCGTCTCGGCTTCGCGCGACGATTCCCACCGATGATATCACAGGGACGGGCACGGTTACAGTGACTGTGATGTCGCCCACGCCGGGTGGGGGGCGGTCCAATGAAAAGGTCTTCACTGTGGTTCCTTGATGCGATGAGGCACGCCGCATGCTGAGAGTGCTGCCATGTCTCGACTCGGCCGACATGGCCACGCTGCGGCGTCTGGAGTTGGCGATTTCACAAGAGGCGGCCGCTGCCCTGGGTAGATCCGCGGTGAAGGCCGACGTTGGTGGGTATTATGTGTCCGACTCTGGTTTGAGGGTTGACTGGCGCCATCTTGTCGATGCTGCTGTCTCGGCTAAGGTCGGCACCCCTCCCGATGCAGTCCTGCCACGACGCGACTCGCCTGGGTTTCTTGAGACTCGGGTTCAGGCCAGCAACGAGACGACCTCCGACCCGTCCCCCCAGAGGTTGTTCTCGGGACCGTTCTGCACGGTGTTCGCCAGCCGGGGCGATTGACGAGAGTCCGCCGGCGGCCAGTTCTCGCTTCAGTCCGTCGTGACCTTGAGCGGTTGCTCTGTCTGCCTTCCTGTGGTACAGTCATACTGAAGAGTCGCACCGCAACCGATGACCCGGTGGCGGAAGTCCTGGGAGGTGATGTCTATGACGCACGACGAAATTTCGTTACGATATGGCTGTAATCCGCACCAGTCTCCGGCCCGCATCTACGTCAGGTCCGGTGAGCTGCCCTTCCGAGTGCTGAACGGCGCACCAGGGTACATCAATATGCTGGACGCGCTTAACGCGTGGCAGTTGGTCAAGGAACTGAAGTCCGCTGTGGGATTACCGGCTGCTGCGTCGTTCAAGCACGTGAGTCCTGCTGGGGCAGCCGCCGGCGTCCCGCTGGATGAGTCGTTGCGGAGGAGTTATTTCGTGGAGGATCTCGATCTATCTCCACTTGCCGCTGCGTACGCGAGAGCCCGTGGGGCCGATCGGCTATCGTCATTTGGCGACTGGGTGGCGCTCAGTGATGAGGTCGACATCTCGACAGCGACGCTGATTCACAGGGAGGTGTCGGACGGCGTCATAGCGCCCGGGTTTCAACCGGGTGCGCTGGAGCTGCTGTGCGGCAAGAAGGGGGGGCAGTACGTGGTGCTGGAGATGGACCCCGCCTACGAACCCGCGGAGGTGGAAGCTCGGGATGTCTACGGCATCGTACTTGAGCAGAGACGGAACGACGCGCGTATCGCGAGAGACATGTTGGCCAATGTGGTGACGGACGAGAAAGACCTCCCGGAAACGGCTGTGCGGGACCTGCTGGTCGCACGGGTAGCCTTGAAGTACACGCAGTCGAACTCGGTCTGTTTCGCACGGGATGGACAGGTGATCGGTGTGGGCGCTGGACAGCAGTCGCGCGTCCACTGCACGCGACTGGCTGCGGCCAAGGCGGATGTCTGGTGCTTGCGGCAGCACCCA
>JAAZAN010000151.1 GCA_012514315.1 Chloroflexota bacterium
GGCTTCGGTGAACACGCCCGAGTCGCAGAAGCAGGCAGCGGCCCCCACTCAGAGAGTTCGCGATTAGCGTAGTGTAGCCGCATCTGGGAAGACAGTGCACAAGGTTCTCATATGAACGAGCCTCTGGACAGGGCCGCTTCACGCGGCGGCTTCCATTCATAGGGCGGCTTCAGACGGACTCAGGAGCTCAGAGACTGCAACGCCAGGCTGGCCAGCTCGCCGGCCCGAACCAGGTCCTCTTCCGGTGCACCGTCGGCCGCCATTGCCCAGGTAACCTGGTGCACCTGCGTCGCAGCAAGCAGCGCCTCCCACTCGGACCGGTTGGCGACGGCTTTGCCATCCTTCGTGTGCCAGCCGCGGGCCCGCCACACCGGCGCCCAGGAGGATGCACCCTGGATGAGGTAGGAAGCATCGGAGTAGATGACGACCCTGCACGATCGCGTGAGCGCGCGTAAGACCTCAGTCGCCGCACGGATCAGCACCGCGTTGCCGGTGGCATTGGACACAGAACCGCTCATCTCACGTACCGCATCGCCCGAACGGAGCACGGCACCCCAACCGGCCCAGCCTTCCGCGCCCAGCGCCGAGACCTTGATGCACACCTGGACATCGGCCCGAGCAGCCGACGAGGGCTTGACGGCGCGCGCTCGGGCACGCATCGCTTGCACTCGACTCTGCCGCGCCTCCGTCGCCAACCGATCGGCGCGCTCGTTATCCGGATGACCTGCGTGTCCCTTGAGCCAATGCCAGGTGACGTCGTGCGCCTGGCTCAAGCGGTCCAGCGCGCGCCACAGATCCTGATTCCTAACTGGCTCCCGGGACGACGTCATCCATCCCCGCTCAACCCATCCGGGCAGCCACTCGGTCAGCCCCTGACGAACGTACTGGGAATCGGTGTACAGATCAACGCGACAGCGGCCCAACAGGCCATCCAGCACAGCCAACGCGGCCGCGGCAGCCATCAGCTCCATTCGGTTGTTGGTCGTGGCCGCCTCGTTGCCAGTCAGGACCCATTCTCGTTCCTGATGGCGTACGATCGCCGCCCATCCGCCTGGTCCAGGATTGGGATCACACCCACCATCCGTGTAGATCTGAACCTCGGTCTCGGGCTTTTCCGGCATCAACCCCGGCATTGATGAGTCTCCTCTAGATCAAACGTGCTTCCTGATCCTCCATAATAGCCCGGACCTGGCGGGACCTGGCCAGCGCACGAACGCCCGCGGGGGTCGTCTCGACAGGCATCGCCCCCAGCGCGTCTGGCCGCTCGGACAGCCGGCTGCCCCCATAGCGCGCCAGCACCTCATCGAGCTCGCTGAGCGCACGCTCAGCCGATTCCTGCACCGCCTTCACCGCTTCGCGACGTTGTCGACGGGTTTGTCGGGCTGCCTTCTCTCCTGCGATGTCGGGAGTGCCCAAGAGGACGATAGCCCGTACCCGCTCCCGTGAGCCCATTTCATTGAGGCGCGCCGAGAATGTCGGGCTGATCTTCCGAGCCGGATCATGTCTGTGAATCTTCATTCGGACACCTCGCTAGAAACGCAATCACTCCAGGGCCTTGAGTGCCTCCACTGGCTGAATCAAACCATATCCCCAGCGGTTATCCGGACGTCGTTCCGCGCCCCGAGGATGCTCGGCGGTCTCCTTCAGCGCCCGGATGATATCGTTGACTGGCGCCTGTGGCGCAGCCGCCATCAGGAGCGCAGCCGCGCCAGCCACGTGCGGCGCAGCCATCGACGTACCATCCATGAACGTATACTCGTAGGAGCCGGAGGGTCGCTTCTCGGGTGGAATGCACGAGTAGATTTCCACACCTGGCGCCACGACATCCGGTTTGGTCACCAGCGCATTAGGCTCCTCACCCGGGAAAACCAGGCTGGCGCCGCTGCTGAACGAGGCCACGTCGAGTTTGCCCCGCAGTCCTTTGACCACGGCTCCCACCGAGAACGCACTGTACGCGTTCCCGGGTGAACAACTGTTGCCGTGACTATCGTTACCGACCGCCACAACAGGCAGAATCCCAAACTGCTCGATCAGAATCTTGAGCACTTCGGTGAATTTCGGTTCGTAATAGGGGAACCCAAGGGACATGTTGACGATGTCGGCTCCCTTCTCGACGGCCCATGAAAGGCCCTCCATGAGCGTTCGGACGGTGGCATCCCCAACGAGCACTCCTCCGACAAGCAGGTTGCACTCGGGCGCTACACCAATCGCCACGCCCTCGGGCGTCTCGCTTCCTGCGATGGTGCCGCAAACGTGCGTGCCGTGCTGCCCGCTATCGAACGTACGATCGGCGGTGATGCGGTGCCCAAGTGGATCGATCACGACGAATTCCTTCACACGACCCGCCAGTGCCGGGTGCTCACCGTACACGCCGGTATCCAGCACCGCCACATTGATGTCTTGACCGCGCGTACGCGCCCACAGCTTCGGGATATCGAGACACTCCAGGCCCCACGTCACACCCCGCTGGGTCTGCCGCTTGTTCAGCCCGATGTAATCGATCTCCTTCGGGGCGATGAGGTTGATCCGTTGGTTCGGCAACACGGCGATCACGTCGGGGTCCTGGGCAAGAGCAGGCAGTGTTCGTCGGGTTACCTCCATCGTGGCGACGGGCAGCGCACTGGACCCGATTGCTGCGACGTCCAGATCGACGCCCTTCGCCATCTTCTTGCTGCCAGCCTCCAGGTAGCTCTCGAAGAGCCGCTCTTGAACGAGCTTCTGAATGGCGGCCCGCTCCTCCACATATCGCATCCGTGCGCCACGCCGCCGCAGGCTGCTCTGCTCAGGCACTCGATCCAAGAGAGGAGCTTGATAGATGACAATCGCATCGCGTTTGTCGTTGGGCCCGCTCTCGTTAAGAAACGGATCGAAGGCAGACGAAATCTTCTCCCTGGCCGCAGCTCTTGAGACCATAGTTGATGGACACCTCCATCCAGCAGGCTGGTATCGGTATCTCCGCGCCCTGGCACCGCGGGCTGATTCGAGTGCATCCGGAGTACGGTGAGTCTAGCACAGGCAAGTTGAACATGCAAACATCTCGACGACGAGGCGAGACTAGAAACCGCGCGAAGAAGTTGACAGGGACCGCGTTTTCTGAGATAATACGCACACGTGAGGAGATCGCTTCACCGTTCGTGGGTCGGTATATACTGTAATTTGACACCTTGGCGATTTGGGGTACAATAGGGCCCTGGTCGGGTCAAGGCAGTGCCGAGAGGCCCACGTAGCTCAGTAGGTAGAGCACGCCCTTGGTAAGGGCGTGGTCATGGGTTCGACTCCCATCGTGGGCTCTGTCACGAAACCAGCTAGCCGGCAGATCAGTCCGGTGATTCGAGTGGAGATAGTGTACAATGGCGAAGAAGGCAATTCGGGCAATCATCACGCTTGCATGTACCGAGTGCAAGGAACACAACTACACGAGTGAGAAGAACCGGCGCAACGATACCGGACGGCTGGAGCTGGAGAAGTTCTGCCCGCGGTGCCGCAAGCACACAACGCATCGCGAGACACGATAGCGGGTTCACACCTAGGCGAGTAGCTCAACTGGCAGAGCAACGGTCTCCAAAACCGTAGGCTGCGGGTTCGATTCCTGCCTCGCCTGCCTGGAATGAACTTCAAGACACCGCCCGATGATCGGCGGTGTCTTGAAGTGTTAGGTTGATCAACAAGACGGGAGACAGGTACGGTGGCCAAGACTGAGAAGAAGAGCCGGTCAGGCAAACCCAACGTGGTCGTAGCCTACTTGCGCGATACGCGTGCTGAACTGCGTAAGGTTCACTGGCCAACTCGCCAGGAGGCCTGGAACCTAACGAAAGTCGTGATGGCCGTGACGATCGCTATGGCCCTCCTGCTCGCCGTACTGGACTATCTCTTCGCTTTGGAGCTCCAGGGACTAATCGCGCAGGACCCACTCGCCTACGTGGTGTTGGGCGTCGTTGCTGTGGCTGGCGTGATCGCCTATGTCCTACTCAGACGACAGACCACCTAGTGATTGGCAGGTACCAGGATGCCCCCAGACGAAATTGCGAACAATCTAGAGGACACAGTCGTGGATGAGGCGGAGGAGGTACTCGCATCCTCGCAAGCGGATAAGATCGACGCTGTCGGCGATGCCATCTCCGAGACCGCGAATGACCGTCTCGGAGAAGACATGACCGAGGGAGAGGCTTCCCCAGGTGCCGAACCCACCCCACACGAGGCGACGCTCGCTGATGATGTTTCCGAGAGTGACGGCCCGGATGTGGAGGGAGCATTCGACGGCGGTGAAGAGGCTCCTGACGACAGAGAGTGGTACGTGATCCACTGCTACTCGGGGTATGAGAACAAGGTCAAGGACAACCTTGAGCAGCGGATCGATACGATGGGCATGCAGAACCAGATTTTCCAGGTTGTTGTGCCGACTGAAGATGAGATCGAGGTGCGCGATGGTAAGCGCCGCGTGATCGAGCGTCGTGTCTTCCCGGGCTACATTCTGGTACAGATGCTCCTGAACGACGATTCCTGGTACGTAGTGCGCAACACACCGGGCGTCACAGGATTCGTGGGCATGGGGAATGACCCCACGCCACTGCGGCCCGAGGAAGTGCAGTCGATCCTGCGCCGTATGGAGGCTGAGGCGCCCAGGATCAAGGTGACGTTCAAGTCCGGTCAGAAAGTGCGCATCGTCGATGGGCCATTCAATGAGTTCATCGGCGTCGTTGAAGAGATTGACGAAGAGCGCGCCAAGGTGCGTGTGCTCGTCTCATTCTTCGGACGCGAGACTCCGGTTGAACTCGATTTCCTACAGGTAGAGAAAGCTTAGGTGACCCAATCACCGGAGTGGCTGTGCTGCGACTATGATCACACTGCTACTCCAACGAGAACGTCACTGAGATAAGGGTGGAGGGTGATGAAGAAGATTAAAGCAGTTGTCAAGTTGCAGCTTCAGGCCGGCAAGGCCAACCCAGCGCCGCCGGTCGGCCCGGCGCTCGCGCAACACGGAATCAACTTGATGGCGTTCTGCAAAGAGTACAATGCACGAACCGCTTCGCAGGTTGGCAATATCATCCCGGCGGAGATTACCGTCTATCAGGACAGCTCGTTCAAATTCGTCCTGAAGACCCCGCCGACGCCTGAACTGCTGCGCAAAGCGGCCGGCGTCGCGCACGGTTCGGCTGAACCCAATCGCGACCGCGTGGGCTCGATTACCCGCAGTCAATTACAGGAAATCGCGGAACTCAAGATGAAAGACCTTAACGCGATTGACCTCGAGGGCGCGATGCGACAGGTCGAGGGGACAGCGCGTAACATGGGGATTCGTGTCACAGACTAGTCCAAAGTCTGCCAATCTGTGGGAGGGCCGCTGGCCCGCTTGGACCACATAGGAGGAACAATGCCGAAGAGAGGTAGAAAGTATAGTATGGCGCGCGCGCAGGTCGATCGGCTGCGGCTCTACGGTCCTCGTGACGCGCTGGAGCTGGTGAAGTCCGTCAGCTTCGCCGGGTTCGACGAGACCGTCGAGGTTCATATGCGGCTTGGCGTCGACCCGCGCCAATCGGATCAACAGATTCGTGGCACAGTAGTGCTGCCGCAGGGCCTGGGCAAGGAGGTGCGCGTGCTGGTCTTTGCCGACGGTGAGGGCGCCAAGCTTGCTGAGGAGGCTGGTGCGGATTACGTTGCCTACGATGACGAGATGCTTCAGAAGATTCAGGGCGGCTGGACCGACTTCGATGTCGCTATTGCCGTGCCCGAGATGATGGGCAAGGTAGGACGGCTAGGCCGCATCCTCGGCCCACGAGGTCTTATGCCGAACCCCAAGACCAATACGGTCGCTCCAGCCGAGGACCTGCCTCGCCTGATCAGAGAGGCCAAGGCTGGCCGTGTCGAGTATCGGCTGGACCGTTACGCGAATATGCACGTCCCGATCGGCAAGGTGAGCTTCACGGCCGATCAACTGGTTGAGAACTTCGGCGCGGTGGTGGACGCGGTTCGGAAAGCACGGCCCCCGGCTGTGAAGGGCTCATTCATCCGTAAGATCGCTGTCGCATCATCAATGGGACCTGGGGTCAAGGTTGATCCATTCCAGGCGCTGGCGATGGAGGTATCGGCCTAACTTCAGCAGTCCAACCTAACAGCCTGGCCAAAGACAGCAGGTGCGCCACATGCGCTTAAAGATAGGCCTGCCGAGGCAAGACGAGATCATACCCACCCTAGGGTGTCACTACGTCCTTGCGTCGGCGCGTCGCAGGGACGTTTCGTTTTCTCAGATGGGAAGGAGGTGATAGATTTGGCAGTTTCCAGGAAGAAGAAAGAGTCCGCGGTAAGCCAGTACACGGAGGACCTGAGCAGCAGCAAGGGCTTCATCTTGGCCGATTACAGTGGCCTCAAGGTCAGTGAGATCGAGGATATCCGTCGGTCAGTGCGCCCCGTGGGTGGCAAGGTTCAGGTAGTCAAGAACCGTCTGCTGTTGCTGGCACTTGAGGAGGCTGGGCTGTCCCTGCCGTCGGAGTATTTGGACGGCCCGACGGCGATTAGCTACTGCTACGATGAGGTTCCCGCAGTAGCGAAGGCGCTGGTTGACGCAACCAAGGGCCACCCCGCCCTCAAGCTCAAAGGTGGCATGGTGGGGGCATCGGTGCTCGCTGCACACCAGGTAGCGGCTATCGCTGACCTGCCGCCGCGCGAGGTACTGCTGGCACAGGTGCTGGGCACGATCCACGCGCCTGCCACGCGTATCGCCGGTGCGGTCGCCAGTGGCATCCGCCAGGTGGTCAATGTGCTACAAGCCTATGTGGACAAGTTGGAGGAAGGTAACGCCGCCCCGGCCGCGATCGACGTGGCCGCTGAGGCCGCCTAGCCCATCGTGTGTCCCACATTTCCAGGCAATCGTTAACTGAATCAGACAAGACTCAAGTAGATCAAGGAGTGTGAGAAGTGGCAGATTTAGAGAAGATCGTGGAGCAGATCAGCGAGCTGACACTGCTCGAAGCATCTGAGTTGGTCAAGATGCTGGAGGACAAGCTGGGTGTGACCGCCGCCGCTCCAATGGCGATGGCCGCCATGCCCATGGCTGCTGCAGCAGCGGCCGAGCCCGAGGAAGAACAGACCGAGTTCGACGTGATCCTGAAGGACGTCGGCGCGAAGAAGATTGAGGTCATCAAGGCGGTTCGTCAGCTCACCTCACTGGGCCTGAAGGAAGCGAAGGACATAGTCGATGGCGCGCCCAGCACTTTGATGGAGGCAGTATCCAAGGAAGCCGCCGCCGATGCGAAGTCCAAGCTGGAAGCCGCTGGCGCGACTGTCGAACTCAAGTAGCCTGGGGGCCTGCTTCGTACGCGGGCATCTCCCTAGGTCAGCGATCTAGCTGGCTCTCGTAGACAGGAATGAAGCCGCCCACGTGTGGGCGGCTTCATCATCTCATGAGATCGACAGGGAAGCTCGCTGCGAAAGCGCCCATTGAGCTTCCGGCAATGGCCGCTAGCCGCGCAGGAACTTGCGCCAGACCACGATCTCCTGTCTCACCCGGAACCCCAGGCTCTCATAGAGCCTCAGTGCTCCACTGGTATTCTGAACATCCACGTCCAGCAGGACGTGCGTGCACCCAGTCTTACGGAGACCGTCGATCCCAGCAAGCAACAGGGCGCGCCCCAAGCCTCTGCTGCGGTGATCACAGAGTACCCCCAGATCCTCAATCCAGCCTTGCGCCCTACCCAACCGCCGATTCTGTTCAGGGTTGATCGCGCAGCGACACGCCCCAACGATCCGACCAGCGCGATCCAATCCGACATACACCTGGTCGGCACAGCCGTCCGCGCCTGGCATCCAGTGACGCCATTCCTGGAGTGACAGCGTTGGATGCCCCCAGTGATCCTGGAACGCCGTCGCCAGCACACCGAATGCGGCGGCGATTTCGCGCCGACCGCTCGCTTCACGGATCCGATACCCCGACGGACAGGGCGCTGTGCGCGGGGAGGCCGGGCTGTCGTAGACCATATTGAAGAACGAACGGGCAGGCGCCATGCCCAGATCCGAACACAGAAGCGCCGTGTCGGTCTGGCGAACCTCGACCCACATCATCATCGTGACCGTCGGGATGCTTGCCTCATCCAGCCGCATCCACGCTCGGCGCTCGCACTCGCCGACGATCCTGCGCCCAATGCTCTGATGTCGCCATTCCGGGAGTACCGCGCCATTGACGAAGAACTCGCTAAAGGAAGAGTAATCTACTTCCGGTCGCTTGGGTACGAGACCATACCCCACAGGTTCGCCATCCACTAACGCTAGGAATCCATTCTGTTCAGGAGCGATGTTCGGATCCGTCCACCAGGCCCGCAGCTCCGATTCGCTTGCCCCGCGCTCCAGTCCGTCATATGCATCGCTGCGATTCACGATATCCACCACCACGGGCAGGTCATCCCATCTGAAAGCCCGCATTTCCAGGTTCGCCCCGAAGATCATAGTGTCCGTCAACTCCATGTAGTATTGCTGATTCCCCTTGGACTATGCCGTTCGGGGTCCGCACAGCGCCCCATTGTAATACGAAACGCCGTGCTGCCAAGGCCGAATGCTGTCGTTCATGTCGACAGCCGAGGGGCTATCGGGTCGCGACCTTGCCATCAATCTGGCGTTGCCTGGTGATCTCCTCTGCCATTGAATCAGGTACGAAATCGTAGCGCTCGAACTCCAGTGAGAATGCTCCGCGCCCCTGCGTCAGGCTCCGAAGAGCCGTGGCATAGCCGCGGGCTTCAGCCAGTGGCACTTCACCGATCACGGAGCGCACCGTCCCACGCATACTCATCGCGATCACGTTGCCACGCCGGCGGCCGATGTCGGCGACGACCGCTCCCAGGTATTCCTCCGCTACCGCCACATCGATATGCATAATCGGTTCCAACAGGGCTGGAGCCGCTCGCCGAATTGCCTGCCGCACGCCCATCGATCCAGCAATCTCGAAGTCAATCGCCGCTGAGTCCACCTCATGAGCCCGCCCCCCTGTCAGAACGACCAACACATCCGTCACGGTGTAACCCGCGATGACGCCCTTCGCCAGAGCGTCACGGATGCCCAGCTCCGCCGGGCGAACGAAGTCATTTGGGAACTCGGACGGCGGGGCTTCATTTCTGAATACAATCCCCTCTCCGCGCGGCAGTGGTTCTACCCGGAGTCGCACCTCGGCGAAATGGCCGTGTCCACCCGACTGCTTCTTGTAGGTTGCAGTGTGGTCCACCGCCTCGCGCACGGTCTCCCGGTACGACACCTGAGGCAGGCTCACCTTGGGCGTCAGCCCAAACTCCGTCCTCAACCGATCCACAGCGATATCCAGATGCAGCTCACCCATCCCGGCCAGCGTTTCCTCACCCGTCTCAGGATCGAACTCGCTGACCAGCGTCGGGTCCTCGTCGCACAAGCGGTTAACGGCCTGACGGAGTCGATCGCGTTCCGCCTCGGATCCGGGCGCCAACGCAACCGCGATCACCGGCTCTGGGAACTTGAGCGTCTCCAGGACTATGGGATGCTCCGGATCACACAGCGTATCGCCAGTCCGTGCCGATTTGACACCCACCAAGGCAACTACATCGCTGGCCGCCATGTGGTCGACCTGTTCACGCCGGGCAGCGTGCATGCGATAGATCCGGCCGACACGTTCCACGTCATCGGTCCGCGGGTTGAGCACGCTCTCTCCCACACGCAGTTGTCCAGAGAAGACGCGCACCCACGTCAGGTGCCCGACGTGGGGATCGGTCACGATCTTGAACGCGGTCGCACACAGCGGCGCATGTGGATCGCTTGGCCGTTCGACGACCTCATCCTCGTGGCCCGGCACAGTCCCAAGTACTGGGTGTCTGTCCACGGGTGCTGGCAGATAGTCGACGACCGCATCGATGAGCGGCGTGACCCCAAGGCGATTTCGCGAGGCGCCGCACAAGACCGGGACCAACTCTCCGGAGATCGTCGCCCGGCGCAACGCCTGTTGAACCGTCGTGAAATCAGGCTCATGCCCCTCCAGACGCATCTCCAGCAAATGCTCGTCCGTCTCGCAGATCGAATCCAGTAGTGCCTGTCGATGGCGGGCGACAATATCATGCATCTCGCTTGGCACTGGTTGCACCTGGTGATTCTCCTCGCCATCTGCCCACACGAGCGCCTCGTCGCGAAGCAGATCAATCACTCCCGTGAACGTCCCCTCGCGGCCAATTGGAAGCTGCAGGGGAATGGCGTTCGGTGTCAATCGCTGGCGCACCTCGGCCAGAGTACGGTCGAAATCCGCGCCCAAGCGGTCCAGCTTGTTGATGAACACCACCCGTGGAAGATGTTCCCGATCGGCATGTCGCCACACAGTCTCGGTCTGGGGTTCGACGCCCCCTACTGCACACAACACGATGACTGCCCCATCAATCACTCGGATCGATCTGACTACTTCTGCAGTGAAGTCGATGTGACCGGGCGTGTCAATCAAGTTGATGCGGTGCTCACGCCAATGGCACGCCGTTGCAGCCGACATGATCGTGATCCCACGTTCCCGTTCCTGTGTCATCCAATCCAACTGGGTCGTGCCATCATCGATGCTCCCCGCTCGATGGATGCGCCCGGTATAGTACAGGATCGCCTCCGATGTTGTCGTCTTGCCCGCGTCAACGTGCGCGAAAATCCCAATGATACGAACTTGTTCTAGTGGTGCTTCCTTCTTCTTCATCGTTTTCCTATCTCATTCACCTATCTCAACGACACAGACCGTGTCGTTACTGTAGCCAACCAACAATGGACATCTCACGCGACGTCCTCAACTCCAGCGCGTTCATCAGAAATCATACAATGCGCCTGGAGTCGGCGTAATCGCTGTACCCACCGATGTACTCCGTCAGGACGCCGTTATCCAGCTCTAGAACGCGATCCGCCACCCGGTCCAGGAAATAGCGATCGTGCGAGATCACCAGCACCGTCCCCTCGAAGTCTGCCAGCGCCTCCTCCAGTACCTCGGCCGAAGCGATATCGAGGTTATTGGTAGGTTCGTCGAGAAGGAGGAAGTTGGCGTCAGACAGCATCAACAACGCCATCTGTAGCCGGCTGCGCTCTCCGCCCGACAGGGTCCCTACCGCACTCCGACAATGCTCGTATGTGAACAAGAAGCGACCCAGAAAGGCCACTGCGCCTTCCTCTGTCAAGCGCGCTTGCTGGCGGACGGAATCGATCAACGTCCGTCCGTAGTCGAGCGTGTCGTGCTCCTGAGAGTAGTAGCCTATCCGGACGCTGGGACCGATCTTGACCTCACCTTCGGTAGGCTCATCTTCACGCAGGATCAGTCGGAACAGCAGTGACTTGCCGGCTCCATTGGGGCCGATCAGGGCAACACGCTCGCCACGCCAGATGAGCATGTCGATTCCTCGAAGAATCGCTTCCTCGCCTTCGCCAGGCGCCGACGCGAAGCCTTTGCGCAGGCCCGAAATCTCCAGGACCTTGTTGGAACCTCGCCACCCCTCCAGCTCCAGTCCCATACGTCGTCGATCCAGAACAGGTCGATCGACGCGTTCCATGCGATCAAGCATCTTCTGGCGACTGCGTGCCTGACGCGCGTGACGCTCGTTGACCACCCGGCTGGCCCACTCCTCGAAGCGCGTGATCGCCGCCTCGATCCGCGCGATCTCCTTCTGTTGCGCCACATACAGGCGCTGCTGCCGGAGCAGCCGAAGTTGGCGTTCGATCGCGTACTGCGAGTACGTGCAACCCGGATATCGGGTCAGCCTGCCCCCTTCTAACTCTACGATATCGTCCACCACCTGATCGAGCAGATAGCGATCGTGTGACACGATGACAACCGCGCCATCATAGTCCCGGATAAAGGACTCGAGAAACGCCTTGCCAGCCAGATCGAGGTGATTGTCGGGCTCATCGAGCAGGAGAAGCTGAGGCCGGGTGACAAGCAGCTTGGCCAGTCCTACCAGCTTCTTCTGGCCACCACTGAGCACTCCGACGGACAACTTCAGATCGCCCTCGGCGAACCCCAGACTGACCAAGGTCGACCGCACGCGACCGACATAGGTATGCCCACCAAGCCGCCCGTACTCCGCTACGAGCCGTTCCTGACGATCGAGGACGCGGGCCAGCGCCCCTTCATCCCCATAGACCTCTGGATCAGCCAACCGCTGCTCGATCAGCATCAGATCGCGTTCCACACGTACCAGATCCGCAGAGGCGCCCAACACCTCGTCCCATACGGTGTTGGCTGGCGCGAGTCTCGGTTCCTGCGACAGGTATCCCACGGTCAGATCGCGCCGCCGAACGACGAAGCCCGCGTCGGCTGCGAGCTCGCCGGCGATGAGCCGCAATAGTGTGCTCTTGCCACAGCCATTCTGGCCAATGAGCCCGACTCGAGCGCGATCGTGAACCTCCCAACTCAGTCGGTCCAGGATCAGATCCGACACGTACGCGTAAGTGACCTGATCCACATTCACGGCAATCATGACATCATCTCCTGGTTACCAGACAGACGCTCTGCATCACGCCAGCGTCGAGGTCAGTGCCAGCTGATCCTCGGGTCGAAACGAGCTAAGCTTGTGTTCGAGGTCACGCTCAAACTGTTTGGTGTAAAGTTGGTGGTACCGTCCGCGAGCCGCCATCAGCTCAGCATGGCTTCCCATCTCAGCAATCCGTCCCGCCTCAATGACCAAGATACGATCGGCCCGCCGGATTGTCGAGAGCCGGTGAGCGATGACGAAGCTTGTGCAGTCCTGGAGCAGCACCTCCATGCCCTGCTGGATCAGATCCTCGGTCAGAGTGTCGACCGAACTGGTCGCCTCGTCCATCACAAAGATCTCGGGCCTGGCAAGAATAGCCCGAGCCAGGCTCACCAACTGCTTCTGTCCCACCGACAGGAGATTGCCTCCCTCACCGACCTCTTCATCGTAGCCTTTCTCAAGCGATTTGATGAAGCCGTGGGCGCCTGCCAGCTGGGCAGCGTTCTCGATCTCCTCGTCCGACGCCTCGAGACGACCGTACCGGATGTTCTCTCGGATTGTGCCGGAGAACAGGTGGGGGGTCTGCAGAACGACACCGATGTGTGATTGAATCGTGTGCAGCGTGAGCTTCGTGTAATCCATGCCCCCAATCGAGATGCTTCCTTCCGTTGGCTCGTAGAACCGGCACAGCAGATTGACGATCGTCGACTTGCCCCCGCCCGTTGGCCCCACCAGCGCGATCGTCTCGCCGCGTTTCACCTTGAGGCTCAGATCTCTGAGCACAGGCTTGTCGGCCTCGTAGTAGAAGCCCACACGGTGAAACTCGATGTCACCGCGCACCGTGTCGAGCTCACTGGCGCCGGGACGATCCACCACTTCCGGCACAGCGTCAATCAGCGAGAAGACGCGTTCGGCCGACGCGATGGTCAACTGCATACTCGCGAAGATATGCGCAAGTTCCTGGATCGGCCATAGCATGAAAGTCACATAGCTGATGAATGCCTGGATTCCACCGATCGTCAGAGTCCCCACCTCAACCTGGAGGCCACCGTACCAAACGACACTGCCCAGTGCCACTGCACTGATCAACTGGACCGTCGGCAGAAACAGTGCAGAGAGCCAGGCAGCTCGATAGGATGCACCATAGAGATCGCTCGACAACCCGCTGAACTCGATGAGGTTCTGATCCTCGCGGCATAGCGCCTTCGTGACACGCACGCCAGTGATCGCTTCATTGTATGCACCCGTAATCCGTGAGTTGGCCTTACGGGCCTTCCGATACTGAACGATGATTTTGCGCTGGAAGAACGTCGCCACGACGAGCAGAATGGGCACAACGCCGAAGACAATCAGCGCCAGGCGTCCACTGATGAGCCACATGAAGTAGAAGGACGTGGCGATGTTAATCGCGGCCCACGTTGTGTCCAGCACCCCCCATGTCATCAACTCCGCAATCCGCTCCGAATCGGATGTCACACGTGCCATGATCCAGCCCACCGGCGTCCGATCATAGTATGAGAAAGATAGCTTCTGCAGATGGTTGAACATACGCCGCCGCAGGTCATACTGGACGCGCTCGCCCAGGGTGCCGGCCAGGTAGATCATGCCCAGGAAAACAGCGCTCTGGACCAGCAGTAGTCCGATATAGAGCCCTGCGATATGAAGCAGAACACCTCGATTCCCAGCCTGAATGCCGTCATCGACGATCCGCTTGCCCAGGTAGGTGAAGTACCCATCCATCGACGAGGTTAGGGCGACACCGATCAGGATCCCCACGAACCACTTCCAGTGCCCCTTACCCTGACCCAGGATCCGAAGCAGCGTTCGCCCGCTGAACCGAGTGCTGAACTCCTCCTCCTCATAATCAAAGTAGGACATCGGCGACCTCCTTGTCCAACTCAACATCGACGCGCGCCTGCATACGGAATATCTGGCTGTAGAAGCCGTCTTCAGCCAACAGATCGTGGTGCACGCCGCGCTGAACCACCCGTCCCTCATCAAGCACCAGGATCTGATCGGCATTCATGACACTCTGGACGCGATGCGCGATGATGAATGTGGTCCGACCCTGCATGAGATACTCCAGCGCCTCACGAATCTGTCCCTCTGTCCCCAGATCAACCGACGAGGTCGAATCATCGAGAATCAGGATTCGCGGATTCCTCAGAAGCGTGCGAGCGATGGCCACGCGCTGCTTCTGTCCGCCGGACAATGTGACTCCCTTCTCACCGACGAGCGTGTCGTAGCCCTTCGGGAATGTCATAATCACATCGTGAACCGCAGCAGCCCGGGCCGCCGCCTCCACCTCCTCGTCGGACACAGGCCGCCCTACTCCATAGGTGATGTTCTCGCGCAGCGAACGTGAGAACAGAAACGGCTCCTGCTCAACGATCCCGATGTTCTGGCGCAGGAAATGGCGAGAGTATTCCTTGAGCTCCACTCCGTCAAGCGTTACCCGGCCAGACGTGTAGTCGTAGAATCGCGGGAGAAGATTGACCAGCGACGTCTTGCCCGATCCGGTGGAGCCGAGTAGCGCAATGGCCTGACCCGGCTCGCAGCGGAAGCTGACATCGTGCAGCACCGGCGCATCATTGCCGTATGCGAAGGAAACGTCCTCAAACACGACCTCCCCACGCAATCCACCCTCAGGAGTGTACGTTCCGTCGTGCAGGGGCTCGCGCACTTCTCGCAGAACAGTACCCACGCGCTCGAACGAAACGAAGCCCGTGGACATCTGCACGATCAGCCGGCCCAGATTGCGCATCGGCCAGATCAGCCAGACGAGCATACCGGCGTACGCCACGAACGTGCCTATGGTGATGGCGCCATCGATGGCCATCAGTGCGCCCAGCAGGAGCCCTCCCAGCATCTGTGTGCCGCACAGGATATCGGAGACGGGCCAGAACAACGCGTGCATCTTGACTAGCTTTCGACCGCGCTGGTACTTCTCCCAGTTGTCTTCATCGAACTTGCTCTGCTCGTATTCCTGGCGTGCGAACGCCTTGATTACCCGCACCCCAGTCAGATTCTCCTGTAGCGTGGTCGACAGCTTCGCCTCCTGATCCTGGTAGGACTCATAGACCTGCGACACACGCTTGAAGAACAAGGCCGAGGTCGCCACAACGATAGGCACCACGATCACCGACAGATAGGCCAGGCGGCTATTCAGAAGCAGGACAGCGCCGAAGTTGATGCCAAACAGCAGCACGATCCGCCCAACCCCGATAGCCTGGTCGTTGTAGAAGCGTCGAATCGACTCCACATCCGAAGTCGCACGCTCGATTAGTTCACCGGTCGGCGTCCGGTCGTGATACGCAAACGCCAGGTGTTGGATATGATCATACAGGTAGTCGCGCAGACGTTTTACCACACCCTCGGCGGTACGGGACGCCAGCTTCCCCCCGAGGAACGTGAATCCTCCCTGCAGAATGGCCAATCCAATGAACGCAACCACGATAGACATCAATGCCCACTTGATATCGGACTGAGTCAATACGTTATCGACGAAGTGTCGCAAGATGAAGTAGGTTGCCGTCTTCGTGGCCGCAGCCAGTCCGACGCACAGCGTGGCTCCTAGATAGGCCCAACGAAAGCCCGCCATCAGACGCCATACGCCAGCCAAGCGCTTACCAGAGAAGACAGCAGTGAAATCGATGCGATTGTCCGGAATGTTCACTGACACGGTACTTACCCCCGAGGAGCGAGACGCCCCACCTCTCACGCCTGAATCGGATGTCCCAATAGACAGCTCAGCTCCCTCAACGAGTGAGTCGGCTCAACGAAGTGAACGGTATGCAGACCCAATGCCTGCCCCGCATCCACATTGGGCAGCGCATCGTCGATAAATACGGCCTCTTCGGGCTGCACATCGAGTCGCTCCAACGCGAGCTCGAGAATGGCCGGGTCCGGCTTGCGCACGCCAGTCTGCGCTGAGTTGATGTACACATCGAAGTCCGTGTAGACATCCACCCCAAACTGCTTGCGCAGCCACTGATCCTGCTCTGCGTAAGCGTTGCTGACCAGGGCAAGACGATAGCGCCCACGCAAGAATCGGGCCGAGGCCAGGACCTCGGTGTGAAGCCAATCTCCGCCATAGAACTCCTCCAGAAAGGCATTGGCCGCTGCTGGGCCCGATAGACCAAGCTGCCCGGCAAGCCATTCGCAGTAGTCGCGTGTGAGTACGCGCCCCAACTCCACCTCGCGCCACTCACGCCCCCACAGAAGGCGCGGAAGCTCTCCAGGTCGAAGACCTAGACGATCCTCCCACGTGCTGAAGTAGCTTGCATCGGGCGAGCCTTCGAGCACGCCTGCCCAATCGAATATGATGGCGCGTACACCTGTCACGGCAGAGCGCTCGGTCGCTGGCGCAGCAATGCCCAGCTCGGCCAACTGCAGCCGTAGAGGAGCCAGCCCCTTGAAGTGGATTCCGGTCATGCCCAAGTCGGACGCCGCTGTCACATTGTCCACGACATCGTCTACGAAGACCGCCTCTTCCGGTGCGACACCCGCACGCGCCAGCGCACGCTCGTAGATCTCTGGATTTGGCTTCATCACACCCTCTTGACCGGAGACGACAAACCAGTCAAATGCGTCAGCCGCTCCCAGATCTCGAAGCTTGTCCGCTCGATCCGCCGGCCCGTTACTGAGCAGAACCGTAGATAACCCCTTCGACCGGAGCCTCCGAATCAGGTTCAGCAGCTCGAGGTCCAGCCGGTCTCCCTCCCAGAACCGCCGGATGAACTGCTCCAGATCATTCGCACTGAGGCTCAACCGGACCGCCAGGTCACGCCAGAACTCGTCCTCTTGGATGCGGCCGAGCTCCAGGTCGCCCCAGTGCGCGCTTCCGAAGACCGCCCGTTCGGCGCCACCCGAGGGTAGCCCGAGATCCTGATCCAGGCATCGACGGGGTCTGGGATCGAAGGTCCGCTGGATCACCCCGCCGAAATCAAAGAAGAGCGCAGTGATTTTCGTCTGTTCGTTCGTCATCCTACCCCTCCAACTCTCCTCAATCCGCCGGCCTATGCTAACGACTTCCACCACATCGGGCACGGGATGCTGGCCATGGACAGCAGAAGGCTGCGGACCCAGGCCCACAGCCTTCGACATGCAGACACAAAAAAAGGCCGTGGACATCGCACGTGCCCACGGCCACGAAGCTCTAACTCACCTCATACCATGCGCACTGCGAGAAGACAGTGATCCGGCCATATCCGGATCGGACAGCCGGTTAGCGAAAACAACTGCCAACATCATGCGCATGTCTGCCACCTCCTCAAGAATACGTGACAATTATAAACCACTCTGCATTCTTGTCAAGTGCGCTCGGTGTGTCTATAATCCAGAGAGACCACACAGAGAGACCAAGACGGTGGTTTGGCTCATGACCCGGGAGGTGGATGCTGATGCAATTCGATACGCCGGTGAACGTCAACGACTCGAGTTACGAACGGCTCCTGCTGCAGGGCTCGCTCCCCGCAGTGGGGGTATTCTGGTCATCACAGACGACGTCGCGCGACCAGCTCAATCTGGTGCTGGACCAGGTCGCCAGCGCGTACGCGGGTAAGGCGCTCATTGTGAAGCTCGATCTTGCTGAAGCCAGCAGAGCGCAGGCACAGTTCAGTGTGGACTCGTCGCCCCAGTTCCTCTTCTTCCGGGATGGCAAGCTCATCGCGCGGGCAAAGGGTATGCCCTCAGTAGAAGCACTGGAACCGTGGATGCACTATCTTCTGGGAGAAGGTCCGCGCCCTGTCACTCGCAGACCGACACAGACTGAGCCGCCATCAGGTGGCCACCCCGTTGTCGTCACTGACTCCGACTTCGATCAAGTCGTCCTTTCAGCGCGAACTCCGGCGTTGGTTGACTTCTGGGCATCTTGGTGCGGGCCGTGCCGAATGGTTGCACCAATCGTCGAATCGCTGGCTGGGGAGTTCGGCGGTCGCGCAGTTATCGCCAAAGTCGATGTCGACGCCAATCCACGCACGGCACAGCGGTATGGCGTCCAAAGCATCCCCACGATCATCTACTTCCAGAATGGACGTGAGGTCGATCGGGTCGTTGGCGTCCAGCAGATCGAGATTCTTCGCCAGAAACTGCAGGGGCTCATCTGAACGTTGCTCACAACGCACACAGCGCCGCGACACGGAATCCGCGTCTGGCCTGTGCGCGGCGCACGACGACCAGTCCGCCTGCGTCCACATTCACTGAGCGCGAGGTGGTCACTCCTCACCTCATATCTCGCGTTCGTACTGTCGGTGTCGCTTATGAACGGAGAGTCCGACAGCCTCCAGTTCTCGCACCATCTTGAGGTTCTGCTCGTTGACCTGCACCAGATCAACAAGCTTGACGCCCTGTGCCAACCGTATCCTGAACAGTTCGTCATACAGGATCGCGTTGGCTCCGAGCCCCTGGTACTCAGGCAGAATCCCGCCGCCATTGATGTCAATCCACCGGGTGTGGTGGAAATCCCAGAGCAGTAACGCCCAACCAAAGGGGTAGAGTCGCCCACCGCATCGCTGAAGGGCTTTCGAGACATTGGGAAATCCCAGTACAAACCCTACGATCTCGTCGCCGTCAGCAACAAGCCTCACCAGGTCGGGCCGAGTCACTCCCAACAGGCGACCGGTGACCTCTCCTTGATCATCACCTTCTATGGGTACGAAGCGCGGGTTGCTCTCGAAGGCGCGATTGTAGGCTCGGATAACCTTGGGAGCCAGCGCGACCATCTCCGACCTCGACCCAACCTCCACGATCCGCAAGCCGCTCCGCTGCTTCACTCGCTCGGCAATACGTGAGACCCGCTCCGGCATAACGAAATCGCCGCTCAGACGACACGAGTAGAAGTCCGTCCACTTCCGAAACCCATTGTTGACCACGAGATCATCGTAGTACGGCGCATTGTAGGGTATGCCCATAGCAGGTAGGAACTCGAAGCCCTCAATTAATACGCCGAGACCGTCTCCAGCGATGAATCCTTCAGGCCCCATCATATGATTGAGGCCGCGACCGCGGGCCCAGTCCATTGCAGAATCGAACAGGGCTCGCGCCACAGCCCTATCGTCCACTGCATCGAAAAGGTAGAAGAACGCGCATCTCTCGTCTCTGTAGGCATTGCGGCGACGAGGCTCCAACACAGCGATCCTGCCCAGAACATCACGACCCTGCGTGGCCAGAAAGAAGGCCGCGTCGGAATGACGATAGTATGAGTAGCTGTCTCGATCGAATCGCCGATACTCACCCGACACCAACGGGGGGACCCATTGTCGATTGCCTCGGTACAATCGGAATGGAAACTCCACAAACCGGCGCCTGTCACGCCGGTTTGTGGGATCTACTTCGATAATATCAAACCTGGTCAATGCATACCCTCACGTGGTTTCCCGAAAGAAGCTGACTGCCACAGCTCCCGGCCCCGCATGCACACCGATCGCGGGCGGGAGCAAGTAGATTGGCACCTCAGACAACCCTAGCAGCTGCTTGAACTCCGCAGCCATCGTCCTCGCCTCAGTCTCCGCCCCGATGTGCATCACAGACAGATGCGCGCCATCATTGGCCGGACACTGTTCCGAAACAAGCTCCCGAAGCCGGGCAATCGCCCGGCGGGATGTCCGTTGCTGTTCGAACGGTGCAACCTGACCATCCTGTACCGTGAGAATAGGCTTGACCTGAAGCAAACCACCCAGAAGCGCTCTGGCGCCGCCAATTCGTCCACCCTTGTGAAGATACTCCAGCGTGTCAACGACGAAGTAGATCGCCTGACGACCGATGAGATCGTGAACCCGCTCGACAATCTCGTCCGCACCGATGCCGTCCCGTGCCCATTGCGCGGCCAACAGAACCATCGTCGCTAAGGGCGCCGCAACGGAACCTGTATCGATGACGCGGATATCGGCATCGGGGTAATCCTCTGCTGCAACCGTTGCCGAACGGACGGTACCGCTTACTTTGGCCGATGGGTGCAGACAGATCACTGTCTCACCGTCCGCTAGGAGCCGATCGAAGATCGGGGCGTATAGCGCAGGCGGTGGGGCGGCTGTCTTGGGAAGCACCGGGGACGCACGCAACTTGGCAAGGAATGTGGGCGTATCTAGTTCCACATCATCCCGGAACGACTGCTCACCAAAGATGATGATCTGTGGCAGTACCGGCACATCATAGGCAGCGGCCAGATCGAGAGGAAGACCGGACGTCGTATCGGTGACTATCCTGACCATGATATCCCTTTCAACCGCAAGAGCCAGATGTCGACCATCTACTGTCTGCTGAAACCAGCATCGGACACGACCTCAGCACGCCCATCGTGGTCGTCCTGGACGCTTGCCTGTCCAGACAACTACAACCCCGCCCGGCGATCCTGGTTACGGCCAAGTTGCCGTCATCTCCATCGCTTACCCACGGTCGATGACTAGCGTCACGGGGCCATCGTTATGGATCTCAACCAGCATGTTCGCCCCGAAGACACCCGTCTCCACCGCGACGCCGTGGGCGCGCAGCGTCTCAGCGAATCGATCGACCAGGGGTTCCGCCACTTCCGGCAGCGCGGCCTCCGTGAAACCGGGGCGCCGGCCCTTACGTGCATCACCGTAGAGCGTGAACTGGGAAACAACCAGCGCAGCGCCACCCACATCGATCAACCCGGCGTTCATCTTGCCGTCCGCATCCTCGAAGATGCGCAACCCGGCGATCTTGCGCGCTAACCAATCGGCATCGGCCGTCGTGTCCGCGTGCGTGACGCCTACCAGAACCACTACGCCACGGCCAATGGCCCCGACCAGCCGACCATCGACAGTCACCGACGCCTGGCTGACTCGCTGTACGACCGTTCTCATCGGTTATCCGCTCAGCCTACGGCAACCCGACAGCGTCCTTCACCTGGGCAATCGTCTCTGACGCAATTGCACTCGCGCGGCGGGCTCCATCGGTCAGCAGATCCCAGACGTGGTCCGGGTTCTCGGCCAATGCGGCGCGTCGCTCCCTGAACGGTGCGAAGTAGTCACTCAGGTGCTGAGCGAACAGTCTCTTACACTGGACACAGCCGATCTCCGCTGAACGGCACTCGTGCTCGATCCGCTCGTAGTCGCCAGGAGAGAAGAAGGTGTGAAGTGAGTAGACGTTGCACACTTCCGGATGCCCTGGGTCATTGCGGTAGCGGCGTGCTGGATCAGTGACCATACCCATCACGCGCTGAGTAATCTCGTCCGGAGTAGCAGCAATCTCTATGTGGTTGTTCAATGACTTGCTCATCTTCTGCTGGCCATCAGTTCCAAGCACCTTGGTGAACTCGGTGTGCTTAGCCTGCGGCTCGATGAGGATGTCGCCAAAGTGTGCGTTGAAGCGGCGCACGATCTCGCGTGTGAACTCCAGATGAGGCAACTGGTCAACGCCAACCGGCACCGTATCGGCCTTGTACAACGCGATATCAGACGCCATCAGCACGGGGTAGCCCACCAAACCATAGTTGACATTGTCGGGTTGCTGACGGACCTTCTCCTTGAAAGTCGGCAGGCGGGTCAACCACCCCAACGGTGTGACCATAGACAGAATGGTGTGCAACTCGGTCACCTGGGGAACGTGTGATTGGACGAAGATGATCGTGCCCCGGTCCGGATCCATACCGGCAGCAAGCCAGTCGAGAGCCATCTCGTAGGTCCACTCACGCAGCATACCAGTGTTCTCCAGTGTGGTCAGCGCATGGAGATCGACAATGCAGTAGATACACTCGTAGCTATCCTGCATCGCGACGTAGTTGCGGATTGCTCCGAGGTAGTTGCCTAGATGCTGGCGTCCAGTGGGACGGGCGCCCGAAAATACACGGCCCTTGGTCTGGCTCATAGAATCGGTGGCTCCTCTGGTTGATTGATCGAGAATGAGGTCAAATCGTAGTCTACCACAGGTGAAGCGGCGCGGCAAGCGAAAGCCCCACCAGACTTGCTAATCACGGACCTTTCTGGTACGATTCTCTTGATTCACGCAGATGGAGCGAATGAGGTCCATGACACCTGTACACATCGTGAGGCATCTAGCGATCAAACGGAGACACCGCCTGGCTGCCAGAGAGCAGGGCGGTCTCAGACAGATTCTACGCATCGCCAGCGTGCTCGCCCTCGCTGTCGCAGCTACCGTCGTTGTGGTCATTGCGGGCGGTGTCGCCAGCGCCGTCGGTGCTTATTCATACTTCACTCGCGATCTGCCCGCTCTGGAACAGGTCGAACAGGCAGAGCAGACATTCGAGACGAGTAAGATCTACGACCGCACTGGTCAGATCCTGCTCTACGAAGTGATCGACCCCACTGGCGGAGACCGAACGTGGGTCACGCTGGATCAGATGCCTGAGAACATCTTGTGCGCAACCGTCGCCATTGAGGACCGCACTTTCTGGGAGAATCCTGGTATCAACATACGCGGTATCGCGCGCGCCTTCTGGGCCAACATCCGCGGTCAGGAGATACAGGGTGGTTCTTCAATCACGCAACAGCTCATCAAGAACGTGATCATCGAGCCAGAGAAACGATACATCGGGGCCGAAGGAGCCCAATGGGAGGATTACGAGCGTAAGATCACTGAGATTCTGCTAGCGTACCGCATCACCCAGAGGTACAGCAAGGAACAGATTCTCGAATGGTATCTGAACACGAACCCATACGCTAACCTTGCCTACGGGATAGAAGCGGCTGCACGTGTGTACTTCGGCAAGACCGTGGGCGAGCTGACGCTGTCGGAGGCCGCAACACTGGCGGCCATTCCTCAATATCCCCTCCTGAACCCGTTCGACGATCCGCAGGCGGCCCGCGAGCGCCAGGCATTGGTGCTCGATGCCATGGTGAAACAGGGCTGCATCACACCGGAGGAAGCCGTCGCAGCCAAGTACGAACCCTGGAATCTCTCGCACATCACCGAAAGATACGACATCCTGGCGCCGCATTTCTCGGTCTACGCCCGTAAGCAGCTTGAGCGCATGTACGGAACCGAAGTAGTGTATCGCGGTGGTCTGCGTGTCTATACGACAATCGATCTTGATCTGCAGAACCAGGCACAATGTGTCGCCCAGGCTCACGTTCGACGGCTCTCAGGCGAGGACGAAGCCACTGTCATCCAAGAAGCTCTCGATAGCGGGTGCGTGGCCGCTCAGTTTCTGCCAGCGCTGCGCGCCTCGCAAGTTGGTCGAGACCACAACGTCTCCAATGCCTCAGTCGTGGTCCTGCGGCCCGGCACCGGCGAGATCTTGGCGATGGTTGGCAGCTTGGACTACTGGAACAATGAGATCGATGGGCAGTTCAACGTCGCCGTTGATGGAACTGGGCGCCAGCCAGGCTCTTCGTTCAAGCCCTTCACCTATCTGACCATGCTATCACAGGGCTACAACGCAGCTCATATGTTTCTCGACGTACGAAGCGCGTTCCAGCAGGGGACCGGGTACCCATATGTGCCCGAGAACTACGATCGACAGTATCACGGCGCTATGCGAATGCGAACCGCGCTGGCCAATTCGTACAACATCCCCGCCGTAGAGGCGATGCAGATCGCTGGGGTTGACAACGTGATCCGCATTGCCCACCGGATGGGCATCAACACGCTCGACGAAGGACTTGACTACTACGGCCTGAGCCTGACGCTCGGTGGTGGTGAAGTGCACGTGATGGATATGGCCTACGCGTTCTCTGTATTGGCCAATGGCGGCGCCATGTATGGCACGCCGATCCCACCCAATCAGGTTAGGGCAGGCTACCGTGAACTGGATCCTGTAGCGATTCTGCGCGTCGAGGACCGGAACGGGCGAATCCTGTACGAATACGATCAGCCCGAGACGCAGGAGATACTGTCGCCACAGCTCGCCTACCTTATGAACAGCATGCTCTCGGACCAACGGGCGCGCTACGCCGAGTTCGGACATCCCAACGCCCTGGAGATGGCCAACGATCGACCGGCAGCGGCGAAGACCGGTACGACGAATAACTACCGCGACGCATGGACCGTAGGCTACACCCCTCAACTTGTCACGGCGGTCTGGGTAGGCAACACCGACAACTCGGAGATGGTGTCGCTGGCCGGCATATCCGGTGCGGCGCCCATCTGGCGCGCGGTGATGGAGTATGAGCTGCGGGATGCTGAGATCGCCCCGTTCGTCCGCCCAGACGGCCTGATCGAGATGGCGGTATGTTCACTCTCTGGTAAGCTGCCGGGACCAGAGTGCCCCACAGTCAATGAGTTGTTCATCCCAGGTACTGAGCCAAGGGAACACTGCACGATTCACCAAACATTCCGCGTGAACCGGGAGACGGGGCGGTTGTGCACCGTGTTTTCGCCTCCCGAACTGTGCGAGGAGCGCGTCTATCACGTCTATCCGCCTGAGGCGGCGGACTGGCTCGCCAGCCTGCCGGAGGAGCAGCGCCCGGCCACGCCGCCCACCGAGTACGATACGATCTACGGGCCGTCACAGCGTGACGCCGAGGTCGCCATTATGTATCCCTCGCCCTACTCCTACATCGCCGCCACCGTTCCGATAACGGGGAGCGCCCGCGGGGGCGACTTCAACTACTACCGGGTGGTGTTCGGCCAGGGGCTAAACCCCACCGAATGGATTCAGATCGGAAGCGATCACGGCGAGCAAGTCGACCAGGGAGTCCTGGAGTACTGGGATACCACAGGCCTGGACGGGCTGTACAGTCTGCGCCTCAGCGTGGTAGATCACTCCAGCGCCTTGCGGGAGACAACGATCCAGGTCACTGTAGACAACGTCGCTCCGACAGTGGACCTCACCTATCCGCAGAACGGCGCCGTGTTTCGCTCCGGATTTGACGAATGGGTCAACATCAATGCAGAGGTGCGAGACGTCTCCATTGACCGTGTTGAGTTCTACTCATACCCTGGGTCAACGACACCCGAGGGAGAGTTGACGCCTTTCGCGATCCGCACGGTAGCACCCTACAATGTGAACTTCATCATCACTGGGGTAGGAACACGATCGTTTCATGTGGTGGCTGTGGACGCTGCCGGGAATGAGACGAGGACACCGCCCACGACGGTCAGTGTGGCGCCTCGTGAACAGGAGGAGTAGTGGCTTCCAGCCGCCCCCATATCCTCATCACTAACGACGACGGCATCTCCGCACCTGGCCTTCTGGCACTGAAGAATGCTCTGAGTCCTGTCGGCCATGTGACCGTTCTGGCGCCAAACCGAAACTGGTCAGCCTCTGGCCACGTCAAGACGATGCATAAGCCGTTGCGGGTGGACGAGACGCTGCTGGCCGATGGCACCCCAGCGCTGGCAACGGATGGCGCCCCGTCCGACGCGGTAGCACTTGCATTCCTGGGCATCGTCGACGGTCCAATCGACCTGGTCGTCGCCGGCATCAACCAGGGAGCGAACCTGGGACATGACATCACCTACTCAGGCACGGTGACAGCGGCTATGGAAGGCGCCATCGCCGGTGGTGTTCCCTCCATCGCGGTCTCGCTGTATTCCCTCACAAGCGTGGACTTCGACGTGGCTGGGACCGCGGCCGCCTCACTGGCGCGTCAGGTGCTGACTCACGGGTTACCCGCCAACGTATTGCTGAACGTCAACGTGCCCGCGCTCCCGCCTGATCGCATCGCTGGCACGATGATCACCCGTATGGGATCACGCATCTATCGCGACGAGTTGATACGACGGCTCGACCCTCGCGACCGCCCCTACTACTGGATCGGCGGCCCACCGCCGACGGGCGTTATTGAGGAGGGCACCGACTTCTGGGCACTGGCCCACGGTTACATCTCGATCACGCCGCTACACTTGGATATGACAGCTCACGCCTTCATGGATGAGCTGAGAAGCTGGGA